>PIVM01000005.1 GCA_003353945.1 Gammaproteobacteria bacterium
TTCTTTTGCTGTGCTTTGTTCATAAGATAATTCCTCTATGATCGTACCCGGGCGTGGGTACGTAGAGGAATTATTGTTTAGAATTTGGGTTTCTGCCGCGCAGCGGCTTCGTCCAACAATCCAATGTAAAAACGATCGCTACCGGCGAGGTTAACAGCTACTAAACCACTCACCCTATATGTCAAATACTCGTTCGAAACCAGTGCGGTTTCAAACTACGTAACAGGATTAGTGAGTGCGAAACTGAGCCAGTGAGAATCTATAGGAGTTAAAACATCTGCTGTCAGATTAGATCGAAAATAATATATCCAATCTTTTACACATAATCCTGGGAAATTTATTCTTTGTGGCCCTTATTACAAATTTACCTGATTTACTCTGATTCGGCACTCACCTCTAATCAAGCTCCTCAAGCCAGGCTGCCTGAATCGCTTCCAGCACTTTTTCACCACTGTGTGATGGATCATCATCAAAATCTTCCAGAGCAATAACCCAATCTCGCAGATCAACAAAATTTACATCTTTCGGATCTACATCGGGAAACTTTTCTGCCAATTCTATGGCAATATCGTAGACATCCACCCATTTCATCGTACGCTCCCTTCGGTTCGCTTCAATTATGCTCAGAGACCATATTTATCGTGTACTTGGGAATCTCTACGACCAGATCATCCTCAGCGATAACAGCCTGACAACTGAGACGAGATTCGGGCTCCAAACCCCAAGCCTTATCGAGATAATCATCCTCTAGCTCGTCCGGCTCTTCCAGTGAATCACAACCTTCTCGCACAATCACATGGCAGGTGGTGCAAGCACAAGACATCTCACAGGCATGCTCTATTTCAATATCATTTTTCAGTAAAGTTTTACAGAGACTGTCACCGCTTGTACCTTCAATAACAGCCCCCTCTGGACACAGGGTTTCATGGGGTAATACAACTATCTGTGGCATTTTGCTATTCCTCTTCGTCCAGCTCATCCAGCGTATGGCCTTTTAATGCCTTTTTGATGGATCGATCCATTCTTCGTTCCGCAAAAACCTCACTGGCCTGAGCCAATAACTCGATTTCCCGCTTTATCGAAGCGACATCGCCCGTATCGTGCTGGCAACGCAATTTTGCCATTGCCTGCTCCAAGATATGCCTTTCATCACAAGATAATAGCAAATCGCCATCGGCAATGAGAGCGACTTCCGTCGCCTCAAGCATACGTTCGGCCTCAACCTGCTGCTCGCGTAACATGCGTGCATCACGATCCTCTTTCGCATGCTCAAAGGATGCCCTCAACATATCTGATATGGAATCTTCCGTTAACCCATAAGAAGGTTTCACCTGAATCTGACTTTCTATACCACTGATGGTCTCTTTCGCTGAAACACTTAACAGTCCGTCGGCATCAACTTGAAAGGTCACTAAAATTCTTGCCGCACCAGCGGTCATTGGAGGAATACCTCTTAGCTCAAATCGCGCCAGCGAGCGACAATCCTCTACCATCTCGCGCTCACCTTGCACCACATGAACAGCCAAAGCCGTCTGACCATCCTTGTAGGTAGTGAACTCCTGAGCCCTGGAGATAGGAATGGTCGTATTTCGATGGATTATCTTTTCTACCAGCCCTCCCATAGTTTCCAGTCCCAGCGACAGCGGAATGACATCCAGCAACAGCATTTCATTGTCGGGTTTATTGCCTATCAAGACATCAGCCTGGAACGCCGCACCTATGGCGACAACAGTATCCGGATTTAGGTTAACCAAGGGTGGTTTGCCAAACAACTCACCCACTTTTTCCCGAACCCGAGGCATGCGCGTTGAACCACCAACCATAATGGCATTATCAACCTCATCGACTCTAATACGGGCGTCCTTTATTGCTCGCTTGCAGGATCGAATACAACGATTGATCAGCGGATCAGTCAACTCATAAAATTGTACTCGATCCAGAGTACCTTTCCACCCTACAACATCCTCAAGAGAGATCGTCGCCTCATCAGATTCGGTCAACTGCTCTTTAACCTGTCGAGCAGCTTCTAGCAAGCGACGATGACTGGATGGCTCCAGTTCACCCTGCCAATTGGCCTGCTGTAATATCCATTCAGCAATGCTGTGATCAAAATCATCGCCGCCTAACGCAGAGTCTCCTCCAGTGGACAAGACTTCAAACACGCCACGTTGAAGACGCAATACTGAAATATCAAAGGTACCACCACCTAAATCAAACACAGCAATGGTTGTATCTTCCTCCTGCTGATCAAAACCATAAGCAACCGCAGCAGCCGTTGGTTCATTCAGCAAACGTAGAACTTTCACACCCGCCAGAGTGGCTGCATCTTTGGTTGCCTGGCGTTGCGCCTCATCAAAATAAGCGGGAACAGTAATCACAGCTCCCTGAAGCTGCCCACCTAATGATTGGCGACCGCGTTCAGCCAGCGCCTTTAGTATCTCCGCAGAAACTTGCACCGGCGTTACTGCTCCAGCAACGGTCTTTATGGCTGGCACATTATCCTGTCGCGACTCAAATTGATAAGGTAGTTGTTCTGCCAGGCGGCTAACATCTTCAATACCCCGCCCCATCAGGCGTTTGATTGACACGATTGTATTGCCTGCATCGGCGGCAGCTGCCTGCAGCGCCCGTTCGCCCACGACAACATAACCGTCTTTAAAGTACCGCACGACAGAAGGCAACAGGCTCTGGCCTTGTTCATCCTCAATCGTTTCCGCAGTGCCACTGCGCACTGAGGCCACAAGAGAATTAGTCGTCCCCAAATCGATCCCAACCGCCAGTTTACGCTGATGAGGTTCTGGAGTCTGGCCAGGTTCTGCGATATTTAAAAGCGCCATTTTCTACATATAACCTTTTTCTATGCCTGTACTTAGGGACCTGTCCGAGAATAAGCAAACTTAATAATCTATTAGCTCTTCCTCAAGCAAAGTAATTTCCTGCTGAAGTTTTTCTACGAATCTCATTTTATCTAACGCTGCTAGCGCTGTCTCCATATCCAGCTGCAGGTAACTTTTTTCAAAAGCCTGCTGCATCTGTAGCTGCTCATGGGATATTTGATCAGACAGCGTTTCAAGCGCCGCATCAGGATCACTAGCCTGCCTGACATCGCCCAATGATTCCCTCCACGCAATTTGCTGCATTAGAAAGCCTGCATCGGACGACATTGTCTTGGCTTGATCCTGCTCCACACCTTTTCTAAACAAAAGATATTCAGCCCGTTTCAGTGGTGAAATTAGCCTTTCATAGGCCTCATTGATATAAGTTGAATATTGAAGTGCAAGACGAATTTCACTCTTTGACCCGCTGGCATAGCGGTCTGGATGAAATTCTTTTTGGAGTTCCCGATAGCAGACTTTCAATCGGGATAGATCAATTGAATACTGCTCTGGCAAGCCGAAGACTTCGAAATAGTTTTTATCGATAATCACGTGAGCATCTGATCTATATGGCGGTCTAAACACTCAAACGAATATGACATGTCTGAGCCCGTTTATTCCTGTGATGTTTTCTATTTCATTTATTAGTATCTGGGACTAACAAAACTCGTTAAACAGTGAAGCTTTCACCACACCCGCATTCACCCGTGGTATTCGGATTTCGAAACTTGAAACCCTCGTTCAGGCCCTCTTTAATAAAATCCAATTCCGTACCTTCCAGATACACCAGACTCTTGGGATCAACAAATACTTTGACCCCATGTCCTTCGTAAATGCTATCGTCTGAATCAGCCTCATCGACAAATTCCAATACGTAAGCCATACCAGAGCAACCGGATGTGCGTACACCCAGGCGTATTCCCAAACCGTGCCCCCGATTATCAAGGTTTCTCGCAACATGCTGGGCTGCACTTTCAGTTAATGTCACTGTCATCAGTCTTCCTCAAAAACACAAACATTCAGAGTGAACTCGACTACTCCCTTCAGCTATTTTTCCAGCTAACTCATTTAGCTCCTCTTTAGCTGCCTGCATCCACTTTCTTTTTCCTGAGATCACTCACAGCTGCTTTGATGGCATCTTCAGCCAACACCGAACAATGTATTTTTACAGGAGGCAGCGCCAGCTCATCTGCAATTTCAGTATTCTTAATAGATTCAGCTTCATCCAGTGTTTTACCCTTAACCCATTCGGTCAACAAGGAACTCGACGCTATCGCTGAACCACAACCATAGGTTTTAAACTTGGCATCTTCAATAACACCACTATCACCCACCTTAATTTGTAGGCGCATGACATCACCGCAGGCCGGAGCCCCCACCATCCCTGTACCAACGCTATCATCTTTATCATCCAAGGCGCCCACATTGCGCGGATTCTCGTAGTGATCTAATACTTTATCACTATAGGCCATGCTGCTTCTCCTATACCGCTCGTCACCTGAGGATCAGAGCATCATTTAATCATACGCACCCAGAACTTCAATTAACCCATATCAATGGGCCGCCCATTCAATGGAGTCAAGGTCAACACCCTCTTTATACATATCCCATAAGGGAGACATTTCCCGCAATTTCTTTACTGCGTGTGTAATTTTTTCTACTGCGAAATCAATCTCTTCCTGCGTGGTGAATCGGCCGATACTAAAGCGTAGAGAACTGTGAGCCAATTCATCGTTCAACCCTAATGCCCTCAACACATAGGAGGGCTCAAGGCTTGCTGACGTACATGCTGACCCAGAAGAAATGGCAAGATCTTTTAGCGCCATTAATAGTGACTCACCTTCCACAAAAGCAAAGCTGACATTCAAATTACCAGCCACACGTTGAACCTCATCACCATTAACATACACTTCTTCGATGCGGTTCAATTCCCGCCACATTCGGTGACGCAGCTGCAAAATACGTTCGTTCTCATCAGCCATCTCAAGCTTTGCAATACGGAAAGCCTCGCCCATACCAACAATTTGATGTGTCGCCAACGTACCTGAACGCATCCCTCGCTCATGCCCTCCACCGTGGACTTGAGCTTCCAGACGAACTCTCGGTTTACGTCGCACATACAAAGCTCCAACGCCTTTCGGCCCGTATATTTTGTGCGCTGAGATAGACAATAGGTCAACTTTCATCTCATCAAGATTGATCGGTATCTTACCCGCGCTTTGCGCCGCATCGACGTGCAACAATACCTTGTTGGCACGCGTTACCTCTCCAATCGCCTGAATGTCGTTAATCACACCAATTTCGTTATTAACATGCATCACAGACACCAAAGTCGTGTCTTCGCGAATGGCATCCGCAACCATCTGAGGCTCGATAATACCGCTCTCATCAGGTGTCAGATAGGTTACTTCAAAACCTTCGCGCTCAAGCTGACGACAAGTATCCAATACTGCTTTGTGCTCGATTTTCGAAGTTATTATGTGCTTTCCTTTTTTCCTATAGAAATGAGCCGCTCCCTTAATAGCCAGGTTATTAGACTCCGTAGCCCCCGATGTCCAAACGATTTCCCTTGGGTCGGCTTGGATCAACTCAGCAACCTCGCGACGGGCAATTTCTACTGCCTCCTCGGCTTTCCAGCCGAAGGCGTGTGATCGCGATGCAGGATTTCCAAAATTCCCATCTGCAGTCAAACAATCACACATTTTTGCAGCAACTCTTGGGTCTACAGGCGTAGTCGCTGAATAATCAAGGTATATCGGCACTCTCATTAAATCACTCCAGTATCAGCACCGGTTCATTTTTTTAATAACAATACGCACTAATAATCTTTTTATAACACTGCCGACTGCTGTTCGCCGCCAAGTTCAACGAATTCCACTTCCTTTTGGTCTTGACGTGCAGAGACGTACTGTACCTCATTGCGTTTCACCAGACTGTCTAAGCTGATATCGCTCAGAAAGTCATGAATCTGCTGACTCAAATCACGCCAGAGCGTGTGCGTCAAGCAGGTATCTCCGTCCTGACAGTCGTTCAAGCCACCACATCCGGTAGCATCTACATTCTCGTTAACTGCATCAACGATTTGAGCTACGAATATTTCCGAACTATCGCGACTTAAACGATAACCACCACCTGGACCACGAACACTGCTGACAAGATCATTTCTGCGCAGTTTTGCAAACAACTGCTCAAGATATGACAACGAGATCTCCTGTCGCCCAGAGATGTCAGCCAGACTAATGGGACCAGAACCTGAGTGAATTGCTAAATCAAGCATTGCCGTTACGGCGTACCGACCTTTTGTAGTTAAACGCATAACATTTACCCGCCTTTTATTTGTGACGGGCTCATTATGCAATAACCCAGCATTTTAATCAAGTATTAATTGGTTTATTCTTAGAGCGGATATTAATAAAAACGGAAGGCTTATTATCGTGAAGGTATTAAAAAAATCAACGCGGTGAAATCAAAGAAACTGCATACATTATCGTTTAACTATAGTATCTAAAGTTTGACACCTACTATTTAACATCATCTTAGCATCATCAATCAGTATGGCACTCACCGCCACGCAATTAACTTACAACCTATTTACACACTTTTTCTACGTTTGTCAATACTCCTCTCAACATCGCCAATTCCATCCGATCCATCCTAACCCGGTTAAACAACCGGCGAAGACGCGTCATGGATTGTCGTGGAGTCACAGGATCAATAAAGTCGATTTGCATCAATACCGCCTCCAGATGCTCGTAAAAATACTCCATTTCCATATTGCTCGCCGGCTCAACATCCCAATCTCGAACCAAACCTCGATCCACACTCCCCTGCTCAATCAACGCCATTCGCAGCTCGTAGGCTATCACTTGAACCGCTGCAGCTAAATTTAAAGAACTGTAATCCTCACTGGTGGGAATATGCACATGATAATGGCATTTGCGTAATTCAGCATTGGTCAAACCACGGTCCTCGCGACCAAACAGAAGCGCTACCGGATGTTGAGAGCTTTCCTCCTGCACCTGCCTGGCACATTGGCGCGGGTCCAGCAACGGCCAGGGTATGCGCCGCTCCCGTGCGCTGGTGCCAATAATCAAACCACAACCTTCCAAGGCCTCATCAAGCGTCTCGGTAACCACAGCATGATCAAGCAACTCCCTCGCACTGGCCGCACGCCATACAGCATCCTCGGCAGGAAACCGTTTGGGCTTAACCAAATACAGCCGACTTAAGCCCATATTTTTCATCGCCCTCGCCACACCGCCGATATTGCCGGGATGACTGGTGTTCACCAGCACGATACGAATATTGTCCATTGATGCTGCCATTGACCGACATTACCTGTTATGTAAGCTGAGCAGAAAAGCGCGCGATTGTAGCAAATAAATACGCCAGGGGCGTGAAAAAAAGATAATTCCACACCCACAATAGCTAAGCCTGTAATCATTATCGCAATAGGTATATAATCGCGCGCCTTCTTCAAGCACTCTGCAACAGACAATCCTTATGCAACCAATGGTAAATATCGCGCTACGCGCAGCCCGTAAAGCCGGCGAACTTATTCTTCACTATACTGAAAAGCTCGACCATATAACGGTTGAAAGTAAAAGTCACAACGACTTTGTCACAGAGGTCGATCGCGCTGCAGAACAGGAAATCATTTACCATCTGCGCAAGGCCTACCCCGACCATGGCATTATGGGTGAGGAAGGCGGAATACAACCCGGCAAAGACGAAGGCGCAGAATACATGTGGGTGATTGACCCGCTCGATGGCACCACAAATTATATCCGTGGCATCCCCCACTATGCCGTCTCTATCGGATGTGTATTTAAGGGACGCCTGGAGCACGCCGTCATTGTCGATCCCGTTCGACAAGAAGAATTCACCGCCAGCCGAGGTCACGGTGCACAATTAAATGACCGACGAATAAGGGTCTCCAAACGTAAAAGTCTCGATGGCGCACTGCTGGCAACCGGCATACCTTACAGATCACGCCAACAGGAAAACATTGACAGCTATCTCAGCAGCATGAAAGCCCTGTGTGAATGCACCGCTGGCATCCGTAGAGCTGGTGCCGCCTCCCTGGACTTGGCTTACGTTGCTGCCGGTCGTGTTGACGGATTCTGGGAGATCGGACTCAGAGAGTGGGATATCGCCGCTGGCGCTCTGCTCATACAGGAAGCCGGAGGCCTGATCAGCGACTTCAAAGGCGGTCACGACTTTCTAAAAAGCGGCAATATTGTTTGCGGCAACCCGAAAGTCTTCAAAGCCATGCTACAAAAAATTCAACCTGAACTGGGGCATTTGTAGAAACATATCACCACTCAACGTCGTAACCGGAACAACTGTATTCTGTCTTTTGCGACATATTCTCCTAGGCGAGAAAGCACTCTCCTACAAAAAATCTTCCCGGTTATATAACCAGGCTACCAGCAGACAGAGAAGCGAGCCCAGCACCATTGATACCAGTGCCGTCAGCATGGTTGCGCCAAGTGGAGCCGCTTCGCCACGAATAATCAATTCCATTTGCAGGCTCTGCCCTAATACCGGCAGCAGAGATAAAAGTAAGGATGACTTATCTTGCAGAAACTGAATACTAGCTGCGGTCAACACTGGAATTAGCATCAACACACTGAGATAGGTTTGTGCCTCACGAAAACTGCGGGCAAAGGCTGCAATAACCGTCTGCAATGCAGAAGCCACCAGAGCCAGGGGTGCTGCAATAAGAAACAGAATGACGACATTTGTGCTGCCCAGCGATAACTTCATCCCAAGCTCCTCCAATGGCACCATACGCATAGCCAAGGCAAAACCAATCAGTGTTAATAACAGTGAAAACAGTGAAAAAGAAAGCGTTGCCACCAGCTTGCCCATGGCTATTTGCCATCTCGGTACCGGCACCATTAGTAGTGGCTCCAGTGACTGGCGCTCACGCTCACCGGCAGTGCTATCGATAGCCAGATACATGCTTCCAATAAATAATGACATCACCACAAACAACGGCAAGATGACCATTAATAATGCACCTCGACTTTCCGGCGTGGACAGATCCTGATGATCCACTGCCAGTGCGTTGAGCACCGAGGGCTTGATTCCGCGGGCCAGTAGTCGCAACTGGCCAATCTGAGCACTGTAGGCAGCCAACAAGGATTGGGTTAACACAATATCACGGCTGGCATCCTTGCGAGATTTGTCAAACACGAGCTCAACAGTGGCCGGTTCTACCTGTTGCCATTGCGAGGCAAAGCCTTCAGGAATAATCAGTATGATATTGTATTCATTATTGGCAATTGATTGCTCGATATCCTCTGGCGGCGGCAAGATTTTTACGCCCTGTTGCTTGAGATAGCTAACCAGGTTTGCAGCATGCTCGGCACCTGCTACCGGCAGCTCCATCTCCTGCTCCGCCCGCTGTTTTTCAGTGTTAACAATCAGAGTAAACAAACCAGCAAATAAAAGCGGCCCCATGAGCGGGCCAATCAACAGAGCCGAGGCGAGAGTGCGTACATCACGAAGATTTTCAATAAGTTCTTTTCGAAAAACAGCCCAGAGCGCGCTTGTCATGTCTGTGCTCCGACATTCCCTGATGATGAACTATCAATATCCACCAAACTGACGAAGGCATCTTCCAAATCTGTTTTTCCTGTTTTCTCAAGTAATTCATCAGCGCGGCCATCGGCCACCACCAGGCCATGAGCGATAACAACAATGCGATCACATAGTGCCATAACCTCCTGCATAATATGGCTGGAGAAAAGTACACAACGACCCGAATCGCGCTGTTGTTTTAAAAAGGCACGTAATGCCCGCGTACTGCTGACATCCAACCCATTGGTGGGTTCGTCCAACAGGATGTTTTGCGGCTGATGAACCACAGCACGGGCAATCGCCACTTTAACTCGTTCTCCTTGCGAAAAACCTGCAGTACGGCGATCTGCGATCTGCGCAATGCCCAATAAATCGATCAACTCAGCAGTACGCTTATCCAGCTCAACACTGGACATGCCATGTAGCTGTCCAAAATAGCGGATATTCTCTCGCGCCGTCAGATGACGGTAGAGACCACGACTATCGGGCAGCGCCCCCAGTTTTTTACGCACCTCTATTGGGGCACTCATCGGGTCCATACCATCAACAGTGATGCAGCCAGACTCCGGTTGATAAAGGGAATATAACATGCGTAAAGTCGTGGTCTTGCCAGCCCCGTTGGGACCCAATAAGCCAGTGATTTCACCGTCCTTTGCGGAAAAGGAAACCGATTTCACTGCATCGACACCGGCAAATGACTTTTTAATTTTATCCACCGTAATCACGGAGCTGGCCCTCCTGAATTAAGAAAAAACGGTAAAGGGCCCAAATTTTCAAGGCATTTGGTTTCTAGTTCAGCAGTGGAGGCATGCTCAACAAAATCTGTATAGATTGCAGCAATACAACCCCGTGGCAGAACATTGTGTCCCTGTCCCGGCGCTATCAGGTGCTTGCTATTGGGCAGATGTTTTCGTACACGTTCAGCCCAGGCAGGTGGCGTCACCGGGTCGTATTCACCTGACAATAAAAGAACTGGCAAATCAGATCTCACCATCTGCTTAAAGCTGTCAGACAGCTCTGCTTTGGGCCAGATACTGCATTGCAGCCGAATGTTTTTTTCGATGGTATCACCCAATAACAAAAATCCATTGCTCTTCGCTTGCCCATCTTTGTTTTTTTTATCATTGGAGAACTCGAAGGCATAGAAGGGCGCATCCTCACTACAACTCACTGACAGCGCCATACCGGCGGCAAACTGGTTTTTAAGTGAATCGAATATCATCAATGCTTGTGCGGCGACGGCCTGATAATCACCGTCAATGGTCTGCTTGATGAACAGTGGCAGTAAGGTGACCGTTTCGGGCGAGTAGCTCAACAGGCGAACAGTCTGGGCAAGCATATCGCCATCGACACTGACTTCGGTTGCCTTACCTGTACGTGGATGACGGACAGATAGTTTTTGTGGGTTTTTCTGAAGAAAGTAAAATGCTTTTCTTAAACCTTCCTTAAGATCAGGGTAGTTTGTTTTGCATTGCGGGTTTGCGCTACAGCGAGAAAGTTGCAACCCCAGCACATGCTGCATATTGATAGCGGTTTGTTTGCCCAACAACTGGTCTGCAGGCACTACGCCATCAAGGGTTGCTGTACGCACATTATTCGGATATTTACGCAGGTAAGCAAACGCCACACGAGAGCCATAGGACACACCGTAAAGATTCAATTTTGAATAACCCAAGCGCTGGCGCACCTGCTCCAGATCATCAACAGCATAGGGTGTTGCATAGAAGCGAGGATCCCCCGGCAGTTGCTTCAAGCATTCTTTTACCTGTGATAGAACTTCGGTATCGCTCGGACGCAATAGTGACATCGAATTATCTTGTGTGCAGTCCATTCGATTGGATTGCCCCGTTCCACGCTGGTCAACAAGAAGAATATCCCGCTGCCGATTCACAGCTGCCAGCGCCTGAGCCAATATAGGGTAGGATTCACTGGCCGCTTGACCGGGTCCTCCGGCCAGCAGCACAACAGGGTCTTTCAGTACTTTTGCCGCTTTGGCAGGCACAATAGCAATGTGTAAATTAATGCGCTTGCTGTCACTGTCCGCAGGGTTTTCTACCACCGACAATGAGCCGCATCGTGCTGTAATGCTGGCGGGCACACTAGGGGAGCGCAATAAGCATTTGGACAAATTTACTGCGGCGAGCAACTGCGAGCTCAACGTGCAAAGCAAAAGCAGGCAAATTGGCAGCAGGCATCTTGGCATTCTGACTGTTATTATCTCGTTAGTAAATGTCCTTTATATTGTAGAAAACAAGTTGCCAATTGGACAGTTGAAGCAAGGAAGTATTAGTGTTTGTATGACCTACCGGATTATTGCCATCATCACCAAAATAATTATCAAACTCAAAGTCTAGATCACTTTGCATATGCAGCGGCACAATTCCATCGTATGGCGGCGCATCTGCGGTAAACGCCTGCGTCACAGCATCCACCACAGAAGGAAGCGATACTGCAATCACTGCGCCGAGCACAGAGCCATCCGGACGATCGTTTGGGCTGAGAGTGATGTTTTACACACTTAGATCATTAATCCAGATCCGCAGTGAATCCGGGGAATACGTCATAATTTACGAAGACATTGTCGTCAACAGCGCCTGTTGAAAATCACCGCTCTGCAATATTACCTTCCGCACAAGATTCCGTATATAAACTGTAGCGGGTGCGATATTGCCCTCCAAGTGAATCAGGTTTTCCGGCAATGATGGATAGCCTTTGCAGCTATGATTCCTTGGCTTTTTCAGCTGCTTCTTTGATTAGTAGTTCCAACTCGCCCTTTTCATGCATTTCACAAACAATGTCACAACCACCAACCAGTTCGCCATCTACCCATAGCTGGGGAAATGTCGGCCAGTTGGCATATTTGGGCAGTTCAACGCGAATTTCCGGATTGGCAAGAATATCAACATAGGCAAATCGCTCACCGCAAGCCATTAAAGCTTGAGCGGTGCGAGCAGAAAAGCCACATTGCGGCTCATTGGGAGAACCTTTCATATATATGATAATCGGGTTATTGGTAATTTGGTCTTTAATAGTATCAATAGTATCCATGGATATTTTCTCAATTCTCTACTGCAGCACTTATTACTGTTTAGCTTAGTCCAGTTTAACTTAGTCCAGTTTAACTTAGCCACCTGCAAAATGACAAAAAGCTGCTGACATGGAAACACCATTTCTCAACTCTCAACGACTCTCACTCAATATTGGACAATATTACTTGGCTTTATAATATAAAGATATCCGCTAGTGATTTTTTTTACCGTATCCGCCACCGCCTGGCGTTGCAATCAACAAGTGATCACCCGATTTTGCCTGAATTTGGCACTTTCCCGCAAGCTCAATGCCGTTGTACCAGTTTTCACCACACAGACCGGGCTCTCCCCCAGCAAGCCCCCAGGCTCGATGACGACGGCGCTCGCTCAATATCGTTACACTGGTATCGGTGAGAAACTCAAACTCGCGCAACAAGCCATTGCCCCCGGGATGGGCACCATCGCCACCAGAATCTCGACGTATCTGGTAACGTCGAATACGCAGAGGATAGTGCATTTCAAGACTTTCAACCGGCGTATTTAGCGTATTCGTCATATGACTGTGTACCGCATGAAGCCCAGCACTTGAAGATCCAGCCCCCATACCACCGGCAATTGTCTCATAGTAATCCCAGGCTCTTTTATCTGGCTGCTCTGGCTGTACCTGTCGATATCCCATCGCAATATTGTTCATCGTGCCCTGACTTGCTGCGGGGATCCGCTCCGGCATCGCCTGCGCCAGTGCACCTAATATCACATCGACAATGCGCGTTGATGTTTCCACATTTCCGGCTGCAACCGCTGCCGGACGTTGTGCATCCAACAAACTGCCCTTTTCCACGACAATTTTAATAGATTTAAACAAACCAGCACAAGCTGGCGCATAGGAGGGCATCAAACAGCGAAAAACGTAATAAACTGCCGCTGCGGCGACGGGCAAAGGGCAGTTTATATTCCCAGGAACCTGCATGGCAGAGCCCGTGAAATCGACAATAACCGACCCATCCTCTACTCGTATAGTCACCTTAATCGGTATATCACAGTTTCCAGCACCATCATCATCCATCACATCACTGAAACTGTATTGCCCAGCAGGTATTTTCTTCAACTCCGCACGCGCCAGGCGCTCTGCATATTGATTCAGCTGTGATAACCCCTCTCTAAACCAGGCAATCGACTGGCGACTGATCAACGCCTGCAAACGCTCAACACCGGTCCTGTTGGCACTGATTTGGGCAGCAAAGTCCCCTCCAGAAAAACCCTGTTCGTCTTGAACTGAAGTAATGCGCTGCCACACCTGCTGTTGCAGTTGACCACTGCGTATCAGGTGTACTGGTTCGATAACAATCCCTTCTTCTGACAGATGAGTCGACAAAGGCATGGAACCAGGACAATCGCCGCCAATATTGGCATGATGAGCACGATTTGCGACAAATCCCTGTAAACTTTCATCAACAAAAACCGGAGCAATCAATGTCACATCAGGTAAATGAGTGCCGCCCATAAAAGGGTCATTCAACACCAACATATCACCAGCTTGCCAGGATGTTTGATTCACAAGACCTGACATGGCGTAGGCCATACTCCCAAGATGAACCGGAATATGAGCCGCCTGCGCGCACAATTGACCATCAGCATCAAAAACAGCACAGGAGAAATCCAAGCGATCCTTGATATTGGGAGAAAATGCTGCCCTTCGCAGAACTGCGCCCATCTCATCACAAACGGCATCCAATCGACTGGCAAAAACCCCCAATTGAATGCCGTTCAGCACGGTCTCAGGTCTTGACACTGCCATATAACCCCACTTTTAACCCACATTTAGCTCACAACCCTCTCAGTATGGATTATTGATAATATAAAGACCGTTGCCAAGCATGAATAGAAGCTTTACTATTACACCCTTTACTGGGCAGCTTTAGCTGCCTTTTTGCGTTTCTAAACATTTGTAAACGCCTTAATGCAACTGTGAATCCGTTAGCATGAGCACATTATCACTGATGAACACCTACGCCCGATTGGATATTGCCTTCTCTCATGGAGATGGCGCCTGGTTATATGATGAAAAAGGCAATCGCTATCTTGATGCTTTGAGCGGTATCGGCGTATGCGCTTTAGGGCATGCGCACCCTGGCGTAACCGAAGCAATTCACCATCAAGCGCAGCAGGTGTTACACACTTCCAATATTTTTCGTATTCCGGTTCAGGAACAATTATCCAAAACCTTATGCGCTATCTCAGGCATGGAGCGTGTCTTTTTCTGTAACTCCGGTGCCGAAGCCAATGAGGCAGCTATTAAGCTGGCCCGCTTGCACGGTCATCAACGCGGCATCGAAAAACCGGTGATTATTGTGCTGGACCATGCATTTCACGGCCGCACACTGGCAACACTGAGTGCCTCGGGTAATCGAAAAATACAAGCAGGGTTTGAGCCCCTGGTATCTGGATTTGTCCGGGCACCCCTCAACGATTTGCCGGCCTTGCAAACCATCGCCGAAAACAATCCCAATGTAGTTGGTATTCTGCTCGAACCCATCCAGGGTGAAGGCGGTTTACATCTGGCTACCGAGGAATACCTGACCGAGGTTCGAAAACTCTGTGATGACAATGACTGGCTGATGATGCTGGACGAGGTTCAAACCGGCAATGGCAGAACCGGTCTCTATTTCGCTTTTCAGCACACCGAAATCAAACCGGACGTAATCACCACGGCAAAAGGTCTGGCCAATGGCGTACCCATTGGCGCCTGTCTGGCACAAGGGAGTGCGGCCGAATTATTCCAGCCCGGCAATCACGGCTCAACCTTTGGTGGCAATCCGCTCGCCTGTGCAGCAGCTCAGGCAGTTGTGCAGACCATCCAGAAAGAAGGACTGTGTGATCGCGCTGCTCAGCTAGGCGATCATATTATACACTCTCTTGAATCCCGACTGGCCGGTAACACTCGCGTGGTGGATATCAGAGGTAAAGGACTCATGATCGGCATCGAACTCAATAAACCCTGCACCGATTTGGTTGCAGAAGGACTTAAACGAGGCGTGCTAATCAATGTCACAACTGATTGTGTCATACGATTATTACCACCGCTGATTCTCAATGATGATGAAGCCGATCAACTTATCGATCTCGTTGTAGATCTGATTAATTCGTTGTGAAAACCTAGCACTCAAAAACAGCACCGAAAAATCAGTACGCGAATATCTGTACGTGAATAAATACAGGCAAGGTACCGGAATAGGACATATTGCTATGGCTGACCACAAGGCCAACTCCAAGGCGACAAGACATTTCTTAACGCTTCTCGATTGCAGCCCGACCGAACTCAATCAAATCATCGCTCGTGCGATCGAAATGAAGCAGCAACAACGAGAAATTCAACGCCAGGAACCTTTTAAAAATTACGTGCTAGGCATGGTGTTTGAAAAAGCATCCACCCGCACCCGAGTCTCATTTGAAGCTGGCATGGCCCAACTCGGTGGCCACGCGATATTTCTCTCCCCCAGAGACACCCAACTAGGCCGGGGCGAACCCATTGAAGACAGCGCGCGTGTTTTATCATCGATGGTCGATATCATCATGATACGCACCTTTGGCCATGAAATTATTGAGCGCTTTGCACAATACTCCAGCGTGCCGGTGATAAATGCACTGACTGACAGCTACCACCCCTGCCAATTACTGGCAGACGTGCAAACCTTTGTCGAACATCGCGGCAGCATTCAAGGAAAAACCGTTGCCTGGATTGGTGATGGCAATAACATGTGCCAATCCTATATCAATGCAGCACGGCAATTTGATTTTGAATTACGCATCGCCACACCTAAGGGGTTCGAACCCAATTCACAACTGGTATCTGAAAATAAAAATCGCGTCTCTGTGTTGCGCAATCCAGCTGATGCGGCAAAAAATGCCGACTTGCTGGTGACTGATGTCTGGGCCTCGATGGGACAGGAAGATGAACAGACGCAACGCCTGCAACATTTTCAAGGTTATCAGATTAATAACGAATTGATGAGTCATGCCAATAGCGATGCGCTATTTATGCACTGCCTGCCGGCTCATCGCGGCGAAGAAGTCAGCGCTGAACTCATGGATGCGCCGGATGCTGTCGTTTGGAACGAAGCGGAAAATCGACTACACGCTCAAAAAGCCTTAATGGAATTTTTACTGACAGAATAAAAAAGGCGGAAATCCCCGCCTTTTCACTTCTACCAAAGGTCCTTGCTTTAAAGGTTTTGAATAGGAATCTCAAAACTCATATTAATTGAATCTGCAGTATCCCCTTCCCCTTTCTCGGCACTAACATTTATACTGCCGCTTACATTAATAATTTTTCCATCCGCGTCAAAGGGGCCAACAATATCCAGCAACCCGGTAGCATTCATCAAATCATCTTTCGCATAACTTGTGCTTATCAGCAGCTCAGCGTCTCCATTTGAATTACCACTTACAGCAAGCACATGCGCTTCCACTGCCTCAGTGTCGAGCCATTGTGTCTGTTCAAAGTAAAAATGCGCTGACGTCTTAGCAAAATCTAGATTTTGTTCATACAGTTCCACAAGACTAACATCATCAACTCCGCCCAACGCCAGCGCGGTCGTTACAAATTTACGCTCCACCCCCTCTTCTTGCTTAGAACCCCGTCTTTCAATCTGGGCATAACAAAAGGTGGGCACACCAGGAGTATCGATGACATTTTCAGATTTGTTTATTGTCAAATTCATATGGCCCGGCATTTTGGGTGTTGTATGTGTTTTATAATGCTGAGCAGTAGAGCCCAAGTCCGTCACTTCTAAATCACCATCAATGCGTTTTAAGATAATAGTACCGTTAAAAGTACCAGGCGAATCGCCCTCAGCATTATCTGCAAATGAACTACCTTCTGTAACCGTCCCCGTCATTTCCTTATGGTTTTGCACTTCAAGAGCAAAGTCGAAGTTATATCTGGGATCCAATGGGTTTTCAAATTCCATATTAATCTTATCACCCGTTACCACAGTGCTGGGTGACGGATTGCAGGACAGCGCATATTGAGTCCCTCCCAGTAACGGTGGCAAGGTAACAAGTGTCACCAGCAGCCGCATTTTAACTATTTCCTTTGCAGAGGTTTCGTCATTTTCTACTCCTTCGACAAAACCCAGCCAAATCCCGTCAAGGGCAGTGGAACTGTCTTCATCCACTTGATAAGGGCAACCCTCAATCCTGGTAATATCAGTCATACAGGTAGTATGAAAATTATCACAGGCATCACTTATGCCGTCTTCGTCCTCATCTTTATCCTGATCCGCATTCGCTATATCCGGACAATTATCCTCATCATCTGCATGCCCGTCACCATCTCTATCATCATCACAGACGTCACCCAAATCATCGAGATCAATATTTGATTGATCGACGTTAGCAACATCCGGACAATTATCCCCAGTGTTTACACGCCCATCACCATCTCTATCATCATCACAGACATCGCCTAAATCATCGAGATCAATATTTGATTGATCCACATTGGACTTATCTGGGCAGTTATCATTCAAATCCGCTACGCTGTCGCCGTCCGTGTCCTCCCCGTATGGAGTTGTGTCGCAGATATCACCAACTCCATCAGAATCACTATCTAATTGCGTGGGATTGGCAACCTCAAGGCAGTTATCGGCATTGTCCAAAAATTGATCCTGATCTTGATCGGCTGGAGCCCCACCACCACTACTACCTCCGCCACCACAACTGATCAGCAAAATACAAACCACAAGAGAGAGAAAAAGTTTGTACATCTTTAATACCCCATATTTTTTTCTATTCCAGGAAATACTACCTTCATTTGCCGCACCTATAATTGTTAGCTATCCAGCAAATCCGATAATTTTAATGTGAAGGCGAAAAGTCGCATAGATTTGATGCCTGGAATCCGAGAGCATATTATTATCTTTATTACTATTCGCTATATACAGCAGAATCTTGATTACAGCCTATAAACTAAACACATCTTCGATCAATTATGACCTGATTTCAATCAATTTTTCTACTCATCCGTCATCTTTCAGCGAAAATGGCAAGTTAATGTTGATTATTGTATCTTGTCTCGCTTTTGCTTCTCAGTAGATTGTCACCTTGACTATCAGGGCATAGTACCCTGTAAAAGATTTTCAAGTAACACTCGATATCAGCTACAATTTTCGGGTTGCCAACCAGCCTCCCCCTCTGGAGCCTTTTTGGTGTAAAATCCCTACAGACTGAAAATTTCAAACCAGATACAGCCTGTTCCTTTTCACTCTGAAAGATATGTATCACGGGCTATCTTGATGCGCTAATAACTAGCATTGATGAAACATGACGCAAACTGACGACCTAAAAATTCCCGGCTACGAGATAACAGGTGAGCTTGGCTCTGGCGGTATGGCGACCGTTTATTTAGCCATCCAAAAAAGTTTTAATCGGGAAGTTGCCTTAAAAGTGATGTCGCCTCAACTTAGCTCTGACAAGAGTTTTGGCGAACGCTTCATTCGCGAAGCCCATATTGTCGCTCAAATGCGCCATAACAACATCGTATCCGTCTATGATGTTGGGGAACATGAAAAATCTCATTACCTGTCCATGGAATTGCTCCCTGGCGGAGATGTTAAGAAAAAGCTGGAAAAAGAAGCTGGGCCCGCCCTGGCATATACCATCACTACTCATATAGCCTCAGCACTTCACTACGCTCATGCCAAAGGCTACCTACACCGCGATATCAAACCAGAAAACATCATGTATCGTGAAGACGGCACTCCCGTACTAACCGATTTCGGCATTGCCAGAGCGGTGGATTCCGGTTCGACAATGACGAAAACCGGCACGATGATTGGAACACCAAGCTATATGAGCCCCGAGCAGGCCAGCGGCTCTGAACTTGATAATCGCAGTGATATTTACGCGCTTGGCATTGTCTTTATTGAATTGCTAACAGGGTCTGTACCCTACAAAGCCGACTCCGCCGTAGCGCTGGCACTGAAACATATCAACGAGACTGTACCAGAGTTGCCGTTGGAGTATTCTGCTTATCAGCCCTTTATCGACAAAGCACTTGCCAAAGATCGAAATGAACGCTTTTCCAGTTGTGAAGAACTTATTGTTGCCCTGCAACAAATCGGCATTCAACAGGATAGTGAAAAAACCATTATCCTCCCGCGCGCCACATCGCAATTTAGCGCAACAACGCCAATACCCACTGCTTCTTTAGTTGCCGGAACAGTTGCAGGAACAGTTTCCAGCGCCCCCTTTAGCCCCACTACTGATAAGAAAGAAGAGGAAAAACATCCAGCAACGCGTAAGCTAATCCCAATTATTGCTTCGGGCGTCTTCATAGGATTGCTAGCCATTGGAGGCGTTTACTATCTTTTTCAGAAAACAGACTCCAGCGTCCCTGAACCAGGCAGTCATATTGCATCAGAAGAAACCGAATCGCCTCGCGCGACAAAATGGTTGGACAAAGCGAAAAACCATGAAAACGCCAATGAACCAGAACAAGCATTGAGAGCCTATTTTGGCGTACTCTCTTTCGACAAAAACAACAAAAAAGCCAAAGATGGCGTCAGCCGATTAACAAAGCACTTTTTAATCAACGCAAAAGAGGCTTTTCAAAGAAACAAGCTGACCCTGGCACAAAACCATCTTCTTAATGTTTTCACTGTCGCTCCCGATAACGAAGAAGCCACGCAACTTCTCGCCAAAATCAAACAGCAATTAAACACATCAGAGAACGTCGAACGCATTGAACAACTTCTTTCGCTAGCAGAGCAAGCTGTTAAAAACAAGCAACTTGCAAAACCCGAAAGTGCAAATGCTTTTTTCTACTACAAAAACATCTTGGAACTCAAGCCATCAAATTCAAAGGCACAAGAAGGCCTTTCACATTTAGCCGGACTTTTTTTACTGCGGGCAGACACATTTATCAATGAGACAAAGCTAAAGGAAGCCAACGAACAGATACAACTTGCGATAGATGCCGATCCCAATCATACGGACATCCAGAGCAAACTTGACAGGCTTGGCAAAGCCATCAGTTTAAGAGAAGAAACTGGAAAACCATCACTAGCTGAACAACAACAAAAAGTTACGCACACTGAACTTGCGAAAATCAAACCACAGCACGACACTCCTAAAAAAGAGCTTGATGATCAGGCACAACAGCGCAAAGCCAACACATCAGTAAGCGCAAAGAAAAAGCTGACATCACAGAAGAAAATGGATAAGCGAATACGAGAGGCCCTGACATTTGCATCCAAGGGCAGCCAGATTATCAGCCAGGAACAACTCAATGTTGATAAATTAAGGTCAGCACACAGCTATTACCTAAAAGCCAATAAGCTAGCGAAAGATTTGATTGAGGTTAGACGCCTTCGCCACGAACTGATAGCGACCAATGAAAAATTGGCTTCGCATGAACTGTCTCAGAAAGAATATGCCAGTGCAATTGAGATCATAGACTTGGCCCAAAAAAACAAATTAAACAGTACCAGCATTGATGAACTAGGCAAAAAAGCAAAAACGCTGAAAGAGGCGGCTGAGAAAAAGAGTAAGCGAATGAACAAGGCTGCCAGCTTTCCTGCTTTTTGACAGGCCTGCTGGTCAGCTATTAATCTTTATCGGAAAGAAAACTCATACGCTAAAAATAGAGCTGAACACCAGCAGTGAGCGACATCATCACTTCATCCGTATCAACCGAGGTAGTGGCAAAATTACCGTTTGTATCATTCGCATCCATGGAATACGCCTGCCGACGAAAATCAACATAATAACCGAATTGATCATTGATGGGAGCAGACCATGTTGCACCAATACTCAATCCCGTTGATTCCCCTTCATATTTGAAGTTTTGATTTGCTACTGCAGCATAATTATCCTTATAAGTGCCTCCCATATCGGCATACGCCAGACTCGCTGAAAGAGTCCCCATCGTGTTAATACGCCAACCGTAACTTGCGCCAATATAAAGTCCACTTTCCTTATAGGTTTGTCTGTATTGACCCGATCGACCAACATGATCATCACTCAGATTACCCGCTACCGGCTCCGGTTCTATTTCAGTTTCTCCCGACATATAACCGTAAAAGATACTAAGGTCCTTCCAGACTTTACCGCCCAAGGTAATACTAAAATCCTCTCGGGTAATATCACTGTCGGCATCCGTAAAAGGCACATCAGAGCTCGCTGACACCTCACTTAAACCAGTTTCATATTTTAGTGAGCCAAACAAGCGCTCATGAACCACCGTCACAGAAGCGCTCAACACAGGTATATTCGCGCTAAAATCGCCTTTGGCATTTTTTAATGTATCAGAGGGCGGAGCATCGTTCAATTTTTGCTCGAAGTTTAAATTCTTGATCTGTATCCCGAGCTGCGGAATCAAATTCAAAGCAAGCGTTTGCTGTGCACTAAAAGCCAGCATAGTCGCGGCCGTGGTGATCAATACTCTACGTTTCATTTATGCCCACTCCGTGTCAATCAGTTATAAATTAACTTCTTAAAATGTTGGACGCAAATAGTAATCCAGGGCCACCGGTATTTCCAGCACTGCATCGTCGAGTTTTTCTGAAACAGGCCCGGAAGAATAGGAAACCTGGTAACGCCCGATTGCTCCAGGTGTTATCTTTAATTCACTGGACACATCCGTGTATTGATTGACAGCACTAATAAGCACCTGCCCTTCTTTACCCTTTTTCGACGTCAGAATTTTGGGTTGTTTTAAGATATAGACGCCCACATTATTAATCTCTTCAACCGATACCGAATCAACCACTCTCACCTTATCTGCTTCATCCTTCTCTATCCACTGCAAATAAAGCTTGCCGAGAGGGGCACGAACGGTTCTCTCCAACATAACCAGTCGCATACGGCCTGACCGCTTCCCCTCCGTCCAGTACCCAAAGGTATGGATATAGGTAACCTCATGTGACACGTTTTCAACCAGTTTCAAAGACTCCAGATTCTGATCTGCCCATACTGGCGCCAATGAGAGAAAAAAGATGCTTGTAAGCAAACCGGTAGCTAAAAAGTGTTTCATCATCAAGACTCTAATTTTCTGATAACAACAAAATGGAAAAACCACATATTTCGGACATTGAACAAAACAACAGCAGGTGACATGTCACTTTAGCTTTATGACCTGACTTTTTGTCACTTCTCTGCTCTCAATATTCCCATTTGAAACAAGAAGAGGTAGCAATAACAAAATCACTGCACGCTACGTACCAATCGAACACCACCAGTGTTGCTACGATGGTAACTACTGGAATAGCCATAACCGAAATAAACGTACCATGCGCTTTTTGGATCACTGGCTTTGGCCGAAGCCGACCAAACATTCAAACCCGGATCAAGAGGAAAGACCGACGTATTGATCGCAGGTACCACACATTGTTCCTCGACAATAGAATACAGCTCTTTAAGATTGGGCAAACGCCAATCGCTGTAACCGGCAAATTCACTAATATCAGCCCGTTGCAAAGCCTCAGCCCAAGTAAATAAACCTGCAGACCCGCCGCAGGAACTGTCCCAGAGTTCGCCTGCTTCACCCTCAAGACAACGCTTCCACATCAAACCCGTACGCATGTCAGTGGCTGTACCATCTTCTGCCCCTTCCTCTTCATGGATACTAAATTGTGCCGTGGGCGTGCTGGCAGGAATCCCTTCCGTCTGGCAAGTCTGCTGTGCCAACACATAACACGGCATCATCATAATGATTGCCACTATACAGTTTTTCCACATAATTCCACTCCCGGAGTAATCCATTTTTGCACAATCACTCACCAATATTTTTTAAACACACTGCAGCACATTACATAACACGCAGTATCATCACTCTTCGCTACGAACCAGCCTCACATGACGCACGTCATCACGTCTGGAATAGTAATTGGCATAACCGTATTTGAACCCGAGTTGCCATGCGTGGTTTGAGCTGTTGGCACTCGCCGAAGCCGTCCAGTATCCATTCGAAACCGTATTGGGAAAGTACTGCGTATCAATTGCCGGACTGTGAGTATTCAAATTCAGCAGGCTTTTTAATTCCTTCACTGTCGGCATACGCCAATCCGCATGACCGCAATAAGTTGCCTCATTCACCCTGTCGGTATAGGCCTGTGTATTACAATAGATTGACGCATCACCGTCATAGCCGTAACAGATGGCACCATCGTCATCTTGATAACCATTGGCTCCGGCATTGGTAGTAGAATCTGTGTTATACCAATTGTAGAGGTCATCGGCATCGTGCAATCCTTCATTGCCTATCGTGGAATCGCTTCCTTTTTTCACTTCCCAGGTCAAGCCGGTCACGTTGTCTTGGACGCAATCCCATTCCTCAGCATCTGCTAGTAATGCCGCACCTTCTGAATCAATTTTTGTAAAGCTAAAACCGGCATGGCCATCGTCGTCGTCGTAATCGGTAACATCCCGCCCATGAGCGCAATCCTGTTGTTCATCAGTTTCGCCTATGCAAGTAGCGTTGTTACCGCTTGGGGCATTACCGCCCCAGATAAGCCCTGTATCGTTTAGAGGCTTGATAAGCACTGCCGCATCACAGGCATCACCTATACCGTTGTTGGCGCCACCGCGGTTGCCAGTGTCTTCTTGTCCAGGGTTATTGGCATCAGGGCAGTTATCACCTTGGGGTGAACGGTTGGGATCACCGTTGACGGGATCAATGACGTAAACGCCATCGCCATCTGAGTCATTACAGTAATCGGCATTGTTATCCGGATTCGCAATGGTATGACAGCTATCAACAGTTGGATCATCGTCAGCCGCTGCATTATAGAGACCATCTCCATCAGTGTCGGCGCAGACTGCAGCATCCTGACTGGCATTTGCACGGTTCGGGCAGTTGTCGCCAACACCGTTGTCATCTGCCAGGTCATAGTGTCCATCACTGTCCGTATCGGCACAGGCGGCCGGGTTGTTGTCCGCACGCTTCACGCCCACACATTTGTCGCCCCCATCAACTTCATTAACGCCATCACCATCGGTATCAACAAAACCGGCATCATCACAGACATCACCAATAGCATCACCGTCTCCATCGGCCTGCCCTGGATTTACATCTTCTGGACAGTTATCACCTTGGGGTACGCGGTTGGGATCACCATTGATAGGATCAATCACATAAACGCCATCGCCGTCTGGGTCATGACAGTAATCAGCATTGTTATCCGGATTTGAAATGTTCGGACAGCTATCCACAGTTGGATCATCGTCAGCCGCTGCATTATAGAGACCATCTCCATCAGTGTCGGCGCAGACTGCAGCATCCTGACTGGTATTAGCGCGGTTCGGGCAGTTGTCGCCAACACCGTTGTCATCTGCCAGGTCATAGTGTCCATCACTGTCCGTGTCAGCACACGCAGCCGGGTTGTTGTCCGCACGCTTCACACCCACACAGGTATCCGCCCCATCAGCCTCGTTAACACCGTCGCCATCGGTATCGATAATACTGGGCTCATCACAGACATCGCCAATACCATCACCGTCTTCATCGGCCTGCCCTGGATTCGCCATTTCCGGACAATTATCACCTTGGGGCACACGAACCGGGTCACCATTGACGGAGTCAATGACGTATACGCCATCCTCATCTGGGTCATTACAGTAATCAGGATTGTTATCCAGATTTGAAATGCTCGGACAACTATCGACAGTTGTGTCATTATCGGCGGCGGCATTGTAGAGACCATCACCGTCCGTATCGGCACACGCCGCTAAATTTTGAGACACATTTTGACGTGCTGGGCAATTGTCATCCAGTTGCGGTAGGCCATCACCGTCCGTATCCGGACCTCGGGGTGTCGGGTCACAGACGTTGCCCTGGCTATCATTATCGTCATTTGCCTGAGAACTGTTATGTTGCAAGGTACAGTTGTCAATGGTATCCGGTACGCTATCACCATCCTTATCCAGATCACAGGCATCACCGAGATTATCACCATCCAGATTTGACTGATTTCCATTGGGTGTATTGATGCAATTATCCACCGTATCTTTCACACCATCGTTATCACTGTCATCGCCATTGCCATTGCCATTGCCATTGCCATTGACAGCGTCACAGGCATCACCATTACCATCACCGTCCGTATCAGACTGACTTGGATTTATAACGTAAAGACAGTTATCCTCCGTATTATCAGCTCCATCACCATCCAGGTCTGAATCACAAAGATCGCCCTCTCCATCGTCATCCTGATCTGATTGGTTGGTGCTGTTGACGGAGGGACAGTTATCGGCATTGTTGGGAATCGAATCACCATCGATATCGGAATCACAGAGATCGCCTTCATTATCACTGTCAAAATCGGACTGATTGGCATTGGCCACATCGGGACAGTTGTCAGCCGTGTTGTCTAACTCATCACCATCCCGATCATTATCACATGCATCACCCAAATCATCGTTATCCACATTGGCTTGATCCGTATTGGCTACCGTGGGGCAGTTATCGACAGTATCGAGTATAAAGTCACTGTCTTGATCAAGATTTTTCTGTAACTGCTGCAATTCCTGTTCGATTAAGTCAAGAGCAGACACACTGTCTGGCATAACATACTGCTGCTTCAGGTCATCCACCAGCTTTTGCATCTGCGCCAACACATGGAGAATGGAAATTGAACTAATATCGCTGCCACTCCCATTACCCGTTGACAATCTACCCCCGTTACTGGCAAAACTCTGGGACAACTCAGTCATGGCTTGACCGATATTGGTATACCCTTGCTCCATCAAAACGCCCATAATCGACGCTGAAAGTAATGCCGCTTTTTGCGCAGCAGGCTTCGCTTTACCAAAGGCCTGCTCATCAGTAATATCAACCACATCCAATTCCGTTAAACTACCTTCGCCACTAACTTCGCCACCACCTTCGCCAAGGTCGATTTCAAAATAATCAGCGACCAATTGATTGGAGATTTCAACGAGCGAACTGGTAATTTGCGGTTGGATTTCAGCGAGTTTAGTCGCCATATCGGTGAGGGGGGAGACATTAACGGTGATGGTCTCTTCGTCTGCAGAGGTATTACTGGGGTCTTCCGTACTAGGCACATTGGCCAGCGATGACAGCAAAAAGTCATCGCCCACGCCAAATTGCTCACCAAAGTCAACGTGGTTCCCCTCTCTATTCAGGCAGCCGGAGGTGAGATCACAGACCATGCGAGTTTGCTCATCCGAACGCACATCAATCCTGAGGATGACAGGTTCGCCGCAAACCTGAGCTTGATATTGTCCCTGCTCATCGGTGACCGTATCGACAGGCTCTGAGGGCGATCGGGTATTCGATTCGACCGTTTGCACCTGGACCTTACCACCAATCAACAAGCCCTTGGCAACCTTACCCTTTACTTGCCGACAACTTGTTTGCGTATCATTAGTGCCGCCGGATGAACCGCCACCACCGCAGCCAGCAACTAACAAGAAACCAATCAACAAGGATGATGCGATCTTGTTCACGTCTGAATACCCCTATTATATTTCACCTTCTGAACCGCCACCCCCTAAGAATAAGCCCGCGTAAATATGGCTTGGAGTATCAACTTTTCCATGAAAAAGTCGCTTTTGCGGACGTCAGAAGATGTCCATTAACCCTAATAAGTCAGTTGAACCGTAATTAAAAGTACATTGTTGTCGCAGATAAAAAATATTCCTGACATCTTGGAAAAATATCTCGATTTTGTACCTTGGCCCCTCGCTGTTGGTTCAACTGAGTTTCAATGTTTCAGTAAAAACTTTTTTTCTAGATTTATTAGGCTATCCGTAACCTGCGTTCAGACTTTTTTGCAAAACCAAGCAAATCGCATCTGGTTATAATTTAACCACCATTGTACCGAAATTGTACCACTGCGTAAATTATTTTTACCCGTACATCAGCTTTACCTCTATATAACTCAGACAACTCAGCCGAGTGCAAAAAAGCATATAAGATATTTATATTTGCAGATATCGCACTGTACATAGACCAAATAATCCCAGAGCAAATAAAACGATGGTGCTTTGTTCTGCTGATTTAGTCTTGTCCGTACTAGTGATAGCATCTATGCTAACGACAATATTATCAATTCCCCACCATTCATCCGACTGCGTTGCAGGATCTCGACTAAAATTACCGAGATAATTTGTAAGACCGGTACCATCATAAATATTATCAGAAGATATGGAAGAACAACTCCAAACCGTATCTATCCCATTTTCAAAACCCGTTTCATATTGATTCAGCGGTATTGTCTGAGCGGTGGAGACAGCTAGCGCTAATGGCAAGCTAAGAAAAAACCCTTTGGCCGTATTCATTGCGCCTCTCCACTTTTTTTCAGATACACGACTTTACAAGTTGTGGATATCTACTCATATCAAACTTGTAGGTAGTATTAGCAATGGAGATGCCAACTTTGCTGCAGATTCTACAGCCGATAAACCACCATATTGGCAACGAATGGCATGCCAATCAGGTCGTATTATGGGATTCTTTATTAAGAGGAGATATGTGACACGCTATCGTGACATGTCACAAAAAAAATCAGAGAATTTTATTCGTAGTATTATGAAAAATGCCCAGTGTCGTGACGCCTCGGATTGTTGAATTGACGTTGTGCAGGCTCATTATGTTCGGCATTCCCATGTAACGCACAAGAACAGTAAGAAAACAAAATCATTGAGCGTCACGTACTAACCGCACATGACTGAAGTAGTCGACATCACCACCCTCACCGCTAAATTGCTCGCGGCTGTCAACGAAAGGAGCTCCATCTTTGAAACGCACGAGCCATGACCCGTCTGAAACACTGCTACTGGCCGAAGACGACCAAACGCTCAAACCTGGATCATTGGGAAAAACCGTAGAATTTATCGCAGGAGAATTACACTGAACTTCAACGATAGAACGAAGCTCCTTAAGATTAGGCAGGCGCCAATCGGTACGCCCTGCAAAGCCGCCACCGACGTTAACAGTGTCTGACTGTTGTAATGCTCCGGCCCAGGTAAAGAAGCCTGTAGACTCAGACACGGCACAGGTAGACCCATTCCATAGTTCACCTATGTCAAGCTCCAGACAACGTTTCCACATTAAACCGGTACGGGTGTCAGTGGCCGTACCGTCTGGATGAATAACAAATTGCCCGGTCGGTGTGCTGGCGGGGATTGCCTCTATTTGACAGATTTGCTCGGCAAACACATAACAGGGCATAATCATAATGACAGCCACTAAGCTGTTTTTCCACATAGTTCCACTCCCGGTGTATTTTAATATTGTTCAATGCAGGGGTATCAAAGCTCCCCAAACAAACCAAACTTACTCTCCGCTACGCACCAACCGCACACCATAAGGGCAGGAGCGGCCATCAGCGCTGGTGCTGTCACTGTCATAAAAAAAGTCGACTAGCCACGCGTCGTCTGAAAAGCCAGCATACGCCGAAGACGACCAGTATCCGTATCCGTAATCCGGCCACCGGTTTCCACAATACTCTTCCGGTAGTGTATATCGTGTATTGGGAAAATACGCCGTATCAATGGCCGAATTGTATGCATTTAAATTAACCAGACCTTCCAGTTCATTTATCGACGGCACACGCCAGTCAGTAAAGCCGCATAGTTCATATTTATTACTAACCTCGACCAGTTCATTCCAGCTACCTTTACCGTCATAACGCGTCCCATACCCTGCTGTAAGCAATGCCGTCTTACCACCCCAGAGGTATAATCGACCCGCATCGTGAACTCCCTCGTCATTCGTTTTCACTTCCCACACCAGACCGGTCACATTATCGCGCACACAGGCCCATGGCTGTGTGCTATAGTCGAGCGACTGGTTTTCCAATGCTTTTCCATCGTCACCCATTTTCGTGTAGCTAAAACCTGCATGACCATCACTATCATTGTTATGGGTAGCATCTCGCCCATGAGAACAATCCTGCTGGCCAATGGTTTCACCATCACAGCCTTCACTGTTGCCGGATGGGTAGCTGCCACCGAAGGTGAGACCGGTGTCATTGAGCATCGTCTTTGTTGTGTTAATATCAAGTTTAATGTCTCTGATAGCCACACTGTCATTGTTTTCTTGGACAATGCTGAGCACTGCCTGACCATCAATAAGAATGACCAGATCATTGACTGAGAAGGTGAACTTCCATGGTTCAAAGCGGCCATCCTCTTGCCAACAAAGCGCGCCTTCTTCACATTCTGTAATCAGCACACCATCAAGGTATACACGAACCGGTGCTGAACTATCAAATCCGCTACCACCCCATTCACCTGAGATACGGGCACCCGTAATGACTTGATTGACTGGCACAGTAAAATTCAAATTCTGAACCTCACCCCAGTCATAGGGATAATCACCTTCTCCACATTTGGGCCAGCAGGGGGGTGTTAGAAAGACATCACTAAGCGCAATTTCTATCAAATCGTCACAAACATCACCGATGCCATTTCCGTTTTTGTCTGCTTGATCCTTATTTGGAATGTTCGGACAGTTATCCCCCCCTACTCCATCATCGTTTGCTAGATCATAGTATTCATCACCATCCGTATCGGCACACGCTCCTGGATTATTATCTGCTCGTTTGACTTCCGGACAGTTATCATCCATCAACGCAATCCCATCACCATCTGCATCCGGACCTCGAGGCGTTGGATCGCAAGCATTGCCCAGGCTGTCATTATCGTCATTTGCCTGAGAGCTGTTGTGGTGTGAGGGACAGTTGTCAGTGCTATTCGGCACGTTATCACCGTCCTTATCCGAATCGCATACATCACCCAGACCATCACCATCCATGTCTGCTTGATCACCATTGGAAGTATTGAGGCAATTATCAGTAGAATCTTCCACCCCATCACTATCGCTGTCGTTAAAAGTGTCACAAGCATCACCAATGCCGTCACCGTCCACATCAGACTGGCTGGAATTTGACACGGAAGGGCAGTTATCCCCGGTGTTATTCGCACCGTCACCGTCCTTATCCAGATCGCAGACATCACCCAGATCGTCACCGTCCAGATTGACCTGATCACCATTGGGTGTATTGAGGCAATTATCAGTAGAATCTACCACCCCATCACTATCGCTGTCGTTAAAAGTGTCACAAGCATCACCAATGTCATCGCCATCCACATCAGACTGACTGGGATTTGACACGGAAAGACAGTTATCCCCACTGTTATTATTTCCATCACCATCCAGATCCGAATCACAGACATCACCCAGACCGTCACCGTCCAGATCAGCTTGATCACCATTGGGTATATTGAGGCAATTGTCAGTGGAATCTACCACCCCATCACTATCACTGTCGTTGAACGTGTCACAGGCATCACCAATGCCATCGCCGTCCACATCAGACTGACTGGGATTTGAAACGGAAGAGCAGTTATCCCCGGTGTTATCCTTTCCATCACCATCTTTGTCCAGATCGCAGACATCACCCAAATCGTCACCGTCCAGGTTAGCCTGATCCTCATTGGGGGTATTGAGGCAATTATCAGTAGAATCTGCCACCCCATCATTATCGCTGTCATTGAACGTGTCACAGGCATCACCGGTCCCATCGCCATCCACATCTGCCTGACTGGTATTGGAAATGGAAGGACAGTTATCCCCGGTATTATTCACACCATCACCATCCAGATCCGAATCACAGTTATCGCCTTCGCCATCGTTATCCTGATCGGCCTGATCGGGATTACTAACAAGTGGGCAGTTGTCAACGCTGCCTAATATCAAGTCGCTATCTTCATCAAGCCTTCCTTGTATTTGCATCAACTCTAGTCTGATCATGCCAAGATCAAGCGTGCCGTGCAGTTGCTCCAGATCATCAATTAATACTTGCATTTTCGCAAACACATGCAAGATAGAAATCGAACCGACACCGCTGCCGCTAATCGGCAAAAAACTACCTCCGTTGCCAGCAAAACTCGTGGACAGTGCAGTCATGCCTGCACCAATATTGGTAAACCCCTGGTCCATCAAAACGCCCATCAGTGCCGCCGAAACCAGAGCCGCTTTTTGCGCGATCGGTGTCGCTTTACCAAAGGCTTGCTCATCAGTGATATCGACCACTTCAAGTTCCGTTAAACTGCCTTCGCCTGTATCGATTTCAAAATACTCTGCAACCAACTGATTGGCCTGCTCTACAACTTCACTGGTAATAACCGATTGAATTTCAGCCAACTTAGCCGCCATATCGGTAAGTGGAGAGACATTCACGATGATAGGCTCGTCATCGGCAGAAGTATCACTGGCAGGGTCCGCTATCGAAGACAATAAAAAATCATCATCCAAGGCGAATCGCGCGCCAAAATCGACTTGATTTCCCTGTCTGTCCAGACAACCCTTAGTGAGATCACAGACCATGCGAGTCTGCTCATCTGCACGCACATCCACCCTGAAAATAACCGGATCACCACAAATCTCAGTTTGGTACTGACCCTGCTCATCGGTAATCGTATCGACGGGTTCGGCGGATGATTGGGAATTTGATTCGACGGGTTGCACCTGGACCTTGCCACCGATCAGCAAGCCCTTGGCTACTTTGCCGCTGACCTGCCGACATTGATCTGGTGCCGCACCACCAGAAGAAGAACCACCACCACAACCGGCAATGACTAAAAGACAGATCAGCAAGGACGATGCGAGTTTGTTCACGTTTCAGTACCCCTAAATAGTTTCCACTCCCTGGACTGCTGCCCCCTAACGTTGAACCAGCATACTATTATGGTTCGGGGTTTCGACTCATACGGAAAAAGTCGCTTTTTACAGATACCAGGAGACTTCCTTTAAATGATAATTTTTTTGTTTTAGGTGTTTTTTCAAGGCTGGCTTTAACCTAACTTCAGGCTTTTTGCATACCGCTACTTAGCACCATAGGTTATAAAATGACCGCCATAATACCCAAATTGTGTTATTTCATGCAATTGTTTTTTGTAATACCCATACCTAGGGTCTGAAAAGAAATAACTTAGCTTCATATACCCCAGACAACTCAGTAAGGTGTAAAAATCAATTTTCAACACTGATTGCTTTTATCCAGCATCGGCAAGCAAATAGCAATACATATGCCAACTTTATTCCACGGCCAAACAGGCAGCTAACATCACTAATCGACACAAACAGCATGTCAATCCGGTAACTTGCGGGCTTTTACGCTTAGAAGAGCTGTGTGACATGTAATCGAGACATGTCACAACAATGCCAATACCCCTATTTTGGTTCTACGATCCTTAATCATGGCATTCGAACCATACTCAAATTATTGAGCTTTTATCGGCAATACAATCTCCTTGACACAGTCGGCCGCCCCCGCACAGCACTGGATATTTAGCAAACATCGTGATTAAATAAACCGATTAACACCTCTGCAACGGACAGTGCTTTTTCTTACTAACAATGTCAACAGAACAAACCCTAATCACGCAAAGCCCTGCCACCATACAAACGTCCGAGGTGTTGATTCCAACGGCGACCATAATCTATCACCCCAATCTTGAACGCATCGGAGAAGAAGCACCACTACTTGAATTGAAACAACATCAATCACAAGATATTTCTCGATTAACGCCGGATTTCTCACAACCCTCAACAGATAAAAGCTGCAATATTGCGGACCCTTATATTAGTCGCAAACCGCTTACCCTATCCCTTGTCAATGGTGGCCTGAGAATAGAGAAATCGGCAGAACTTACGGGTAAAGTTTCGGTAAATGATCGCTTACTGATAACCGAGCTGTTTATCGTAGGTGAAGAATGGCGAAACGGTGTCATTATTTCAATGAACAACCGTGTTGTCCTTTTTTTACACTTTTCTCCACAGCAACGCGATTTATCATTAAATAAACACGGTTTACTGGGTGAAAGTTCGGCGATTTGCAAGGTAAGACGAACCATTGAGCGTGTTGCAGATTTGCAAGTCCCCGTACTGATCCGAGGAGAAACAGGCACTGGCAAGGAGCTTGTCGCGCAGGCATTACATAATAGCAGTCCAAGAAAACACCGAAAGTTTGTCAGCGTCAATGTGGGAGCGATACCGGATACGCTGGCTATTTCTGAGATATTTGGCGCAAAAAAAGGTGCCTTTACTGGCGCTTCAAAAGATCGAGCTGGCTATTTTCAACAAGCCGATAACAGCACGCTGTTTTTAGATGAAATTGGTGACGCCAACGAACAAGTACAGGTTGCACTGCTGCGCACACTCGAAACGGGTGAAGTAACACCTGTAGGTAGTACGGGATCTATCCATGTGGATGTTCGGCTAGTAGCCGCTACGGATGCCAATCTTGAAAAAAAGATTTTGGATGAGCGCTTTCGCAGCCCACTATTACAGCGCTTAGCCGGATTTGAAATTCGCATTCCGCCGCTACGCTCACGACGCGACGATATAGGACGTCTCTTTATCTATTTCTTGACCATCGAAATAAATAATGTTGGCGATGAAAAACACCTCGCTAACACATCACATCATGTTTCATTTTGGGCAAGTGTTTTTGAAAAAGCCTGTTTATACAACTGGCCAGGGAACATCCGTCAGCTAAAAAACATAGCTCAGCAACTTGCCATTTACAATCGTGACGCCGAGCAGTTAACCATTCCAGACCATATTCTTGAGTTATTTTCACTGCAGCCCAAGCAGAATGTCTCTGCACCGGAAACAGCTCAAACAGCAAACACACCAGATCCACTAACAGAAGATACCCAGCACGAATCCACCCCTGCCTCACCGCGCCGAAAACCGAGCACTGTTACCGAACAGGAACTATTGGACGCACTCGAAGCACAACGCTGGGACTTAAAAGGAACAGCCGAGCGACTTAATATTTCACGCGCAGCGCTTTATAAAATAATCGACAACAACCCCTCTGTACGCACTGCGAGCGATTTCAGTCTTGAAGAACTCAACTCTGCCTATCAAAAGAGCGATGGCGATATTGACGTAATGGTCGATAAACTGAAGGTTTCCAAAGCAGCACTAAAACGCAGGCTCAAGGATCTTAGCCTAAATTAATTCGGCAATATGCCTGCACCTCATCCCGACCCCCGTTATTTCAAAAAACAGTTACTTCAATAAACAGTGCCAGATCGCTGATATCTGCGCCCCTGACCATCGCCTTATTGATTACGATGTCATTATCCTAGAAAACTCAGTTGAATCTACTGTGAGGGCCTAAGGCACTAAATCTAGAAGTTTTTTCTAAAATTTTAAACTCACCGTATGGGTGATACTGCTTTCGCTTAAAATTTCAGGAAAAAACTCCTATCTTCAGCACCTTAAACCCTCTCGCTACGATTCAACTGAGTTTTCTAGGATTATCAAATTGTGACATCCCAGACATGACTATGTCGTGTCACTTTTAATTGTTACGGCAAATACAGTGTAAAGTCACCCAATTCCAAGGCATTTTCGCCATTTATTATTGGCACGGTTATTGATACTACATAGACAAGAGCTAATACAAGAACTTAGACAAGCAGTAAGCAATACCAACTAACAAACAAACTACACCCACTGGAGGGTACTAAAATGGCTGTTGATATGTTTTTAAAAATCGAAGGTGTGGATGGTGAAGCAATCGATCATGCGCACGGTGACGAAATTGATTTGCTAGCCTGGAGTTGGGGCATGAGTCAATCAGGCAGTATGCATGTTGGCACTGGCGGCGGTGCTGGCAAAGTCAGTGTTCAGGATATCTCACTAACAAAATACATTGATAAATCTACACCCAACCTGATCAAAACTTGCTGCACAGGTAAACACTACCCGGAAGCTAAAATCACCGTTCGCAAAGCGGGTGACAAGCCGGTTGAATATTACATTATTACGATGACCGATGTATTGGTGACTTCCGTATCCACCGGAGGCAGCGGTGGCGAAGACCGCTTGACTGAAAATGTATCGCTAAATTTTGCCAAGGTTAAAGTGGAATATACACCGCAGGCGAAAGACGGCAGCGCTGGCGCCACTATTGAAACTGTTTTTGATATTGAAGCGAATATCTCAGAATAATCAGGTCGTGCTTTTAATGCCGGTCAATATGGCCGGCTTTTTTGCTATTTAGGGTCAGAGTAAAAACTCACGGAGTTTCGATCCAGCCTTTAACTGGCGAACCCTACGATTTAGGTTTTCTTCGATTTCGTTTTCAAAACACTCACTGCCAAATACAGAACCCTGATTTAAACTTGTTCGAATATCTTTTACCAACATCTGATCTAGCTGAACCAAAGCAAAAAAAAGCCCCATGCAAAAAACATGGGGCTTTTTTTACTTATTTATCCAAAACAACGTTTAAGGCAGTGTACCTCCCACTTCCGTTCCGGCATCCAACGATGCGCGACCATCGCTACCGGTACCGAGAATGTTGTACTTCACAACACCGGATGCACATCCAGTTTCCGTACAATAGGTATCGTAGTACCCGCCTGATACTTTCTTGCTGGTTATCGATACATGATCGGCAACAACACCAACCACATCACCGGTAATCTGGACATGCTGCCAACTGCCACTGTTGGTTGAATCCGTATCGCCCGTACCGGAGATACTAAAGCCACCAAAGATTCGGCCATGCGCATAGATATTGCCGACAGAACTTGGATAACCACAGTTGTTGTATTCAAAAGTGGTATCGCCACTCATCTGCACTTCCCAGGTTGCGTTTCCGCCCAGAGGACAGTTGTAGGTGGTCTTGCCCAAGTCACCAAGACCGCCGGGATCAACGCAGTTTTGGTTGCCGGTACGTACATTGTTGATCTCACAGCGCACTTCAATTGCCCAGGTCAACCAGGAATCGATCATCAGCGCGTTGTAATCGACATCAGGTATCTCACAGGCGTTGCCGATACCATTCAGGTCATCATCCTCTTGCCCAGGATTAGCTACCGTAGGACAGTTATCAAAGGCATCCATATGGGTGTCACTGTCGGAGTCATCGCACACATCACCGAAACCATCGCCATCCATATTCGCCTGATCGGCGTTGCTGATATCGGGGCAGTTATCGGTATCATTGGCGCGGTTATCGCCGTCACGATCCTGATCACAAGCATCACCCAAGCCATCGCCATCGATATTGGACTGACTGCCATTGGCATCAAACGGGCAGTTATCGGCGGCATTGACCACGCCGTCATTATCCCAGTCATTGTCACAGGCATTACCGATGCCATCCTGATCATCATCCTCCTGACCTGCATTGGCGGTATTCGGGCAGTTATCATTTTCATTCGCCCAACCGTCATTATCACTGTCGTTCATAGAATCACAGGCATCACCGAAACCGTCGCCATCAGTGTCGGTCTGGTCATTGCTCACATTGGGGCAGTTATCAATACCGTTAGCAAAACCATCGCCATCGATATCGGGATCACACAGATCCCCCATACCGTCACCGTCCAGATCCAGCTGCGAACCGTTGGCGGTATCGATGCAGTTGTCATCCGCATTGGCCACACCATCACCATCGTTATCGATAATGCTATCGCACGCATCACCGATACCGTCGTTATCAATATCAGTCTGGTTACTGTTCGCCAGATCGATACAATTATCGACGCTGTTGGAAACACCATCATTATCATTATCGATAAAGGAGTCACAGGCGTCACCAACACCGTCAGCATCAACGTCGGTCTGGTCGTTGCTCAGGTCAGGACAGTTATCCGTACTGTTGTCATACCCGTCGCCATCACGATCCGTATCACAGGCATCACCAACACCATCGCTGTCCATATCAGACTGTGTCGCATTGGCCGTATCAGGACAGTTGTCATCATCATTTGCACGACCGTCACCGTCGTTATCAATCAATGAATCGCAAGCATCACCAATACCATCCTGATCAACATCGGTTTGAGTTGGATTACTGATGGCGGGACAGTTATCTTCATTATCGTTGTATCCATCACCGTCGCTATCCAGCTCACTGTCACAGGCATCGCCATAACCATCGTTATCCGCATCGGCCTGGTCAGCGTTGGCATCGTTAGAGCAGTTATCGGACCCATTCAGATAACCGTCTCCATCGATATCGTCATCACACACATCACCTAAACCATCGCCATCAATATCTTCCTGGCCAGCATTCGCTGCCTCAGGGCAGTTATCGTCCATATTGGCTCTACCGTCACCATCGTTATCGATCAGCAAGTCGCAGGCGTCACCGATACCATCCCCATCAATATCGGTCTGGTTGGTGTTAGCGATATCCGGACAGTTATCCGTATCATTGCCATGGCTGTCACCGTCTTTGTCGTTATCACAGACATCACCTAAACCATCATTATCGAGATCGGACTGGTCATTTTCCGTATCGGGACAGTTGTCAGCGGCATCGGCAGTACCGTCACCATCGCGATCAACAAAGCTGTCACAGGCATCCCCGATTCCGTCGTTATCAAGATCGGTCTGGTCAGCATTCGCTGTGTCTGGACAGTTGTCGGCACTGTTCTCAAGGCCGTCACCGTCGTTATCATTGATACCGTCACAGGCATCACCGGTTCCGTCACCGTCGATGTCTTGCTGCAACGCATTCGCAACGTTAGGACAGTTATCTTCATTATCCGCCACGTTGTCCTGATCAAAATCGATCAGATCATCACAGTCGTCTCCCACACCGTCACGATCAATATCGGTTTGCGCTGGATTTGATAGGTTGACACAGTTGTCCACACTATCCGCTACGTTATCACCGTCACTATCCACCTTTGGATCACAGGCATCACCAATGCTATCAGCATCAACATCAAGCTGGTCGGTGTTGGCAACAAGCGGACAGTTGTCAGCGCCGTTGTTGCGGCCGTCACCATCTTTGTCGTTGTCACAGGCATCACCGGTCGCATCATTGTCGAGGTCGGCCTGGCTGTTGGGAATGCTAAGACAGTTATCCACGTTATCGCCAAAACCGTCTCCGTCAGAATCGGTCAGGTAATCACACACGTCACCGATGCCATCACCATCGGCATCTGCTTGATTTTCATTGGCAAGTTCCGGACAGTTGTCACTGGCATCCGGATGGGAATCACCATCGGTGTCGTTAGTAGAACAGTTTAATTGGAAGCTTGCTGTGCGTGTATGAATCAAACCCGTACCATCCCAATCAAAGGCAAGCTTTATGGTTCTGGCTTGCGTCTCACTCTCTTCACCATTGGCGCAAGCCAGGGCAATGGCGCTGCTGTAGGGTGTACCGCTAGTACAGCTATTATTGCTAATGCTTGGGGTTGGTCCGTTGACTGAGTAGCAAATCACATCGACAGAACTCAATCCACTTAAAGTCACACTCCCACTGGCACCCAGATTGGTTCCCGCGATCGGATTGGTAAATATTTGCGTTGCGGATGGTGCAGGAGTCGCCCCACCCCCGTTTGGTGGAGGCGTACAACCCGCAACAATGCCCAACAAGCCAGGAATTGCGACAGATAACAGACGCTGGCTAAAATTCATTTTGAACTTACCCATATCAATCTCCTAAAAAGAGAAAACATTTTGATAACTATTTCAGCGGTCACTATAGGTCGGGGTTTAACCCGATAAATTAGTATCATTGCCATTCCCTGTCGGTTAAAACCTACAGATAGTGAAAATTGCTTTCTCGTGGTTACGCTGAATAGTCACAATATTATTTTTATTTATAAATTCTTTTTGAACCCTATTCACTCCCACTCAAGGTGAGCGGGAGTGAAGGAGCTGATGCATTAAGGAACAGGAATCTCTACCAGACCGCCGGACATATCGCCCTGGCTGTAAACGCCCCACTCGATTGCACTGCCTAGTCCACAGTTACCCCAAGAGGCTGTGACATCATCACCGCCAACCGTGGACCACAAACAGGCATTCTCGCTTTCCGGGCTGATCTCGTATTTATCACCACTACCCCCACCAAACTTCATGCGCTGGGCAGCGTTGTTTTCATCACAGGCAGACGTTGCGACCTGAATATCAGTGCCGGTGCGAACCATACAGGTTCCACGCGATACGGACTTGAGCAGATAGACCGTGCTATTGCTGGCACCCACCTGGATAAACTCCCAACGATGATTGATGTCGCTAGCAGAGTTACAGCCTTGCAGACGTACATCGTTATCGCTCTTGGCATACATACACTCACCACTCTGCTTGTGCTTGATGGCAAACCAAGGTTCCTCCTGGCAAGCATCACCCACACCGTTTCCATCAGAATCGGTTTGGTCATTTGCGACATCAGGGCAGTTGTCGTACATATCAGCATAACCATCACCGTCGGTATCCGGGCCATCCGGTGTTGGATCACAGACATCACCGGTACCATCGGTATCATTATCAGCCTGGTTGGTGTTGGCATTATCCGGGCAGTTATCTGAGGCATTCGCTACCGTGTCACCGTCACGATCATCGTCACAGGCATCGCCTTCGCTATCGCCATCAAGGTTAGACTGATCATTGGCCAGGTTTGGACAGTTATCCACATCATTGAGATATCCATCATTATCCCAATCAGTATCACAGGCATTGCCGGTACCGTCCTGATCATCGTCCTCTTGCCCTGCATTCGCATCGTCTGGACAGTTATCGACGGTATCAACCCAACCGTCACCATCCCGATCAATTGATGAATCACAGACATCACCGATACCGTCGTTATCTAGATCAGTCTGGTCGTTGGCAACTTCTGGGCAGTTATCGACTCCATTGTCGTAGCCATCGCCATCAAGGTCCGTATCACAGACATCACCAATGAGATCGATATCAGTATCTTTCTGGTCAACATTGGCCGCTTCCGGACAGTTATCATTGCTATTCGCCCAACCATCACCGTCGTTGTCAATCAGCAGGTCACAGGCATCACCAATACCGTCCTGATCAACATCAATCTGATCGAGGTTGGCAACATCGACACAGTTATCACTCTCGTTTGGCACGGTATCACCGTCGTTATCGATCAGTGAATCACAGGCATCACCAAGACCATCCTGATCTGCATCGGTCTGATCATTGGCAAGGTCTGGGCAATTATCCGCGACATTACCGTAACCATCACCATCCCGATCGGCATCACACGCATCACCGGTACCATCAATATCAAGGTCAGCCTGAGTGGCATTGGCAACAGACGGACAGTTGTCATTATCGTTCGCCCAACCATCACCGTCGTTATCAACCAGTAAATCACAGGCGTCGCCAATACCGTCCAGGTCTTCATCAATCTGGTTAGCATTGCTGATGTCGGGGCAGTTATCGATACCGTCAATCACACCGTCGTTATCCGAGTCTGCATCACAGGCATCGCCAACACCGTTGTTATCAGCATCAATCTGGTCAGCGTTGGCTACATTCGGGCAGTTGTCACTGTCATTAAGCTCGCCGTCACCGTCACGGTCATCATCACAGGCATCACCGTACTGGTCGCTATCCATATTTTCCTGTCCAGCATTGGGCACGTTCGGACAGTTATCATCCGCGTTGGCTTCGCCGTCACCGTCGTTGTCGACAACGGGATCACAGGCGTCACCAATACCGTCCAGATCTTCATCGATCTGGTTGGTGTTGGCTACATCAGGACAGTTATCCGTGTCGTTGTTGACACTGTCACCGTCGCGATCACTGTCGCAGGCATCGCCAAACTCATCGTTATCAATGTTGGCTTGATCATTGGCAAGGTCAGGACAGTTGTCTTCAGCGTCTGCTGTGCCATCCCCATCACGATCAACGAAGAGATCACACGCATCGCCGATGCCGTCATTATCGAGATCAATCTGGTCAAGGTTTGGTATATCAACACAGTTATCGTCTTCATCGGCAATGCTATCGAGGTCTGTGTCGTTAATGCTATCACAGGCATCACCAATACCATCATTGTCGGTATCCTGTTGAAGCGTATTGGGTACGTTGACGCAGTTATCATCAACATCCGCTACGTTATCGCGATCAGAATCAATGAGGTCATCACAGGCATCACCGATATTGTCGTTATCCAGATCGGCCTGATCTGTGTTGGCAACATCAACACAGTTATCAGAGCCATCAGCCACACCGTCGCCATCACTGTCAGTTAAGTGATCACAGACATCGCCGATACCATCAGCATCAGCATCAGCCTGGTCAGTATTGGCTGCGTCGGGGCAGTTATCAGTATCGTTATTGCGACCATCACCGTCTCGGTCACTGTCACAAACATCACCTATGCTGTCATTATCGAGATCCAGCTGATCATTGTTCTGAACAAGCAGACAGTTATCCTGATCATCCGCAATAAAATCCCCGTCTGTATCAGTCAAGGGATCACATGCATCACCCAATCCATCACCATCCGCATCAGCCTGGTCTTCATTGGCAATCGCAATACAGTTGTCACTAATATCTGACACACCGTCACCATCACCATCGGTTGGCCCCTGACATGCCGGAGTATCCAAAGTAAAATAGCCTGATGCAGCTTTGCTCTCGCCGGAATCACCTTCCCACGCCAATCTCACTGTCTGCGCACCACACTGAGCCAGGCTGACTGTGCTGTTTAATACCTCATCCCCGGCACTACACGCCCCCGCCGAGATCGAAGGGTAGCTATCGATCGCATAACACACAGTCTTGCCATTAAGGTTGATAATGCCAACGTCTGCTGGCTCACTGGTGAAAACAGTTCCGTTTGCTGTATTGAAGTATTCTACTTGCGTACCTGTTGGTGGAGGCGTACAGCCGGCGGCAAGAATAAGAGCCATTGGGAATGTTGGCCCCGCCCATTGCATCATTCTTTTGGTGATAGTTTTCGTTGTTTTCCTAGACATTCAAGTTTCTCCACTTATGCCGAGATCTGAATAGCCGCTAGATAGGGAGATACGACCTACTACTTATGAGAAGAGGTACAACCTACAGCAAACTGAACAGGTGCGTTTTTGTTTTTAGTGCAATTACTCGATCAGCTTTATTAACGAGAAATCCGATCAGGCAAAATGTTTCTTATTCTCTATTTGCCCGTCAAACCCCACGCATATTCCATAATACCATAAACGAAGACATCTTTGAAATACCCATAGAGAAATTATATGTTATTGTTTTATAAGTATATTTTTCCTGATTTGGCTGGTTTTTATTGGAACGTAAGGTTAAAAACCTCATCGTGCAGTATCAACTGACACTCCCTTCTTAGCACCCGATCTTTCGGTAATGAATGTCGCAAAACCTCCCTGAGACATCCAATAAACATATGGGAAAACAGACGTTAGGACAGCGACAGCAGAAGTTGTCAAACCAAACATCCAGCCCAAGCTGGAGTCAAATAGACATCTTCGTTAAGGGGGACGGATTTTATATGGGGGTTAATTTCCGCTTACTTGAAATACAATAAATACGGGTAAAGCCGGGAATCAGATGCGTAAACCTGATTCCCGCAAGTGCAGGAACGACTTACTTGGAATTCTTGATAGTGTTATAAAGATCCAGGGCCTTCTCCGGTGTTTCATTTTCATGCACCACCGCTCGAACTGCCTGTATCATCGCCACGGGCGCTTCGGACTGGAAAATATTGCGTCCCATATCCACACCGGCAGCGCCTTGTTGTATGGCATTGTAAGCCATCTTTAAAGCATCCAATTCGGGAAGCTTTTTCCCTCCCGCTATAACGATGGGCACAGGACAACAGGAAGTAACGGTATCAAAGTCCTTTTCCACGTAGTAGGTTTTGATGTAATGCGCACCTAATTCAGCACACATTCTTGTGGCTAAGCGAAAGTATTTGGCATCCCTTGTCATCTCTTTACCCACAGCCGTTACCGCCAGTGTGGGTATTCCGTAACGGGTGCCTTGATCCACCAGTTTGGTCATATTAATGACTGACTGCTTTTCGTTTTCCCCTCCGATAAACACCTGAACCGCCATAGCACTGACGTTGAGTCTGATCGAATCTTCGATACTAACAGCGACCTCTTCGTTGGAGAGTTCTTTTAAAATACTTGGCCCGCCTGAGGCTCTTAATACAATGGAATTATTGGCGCTGGGTGGAATATTGCTTCTTAAGATGCCACGGGTGAGCATCAGTGTGTCGGCGTAGGGGACAAGTGGCAGGATATTAATATCAATTCTTTCCAGCCCTGTGGTAGGGCCCTGAAAATAACCGTGATCAAAAGCCAGCATCACTGTTTTGCCGCTTTTGGGATTAAATATCCTCGACAGGCGATTTTGCATTCCCCAATCCAATGCATTTGAGCCCTTTAGGAAAAAGGGTTCAGACCGTTGAGGGATGTCAGTGTAGTAATTTCTTGTTTCTTGAACGTCGTCAAGATCGGCCATATTTACGCTCCATTGCGCTCACCTTGATCGTAATCAAGTTGCGCTGCAGTTTGGTTCTCGAAACCGGCCATTATAAACAGATTTAGGGGCTTAAGTGAGTGGCGTTTATGTTTTTGGTCATTCCAGCTGCAGATAAATTGTATAAGATGTGAGCGCCCTTTAAGAAATTGCATTATCAATAACCTATGGAGGTACTGGTGCCCAGGACGCTCTGCAATGCCATTAACGTAAACACGACGCATTTTTGTAGGGTGCGCCCCGCGCACATTCAGAATCCGACATTAAACGCTAATGGTGCGCGTGCCCACCGTACTTTCTTTGGTAGCAATTTTACGAATCGTCAAGCTGCAATGCGCAAGCTTATTGCACCTTACTGCTGACTTTATGCCTGCTCTTTGATTTCAAAGAGATTCTGGTCAAAATCTTCTATAAAGACAATAACACTGTCACCTCTTGCAACTTTGCGTATCGGCAGTTGCATAGCAGCGCATTTTTCGAGAAATTGATCCCGCCCCTGCACTTCTAAGCAGGTATGACTCATTCGGGGCTGGTTAAACTCCTTTTCGTCGCTTAAAAAAATCTCAATACTCAATTCGCCATTGCTATAGACCAACATCGGATAATCGTTGTTACGCTGGAATATTTCCTGTGCAAGATCAGCCATTAAAAGCCTGCTTTTCACTTTTTCCAACTGGAGCAAGTCTCTGTAAAAGCGGTCACAGTTTTCTTCACTCTGACAAACAATACCAACATGATTCATCTTCATTGCAGATTCCGGATTAACAATTTGGGTTTGGGAATTGTTGCTGGAGTATAAACCAGGATTGGAGGTCAGAGTAAAAACTTGCGAACTGTTCGCAAGTTTTTACTCTGACCCCAGTGGTGTAACTCGTTCCCGATACTAGCTGTTTTTGTAGTAGATACTTGTAGCATTGAACTGGGGTTCTGATTAACTGCAAAAAATCAGCTGTAAAGCTTCTCAGTTAGACGACGCCCTTTCTCTTCGATTATTATTAATCAACATACAAAAAATGAATATTAAGATCGCCGCTTAGCGGGGAAAAAATGTCATCGCCTGGTTGCTAAATTTGATTTCGCGGTAATTTTATGACTATTCCAATAGCGACACTATACTGTTCCCATGGACCTATGGGGCTTAAGGACCGTGGAAAAAATAAATTTTCCAATCTAGCTTGTTTATTGCTCCCTCTTCTTCGTTGCTCCAATAGTTGCGCATGTCCAATATGCGCCTATTGAAGCGCCTCGAAGAGCAATCAATCTCCTACGCCATATTGGAAAATTTATTCTTTCCAAGGCCCTAACTGTCATTGCCTGGCATGAAACTATTTACTTTTTGCAATAGATTATCCAAATGCTCGCTCATCACACTCGTTTGTTTGATGTCACTTAGTATGAACAGCGCCGCAGATCCTCTCGTGGTGTCCAAAGAACAGGCCGCCATTATTTCCAAATCCTTTCAATTCTTCGTTGAAAAGGAAACGCTCAGCGTCACTCAGCTGCTCGCACTTTCTCCCTCACAATGGCAAGCTGTTCAGGGCAATCCAAATTTTGGTGTGACCGCCACAAGCCATTGGTTTTCAGTCGAACTGACACCACGCAATGACTTCGATGGTATTATCGAGATCGATCGCTCCCCACCTTAATGTCGTCGATGTATTCATCATTTCGAACAACACGGTGTTAAGGTCTTATAAACTGGGTGACACAAGAAAATTCAATGCACGTCCAATCCAGCATCACAATATTTTGATACCGATTCACTTGCGCACTGCTAACACGATTCGGCTACTCCTGCGCATTCAAACCCATGGTAGTCCACTGCAATTTCAAGCTACATTGTGGGAAAACGATGCTTTTAGAGTTCAAGATCAACTGAAATTGCTTTGGCACGGACTCTATATCGGTGCGATATTCGCCATTTCTCTGTATAACCTATTTATCTTTATTTCTGTTCGGGAAAAATCCTACGCTTTCCATGTCCTACGTGCTTTATTTCAGGCATTAAATTTTTTAATCTGTTGGGCAATGCCGTCAAATTTACCCAGCAGGGCAGCATCACTCTGCGGGTAGATGCGCAAGAACAAGATAGCGAGCAGATACAGCTTATCATTGAGATCGAGGACACAGGTGTTGGTATCAGTGAAGAGGATCGCGACAAAGTGTTTAGCAGTTTCGAGCAAACGCGTAGCGGCGTAAAATCAGGGGAAGGCACCGGTTTAGGTCTGGCCATCAGTCGTGAATATGCGCATATGATGGGGGGCGACATCACTTTCACTAGTCAGCCTGACAAGGGTAGTATTTTTCGACTGGAAATACGCTGCGAACCGGGTCAAATAGAGATAATTACCTCGCCACAGACTTTGCTAAATCCTGTAGGCTTGCAACCCAATCAACCCAGCTACCGCACAGGGCAAAGATCTGCCAATTATCGCCGTTTCAGCCAGTGCCTTTGAGGAAGACCGAGAAAGAATTCTCGCCGAAGGTGCCAGCGATTTTATTCGCAAGCCATTAAGAGATCATGAGCTACTGAACAAGATTGGGCAATACCTGAGTGTATCCTATGTTTATAAGGAAATGAAATGACGCAATCTGTAGTAATCCACGACATCGCTCCCAGCGTTTTGTTAATCGGGTCTGCAACAAAAAGTGCTGTAGATGCCCTTACAGTGCGCCCTCACTTTCAACGCGAAATCCTTGTGAGAAATGCGGACTTGAATTTATATTATCGTCAGATATCGCTTTCCCGTTCATCTTTCAATGTGCCTTTTTCAAAGGCATTAAAAATATCTATTTCGGTGCGCCTAATGCAATCGCCTGCCTTGCTCATTATCGACTGCTTGAAACATATGCTGACTGGCTACTGTATGCTGTTCACCAACCGCGCGATGAATTAAAGTGGGCACATCCAGGATAATCGCCACCTCACCACTACCCAGAATCGTAGAGCCTCGAATCGCACTGAGATACTTAAACAGTTTACCCAGCGGTTTTATTACAGTTTGTAACTCGCCGAAAAGGCGATCCACGACCAAACCTGCTTTCTGCGTACCCACCTGCACCACCACAATCTGCTCGCGATCATGCGTCGATGTCTCTTGCGACAACACGTCACGCAAACGTAAAAATGGCAGAACTTCGCCGCGCAAATTAATATACTGTTCACCGCAGGACTCTTGAGTATCAGCTTCAGATAGTTCTATACATTCCTGCACCATATCCAGCGGTATTACATAGGATGAACCACCCACTCCCACCAAAAAACCGTCAATTATAGCCAGGCTCAACGGCAGACGGATACGCACGGTCGTACCCTCATTCTGCTCACTGTCAATATCAACGGTACCACTCAGTGCCTCGATATTGCGACGCACCACGTCCATACCCACACCGCGACCAGAAAGATCAGTGACTTCATTGGCAGTAGAGAATCCGGGTTCAAGTATCAGACGAAAAATATCTTTTCTATCCATCTCTTGACCAGTATCAATTATGCCTTTTTCACGAGCTTTCGCTAACAGCTTATCCGGATCAAGCCCTGCACCATCATCGGCCACTTCAATGACAATACCACCGGAATCATGAAACGCATTGAGGTATACTACACCCTCTGCCGACTTACCCTTTTCTTCACGCTGTTCTGGCATTTCCAAGCCGTGATCCACGGCATTTCGCACCAAATGCATTAGAGGGTCACCGATATTTTCAATCACCGTTTTGTCCAGTTCTGTTTCACTGCCATAGATTTCAAGCCGTACCCTTTTCCCCAGACCTTTACTCACATCGCGAACCACACGATTAAACCGGTTAAAGCTTTCGCCAATGGGCACCATACGTAACTGCAAGGCATGATCACGAATTTCTTCCACCAAATGCGACATATTAGCGACCGTTTCCAGTAATGCTTCATCAGCAATACGTCGGGCTTGAATTTGGTTCCCGGCTCCTGCAATCACCAATTCACCCACAAGATTGATCAACTTATCAAGGCGGGCTGCGTCCACCCGAACCGACTTTGCTGTACTGCGCACGCCTCGCACCTGAGCTTGTTTTTCCAGAGCAGCATCAATCACTTCTGGATGAACCGTTTGCTGTTTAAGCAACACCTCACCTAAGCGGCTAATATCTTCGGGCACATCCTGATCACGCAACTGGCCTTGACAGTGCAGAGCCATCTGCAATTCCTTTTCTGTCAAAGCGCCACAGTGTCTCAAAATATCACCTAACATTTGCCTCTCCTCAGGCAAACCATCGATCAGATCGGCGTACTCGGAGACTTTCGCCTTTGGCGGCAATATGTATAGCGTGCATTCTTCTATTGCAAATTCAAAAGCGGCCTCAATTTCCGCTTTACTGGCATCGCTAGACAATGCAATCTCAAAACCTAGATAATTACTTTCTGGATCCATGTCCTCAAGTAAAGGCATGCCGTCAAAAACCGTCGCAATATCAGTGATCTGCCCCAACTTTCCAAGATAACTAAGAAAAGGTGCCGGATCGAGACCGAAACGAAACACATTCTCTGAAAACCGAATTGAAATATGCCACTGATCTGTCACTACTCGTTGCTCATTTTCACGCTCTACCTTACCGGATACGACCGCCGGTGTAGAGGTATGTGTGGCAGTATGTGCAGACGTTTCTCCTGTTTCCGTTTCTTCGCCAACAGACTGGAACCCGGCTAAGCGCTGAAATATCGCATCACCCCGTGCACTCAGTTCATCGGAAATACTTTCTCCATCATCTTGAGTAGCTGCGTCAATTAAGGAACCGATATGATCCCCTGCTTGGAGTAACGCCTCGGTCAAATCTTCACAAATCTGAATATCACCCTCGCGCAATCTATCGAGCACATTCTCTACCACATGGGTAAAACCAACAACATGGGTATAACCAAAAATACCTGAAGAACCCTTAATTGTATGTGCGGTTCGAAACAGCGCATTCAGGACTTCCGGATCACTGTCTTCATTTAACTGCAATAGAATATCCTCCATCTCTTGCAGCAATTCACGACTCTCTTCCAAAAACGTATCTAAAGGATTTTCACTCATGTCCTATCTCCGTACTGTCAGTGTGCTCCCTGGGAGTCTGTCCGAGAATAGAATCCTAGCTGTCTGACGGCATCAATATCTGGTCACCAAAAAAATGCTCAAGACCAAACAACTGAATAATATCCACTACGGATGCACTGTGATTGACATAGCGCACCGGCTTATCTATTTCTTTCGCTGACTGTTTCAGTGCCAGAAGTAATTGCAAACCGGCGCTGTCAATCTCATCAACATGTGATAGATCTATCTCTAGCTCAGTGCAATCATCATAAGCATCCAAAAGACTATCACGCATTTTTCTAGCCTGGTAGATCGTCATCTTATCGTTGATTTGACAAAACCCTTGCTCACCATCCTTCTTGACATCCATCATGTTTGTTCTCCTTCTGCTATCAAAGCATCATCTTCTGAATCACTCGTTGCACTTGATTCAGAAGACTCTCTCAACTCAACAAACTCATCTAGCAAGGGCAGATCGTGTAGTGACAACATATTTTCGATATTCAACAAAATAATGAAATTCTCGCCGATTTTTCCCATACCATGGATATAATCGGTATTGATAGCGCCATCAAATGAGGGGGCTGGGCGAATATCCTGCTGATCAATGTCAATCACCTGATGCACAGCATCAATCAACAACCCCACTTCCACTTCCTCTTCTACGCCCGATGTCAGCTCCACAATCACTATGCAGGTTCGTTGCACAACCTCGGTCTGGGCCATATCAAGGCGGAGTGCCAAATCAATCACCGGCACCACATGACCCCGCAGATTTAAGGCTCCGCAAATAAATGCTGGCATTCTAGGAATCGGAGTCAACTCACAGTATTCAATAATTTCTTTTACTTTAAGAATATTGATACCAAACTGTTCATTGCCGGCCGCCAGTGAGAGATAACGATCCTGATTATCATTTACCTCCACTGTTTCTTTACTCTGCATATTGAGCGTTATCAGTTGTCTAGCCATGTGCACTCTCCTCATGCTGAACACCGCCTTCCGAGGCTTTCATATACTCAGACAGCTCATCAACCGCTCCGACTCGTTCAATATCCAGTAAAATCACAAAAGCATCGTTTCGCTTACCCATGCCGGCGATAAAATCACTGCGAATATCCACGCCAAAGGTTGGTGGTTGCTCAATGGCTGAATCGGGAATTTCTGCAACCGCATCGACTGCATCAACATACAACCCACACTCCATTGTCTCACCATCAGCTTCGACTTCCACCAGAATAAAACAACTGCGATTTCCGGGCGGACGTGCTGGTTTATCAAGCCGTACGGCCAGATCAATAACGGGCAGGACACTGCCCCGAAGATTAAAGACGCCGCGGATAAACACCGGCGCAAGGGGCACCTGAGTCAGCGCCCCATACTCGATGATCTCCTTGATATGGTCCAGATCTATACCGTATAGCGTGTCATTGACCAGAAAAGTAAGATACTTCGATTGCCCAGCCTTTTCTTTGTGCATCACTGGCATCAATTCGTCTTTTTTAACCATTAATTCACTTTGATTACTCGTCGCCATTGCGCTCTTCTCCACTTAACCAAACCGGACAAAGTCACTACGTTCTTCTTTCGTGTCTACCAATTGCTCTTGCGGTTCTGATGCCTCTTTCCTTTGTAATGTCTGTTTCCTCAACTCAGATGATTTCATCCCCTTACCAAGTTTGAAAAAGCCGACAATTTCACGAAGTGACTCAGCCTGGCCACTCATTTCTTCAGCGGTGGCCGCCAGCTCCTCGGAAGACGCACTGCTACTTTGCACTGATTGACTTTGCTGTTCCGCAGCAGAATTCACCTGCTGTATGCCACTTGCCTGCTCTTCTGACGCAGCAGCAATTTCCTGCACTAGTTCGGCAGTATTCTCAATCTTTGGTACAACCTCAATGATCAACTCACCAGCCATTTCGGCAGTCTTAACGCTATCACGGGCTAAGCCACTAATCTCTTGTGCTGAATCCTGACTGCGCTCGGCCAGTTTACGCACTTCATCGGCCACAACTGCAAAACCTCTGCCATGTTCACCCGCACGAGCCGCCTCAATCGCTGCATTGAGCGCCAGGAGATTTGTTTTATACGCTATATCATTAATCAAACCGATCTTTTCGGCAATCTGCTGCATAGCATTCACTGTATTCTTTACCGCTTTACCACCCTCGCTCGCCTGCTGCGCAGCTTGCAGGGCCATTGCATCGGTGGTTTTAGCATTTTCGGCATTCTGATTTACCGAGGCACTCATCTGCTCCAGTGAGGCACTGGTTTCTTCGACAGTAGATGCCATCTCGCTGGAACCCTCACTTAAGGTTTGTGCTGTGGCGCTAACCTGATTGGCGGCCGTCGCGACACTTTCGACAGTTTCTCTGACTTCTAGCATCACACCTTGAATTTTCTCCAGAAAACCATTTAAAGAACCTGCTACAAGACCGATTTCATTATGACCAAAATCCGGCAATCGGTAGGTCAGATCACCATCTCCAGAACGCAATTCTTCTGCGGCCTTATGCATGACTCGCAAGGGATTTGTGATGCTTTGAATCAAGAAAAAGCTGACAACACAGCCCACAACAATTGATGCAATAATAATAATTGTCAGAGCAACCACTAGCGTCGCTTCCTCATGCTCTACCCTGATCAACGACTCTTTCGTAAACTTCTCAACTTCTTCCAGCGTGCCAACAATACCCTGTTCCAATTCATGGGCTTGTTCTTCCAACGATTCGGTCAGATGCTCAGCTTCTTCAAATCGGCCTTGTGTTAACAGAATAAACACTTCATGTGACTTAGCCTGATATTTATCATGCAATGTGCCGATATATTCAAGTTCCTTGATGAGCTTTCCGTATTCTTCTTTCTCAGCTGCGCTATGAGCTTTAGCTATCCCATCTTCCAGATATTTTATGGCATTTTTTTCTTTTTCATCAACCATCTTTCCGTTTTTATCAAATTCTTCAATGGACGTTTTCAGGCCATCGGCCGCGTGTTCGTCCACATCCAACATCAAAGCGAAACGAAAAGCTCTTTCGAAATTAAGCTCTTGCTCAAACGTATGCTCGGTGATCTCAGTGATCTCCTCAATCAGCGGCATATCAATCTCGGCAATCGCCGTTACCTCTTCACCAACCGTCGCAATTTTGCTAGTGGCGTAGACACCAATACCGACTAGCATCACCATCAGAAAAGCCGATAACAGCATAATTTTTAATGATACTTTCAGGTTTTTTAACATGAAAACTGCCTCAAATAATTCACAATAACGATGCCTTGTGTTTTTCCGTACTCTTAGTCACCGCTGCCTGTGCGGGTAACGTCAATAACATTGACACACACGCCAACAAAGCGGTTAATAATCCCAAGCCATCCAACTTCGTTTTCATTGTCAGATCCTCTGTTACATTTCCTACTGGGACTATGCAACTATTCATAAAATATATCATTGCCGCTAAAATCGTTATCCTTTATCTTAGTAAGCGAATAGTCTTCACGAAATACCGGTTTGCGATAAAAGGATCAACCTTAATGAATTCATGTTGACATTTTTTTAACATTTCACAAAAGCACATTAACAATGCCGCTTACGCGTTTTGTTTGTTTATATATTGCCCGTTTTCTCAATTTATCTGATCCTGTATATTCTTGTTCGATCATTCTATATTTCAATCTGTTTGATAATCCAATCAATTTTAAAACGAATATAAATAGTAAAATGACTGGCACTTTCAAATCACTCCCTTTATCTTCTCACCCTGCGCTACGGGCCTTTCTAGACAGCTGCCGTTCATTTTTTATTATCGCTATAGGCAGCTGTTCAAGAGGCAAGGACTGATCAACCGCCCCTTTTTTGACAGCTTCCTTCGGCATGCCATAAACAACGCTGGTTTTTTCGTCCTGGGCAATGGTATAAGCGCCCGTTTGATGCATCTCCAGCAAGCCATTTGCCCCATCATCACCCATTCCCGTCATGATGATGCCCATCGCATTAACGCCCGCTGCTTTTGCAACAGAGCGAAACAATACATCCACTGACGGACGATGCCGACAAACCAAAGGCCCATCCTTGACCTGACAAATATATTGCGCTCCACTACGCCGCACCATGAGGTGTTTACCTCCCGGTGCTATGAAGGCATATCCCGGTCGTATTCGATCACCATCGGCCGCTTCTTTCACCTCTATTTCACACAGGCCATTTAAACGCTGGGCAAACGCCGCTGTAAATTTTTCCGGCATATGCTGCACGATTACGATGCCACAACAAACTCGGGGCAATTGCTTCAAAATTTGTTCCAGTGCCTGCGTCCCACCCGTTGAGGTACCCATCGCGACAAACCGTTCTGTTGTCTCTTTCATGGCACGCTGAGGTGTAAAATTCATCATCACATCGGCTGACAACTTTGAGCCGACTTTTCTTTCCGCTTGCTCTACTTGCGGTCGCATCCGTTTGATATTGAACTTTGCCTTCGCAGCCCCCTTGACTGCATCTAGCAGTTCACTGGCCTCGCCCCTTAATGCTTCTTTGCCGCCTACCCGAGGCTTGGCGATTATATCCACGGCCCCTGCCGCTAGCGCCTCCATCGTGGTTTCTGCCCCTTTGTGGGTGAGCGTCGAACACATCACCACCGGTGTGGGGTGTTCGTCCATAATTTTTCTCAGAAAGGTAATGCCGTCCATGCGCGGCATTTCAACATCAAGAATAATGACGTCTGGCCAGCTTTTCTCCATGCGTTTGAGCGCAAAGAGGGGATCTGCAACAGCCGCCATTAATTCCAGTGCTCGATCAGATTCAACAATTTTCGATAACACCTGACGGACCACTGCCGAATCATCGACTACCAATACTTTTATTGTCATCAGCTTATCCATACCTGTTTTTCAACGTTCTCATCCTGATGCGTATGCTTCGATTGCCATACTGTCCCATCTGCAAGATTTAAAGTCAGCTTACGATACACATTACCACCAACATCGCGGTGGCTGACATTAAATCCTTCTGCCTGCAACAACGCATTGACTTGTTGCACATTGCGCATACCGATTGAAATATTGCTCTCCTCTGGGTAACGCTCCAACGCATGCCCGCCACCAAACACACCAACGCGTAATTGTTTCGGTTTAAGCCGGTACTTTCTTAAATACTCCAAAAAATGTGAGATCGCACCAGTCACATAGCGTGGATGCATCTCATTGGATTTCAAGTCACTATTTGGCAAAACAATGTGGCACATCCCTCCTGAATGGAAACATTCTGACCACAGCGTCACTGCCACACAAGAGCCCAACAACGTTGAAACCTTCACTGGCGTGTCTCCGAAATACAGTTCACCCGGCATTAAATAAACCTTGGGCAATGTGAATTCCTTGCTATCCATATCATTACTCACGTCGATATATCGAAGGTTGTACCGGTGTAAACCGCTCATTGATGCCATGCAGGCTCTCTGAGTGGCCTACAAAAAAATAACCGCCAGGTTTCAACGTCTGAAACATTCTTTCTACTAATCGTCGCTTTGTCAGGACATCAAAATAAATCATTACATTGCGCAGAAAAATTAAATCAAACTTACCAATGCCACTCCAGGCACCATTGAGGTTCATGGTTTTAAACTGCACTCTTCTACGAAGAGTTTCATCTATGGTCAGCATACCGTCATAATCACCAACACCCTTAAGACAGTATCGCTGCAAATACTCATTCGGAATCTTTTCCGCACTGTCCAAAGGGTAGTGCGCTCGTTGAGCATGTTCCACAACCTGACTATTTACATCAGTACCCAAAATCGTCCACTTATGTGGCGGACGCAGATTATCAGCTAGCAACATAGCCAAACTGTATGCCTCCTCACCAGAAGAAGACGCAGCGCTCCAGACACTCAATGCGGCACTTCGCTCAATTTTCGTAATCACCGTGTTTCGCAAAAAATCGAAGTGCTTTTCTTCTCGAAAAAAATATGTTTCGTTGGTGGTTAATAGATCCACCAATATCTGCATCTCTTGTGAATTTTGCTTGTCTGTCGCGATGTCGAAATACTTTTTGAAACTCGTTAATCCGTAGTGACGCAAACGTCGTAACAATCGCCCCCGCACCAAATCCTTCTTCGCTGGCGAAAGAAAAACACCAATTCTCTCGTGCATTAGCTCCGAAAAAAGACGAAACTCCCGATCACTAATCTCTGCCACTTGCACCGCTTCATAGTCCATTATCTTACATCGCTCAATCATCTAAAGAAAAAGTTTCGCTTCCGTACTTACACGCAATGCTCTTTCTCAATTACCGATATCATATTGGTATTTTCTGATCCCACTGCGGGCACAGTATTATGTCAAATAACATTGTGCCGCCTAAAGAGCTTCAGTTAAAACAAAACGTTAAAAAAAGGTTATTTCATCCTCTTTTTCTCCAGCACATGCTCCTCCAATATGATTGGCTCGCTGTTCGTCGGTCGTGTAATCATTTTCCATCTCCGCTAAAAATGAATCGATATCCATACTATTGCCCACTTGCTCCGTGTTATCTGAATGAACCACCTCACTAAAACCAGACAAGGAATCTTTTACATGACACAGAATCTGAGAGACTCTATCCTGAAACTGTAATGAAACCAGAATGTCTTCAATCTCCCGGCCTATTCCAGCATTTTCATCGCGCAGTATATCAGCTGATTGTGCCAACTCATCAACAATACAACGCAACTCTTTAAGCACTTCTTTTGTTGTACTGTCAACGTCGTGTTCCAGCTCAGCATCACGAATCTTTACTTGTTCAGTACGACTTAACAATGCCTGCATAGTACGATTGAGCTGTTCTACGCCTTCTGCAATACGTTCTCCCGTTTTTGCGGAATCATCTGATAAACTTCGAACTTCATCAGCAACTACGGCAAATCCTCGACCGGCCTCACCAGCTCGAGCTGCTTCTATGGCCGCATTCAATGCAAGAAGATTTGTCTGGGAAGCTATCGCTCCTACTGACTGCACCATCGATTGCATATTTTCTGTATGTGCAACCATGTCCGTTACATTCTTTTCAATTTCGTCCCGATAGGCCAATGCCTTTCGCACATCATCATTCAAGTGCTCAAGTTGCTTCTGACTGCTGCGAAAGACGCCAATCAATCCTTCCTCACCTACACTGTGAGATGAGCTGGCAGACGCCTCTCTAGACGCATCAAGTCTAGTAATCAGTGTAGAAAATCGACTTGCCAGTGTTGTAATCCCGTCAGCGGTTTGATCACGTGCGGTTTCAATCTGGCGTGCCACAATCGGGATTATACGAACTACAGCGTCCTCGACAGCCCTTATTTGTTCGTTTTTTTGCGTCTCATGTTTTTCCTGTTCAAGCAGAAAATCTGCTTCCTTTTTTTGCAATAACTGTTGCACTTTGTGCTCAAAAAAAATACCAGCAGACAACGTCATAACAAAAAACAATATAATTGCCAGAACAACCTGTCCCGTCATTCCACCTAGATAGGCAAAAAAAACGGCTCCAAGAAAACAAATGATCAGCGACAATCGGAAAACAAAACCATTTAACAACGCTGCCAAATTCATGTGTTATCCTCCAAATTCAAGCTCATTCGCCAGCATTTAAGCTGTTGCTAACTTTTCCACCGCCGCCAGCATCTGCTGCGGTTTAAATGGCTTTACTACCCATGCTCGTGCACCGGCTGCCTTCCCTTTTTCCTTCATGGTCTCCTGAGATTCAGTCGTCAGCATGATGATGGGCGTAAATTTGTAGTTTGCCAGCTTCTTCACTTCCTGAACCAGAGTAATGCCATCCATATTAGGCATATTGACATCACTGACAATCAGATGAATTTTTCGGCCATCCAGCTTTGAAAGAGCATCATTGCCATCACAGGCTTCAATTACTACATAACCGGCGCCAGTAAGTGCTATATTCACAACCTGGCGTATTGACGCCGAGTCATCAACAATCAATATTGTTTTGCTCAAGTTAAAACCCTCCTAAAAACACACAACAAGTCGAACTCATCACTATCTCACCGCACTGCGTCCCGATCACACCTCATTAAATGCAGTAAATATCTGAGTTTATCCTTTGCACTACCGTCGCCTTGAGGATTGTCGGACAATCCACGCACAAGATCATTCAGTAGATATCGGCAAGAAAAAAGCCTTAGAACAACGTCACTGTTAAGCGGCACAACCTCACTCTGAATCCGCTCTAAATAGCATCCCAGCTCCTGAAGCAAAGAAACAATATCTTCAAGCTCTAGCTGACGAGCCGGCGCGAGTATCTTTTCCATCAGATTTATAATGTGAGCTATCGCATTATAATCTCGCCCATTTTCGTCCACACCAATAATTGCCTCATCCATTTTTTGCAAGGTGTGTTCAGACAACTCAACAAAAGAGGCAATATCCAACGATGGTTGGCATTCACTGTGTGACGATGTGTCCATTGACTATTACTCCACCAGCCTGTTACTAATTAAACAGACAGGAAATATCTTCCAACGAGATCAAGTATGGTCAACGATGAGAGGATTGCATGCGGGAATCACTCGCTCATTCATGTAGGATAAAGCACCGTGATAGATGTAGGAATTTTCCTACAAGAGCCCCGGGCTTCAGAAATAGTATCCGAGCTGTTTTACGATTAAAGTAACCATATAAAATACACTCTATTATTCAATCAATTGGTTACGAATAGCATAGAGTGTTAGTTCTGCATTGTTTCTCATATTCATTTTTTCAAGCAAGCGCGTACGATAGGTGGCTACGGTTTTCACACTAAGACACAATTCCTGAGCAATTTCCGTTAATGGCACACCAAGAGCTAACTGAATAAAGACATGATATTCCCGATCTGAAAGTTTCTCGTGCTGAGGTTGCTCCTCATCTATACCTTTATGGTTAGAAAGGTTATCGGCCAAAAGGCCGGCAACAACGGAGCTGATAAATTTCTTTCCGCTTACTGCGGCTCTAACAGCATCTACTAATTTCTCTGGCGCACTCTGCTTATTTAGGTAACCGGCAGCACCAGCACGTATTAATCGAACCGCATACTGCTCTTCAGGATAGCTACTTAAAATAAGAACCGGCTGTTTAGGTTTTTTCTGCTTGATTTGGGCAAGAACATCGATACCCCGCCTACCCGGCATCGCAATATCGAGTAGCACCACATCCCAGGAACTGCACTGAATTTTCTGGATCGCTTCAGCTCCATTTTCCGCTTCGCCAAAAAAATACTCATCGCCTGCCTCCTCCAGCACCTGCATCATTCCGCGACGGACAATGGCATGATCATCAACAATCAACACCCTGTACATGTCTATTCTCCTTGCGTCAACACAATTGGCACACGCAACACTACGCGTGTGCCCTCACCAGGCTCTGACTCCAGATGCAGTTTGCCTCCTAAAAACAATGCTCGCTCGCCCATACCCCGAATGCCGTAAGAACCGGGTGCAAAAGCCGAAGCTTTACGTACTTCTGCCCGACGCTCAGCAAAACCTTCAATATAATCTGAGTTTTGCTGAACCGGCTCTGCTGCGGGCAATCCCACACCATCATCAGCGATTTGCAGTAAAAGCGTATTACCTTGCTGCAATACAATAACCTCAATTCGTGTAGCACTGGCATGACGTGCAATATTCGTTAGCGCCTCCTGACAAATGCGAAATACAGCAATAGCACGATCATTTTCCATAGTAATCTCATCGAGGTTAGTCGATACCTGGCAGGGAATGTCACATCGCTGTGAAAATTCCTTTGCCTGCCATTCAAGTGCCGCCAGCAAACCCAAATCATTTAGCACACTTGGCCGCAATTCCGTCACAATTCGGCTACAGGCTTCGGCAGCCGTTGCCACCAGACCTGACATGTCAGAGATTTTCTTCTTCATTTCCTCTTGGCTGTCCGACAATTTATGTTCTAACCAGTGAATATCCACATTAAGTGCTGTCAACGTAGCTCCCAGCTCATCATGAACCTCCTGAGCAATATAGGCTTTTTCTTCCTCTCGCACTTTTTGTATATGCAGGCCCAACTCTCGCAATTGTTTTTTGGATTGAAGCAAGGCCAGTTCCGTCCTTTTTCGCTCCGTAATATCGACATGGGTACCGATGATACGACTGGCTACGCCTTCCTCAGCATAAACAAAACCTCTGGATAGTACGCTGGCATATTCTCCATTAGACATGCGCATACGATACTCCATTTCATATCGGTCAACTGGCTTTTTTATCCATCTCCCGACTTTTTTGAACACCTGTTCCTTATCAGCCGGGTGCAGCAATTGCTCAAAGGTCTTCATTGTCGCTGGCAGTTCCTGCTCACCATAACCCAGCATTTTCATCCAGCGTGGCGAATAGTACACGACTGCGCTTCCCAGACTCCAATCCCAAAGACCATCATTGGCACCGCGCATGGCTAATTTGAAACGCTCCTCACTTTTCTTTAAGGCCTTTTCAGCCCGCTTGCGCGCACACCTGCTTTCAGCCTCGTGCAATTCGCGTCGAATGGCTGGCGCGAGACGAGATAAATTATTCTTACTGACAAAATCCTGAGCACCGTTTTTCAACAGGCTAACCGCCTCCTCTTCACCGATTGCGCCGGATACTGCGATAAAAGGCAGATTACTGTCATAATGCCGAACCTTTCTAAGCACTTCTTCAACTGTCAACAGGGGAAGATGGCAATCGGATAAAACCAGATCCCACTCAGAGGCTTTCAGGGCATTGACTACCTCATCATGCTGACCAACAACCTTGGCAGCAATATCAAGACCTTCGTTTTTCAAAAACAACAACACCAACTCGGCATCACGTGGGGAGTCTTCGACATAAAGAACTCTGAGTTTATTCATTACAGCTTCTCGTCATGCGTCAATAGATTAGCTGACAGAGTGAAATAGAATGTGGCGCCTTTTTCCACAGCAGACTCTGCCCATATCTTACCCCCATGGCGATGAACAATACGCTGTACGGTTGCCAAGCCAATACCGGAACCGCTGAATTGCTCCAGCGAATGCAAGCGCTGAAAAGGTATAAACAGTTTTTCCTTATCTCGCATATCGAAACCCACGCCGTTATCAGCCACATAGAAACAACACTGCGATGCCACATCACACTCCCCTATACGAATCTCAGCTGTAGATACACCACTGGTATATTTCCAAGCGTTATTCAGGAGGTTAGTGAGCAGATTTTTCAACAGTCGGGGGTCACCCACACAGCGCATGTCAGGCTGAATACAGATATTAATATTTCTTTCCGGCTCTTTCCTTCTAAGTGTCAATCCAATCGATTCCGCCACGGATGACAAATCCACGTTATGACTGAGCAATTCACCACTGGTGGAGCGCGATAGCGTCAGCAACCCCGCAATCATGGCTTGCATTTCCTCACTGCCTTCTTTCAAATATGACAGATACCGTCTTGCCTGCTCATCAAACTGATCACCATACTGATCCACCAGCTCTTTACTGAAGCCTGCCAAGGCACGTAGAGGCGCGCTGAGATCATGAGACACGGCAGAGGTAAATGACTCTAGCTCTTTGTTCAAATCGGCCAAAGCTTTGTTCTTCTTTTTTAGCTGCACACGCGCCTGATGGAGGCTTAGCTGACTCTGCACCCGAGCCAACACTTCGGCAATCTGAAAAGGCTTGGTTACATAATCTGCGCCGCCTGCAGCAAAGGCCCGGACCTTTTCTTCTGCGTCATCCACCGCACTGATAAAAACAATAGGGATATCAGCTGTATCTGGACTCGACTTTAGCTGTTCGCAGACTGCATATCCATCCATCCCAGGCATTTTAACATCAAGCAGTATCAACTCAGGTGAAAATACTGCAACCGCCTTCAGCGCAGTTTCTCCACTAATCGCCGGACGTGGCTTGTACCCTTCAACTTGCAGAATTTCACACAATACTCGGAGGGTATCCGGGTTATCGTCAACAATCAGTATTCTTGCTAAACAACGCTCTTTCTGATTGCTTTCAGTCATACTCATTTCCCTTTTCCCTTAACTTGGCACTGTTTTTATTTTTCCCGGTCTTTTATCGCCATTTCATATCACGACGAAATTCGTTATAGCGATATCTCGCCAGACAAATTATACATGTTCTGTCATGAGATAAAGAAACAATTCAAAATAATATCCAACTATTGCAAGCTCCTAATACCATTTATGCACAGTACCTCGCCAACGATAATTCCAACAGATTCTAAATCAACCGCCCGCGTAAAAAACGCAGGATGAACTAAACTGAAAATGATATAGAAACACTTTCCAGTAAACACTCAGATATTATGACTAACACCGTTTTTGCATCCATCATGGTTGTCGATGACAAGCTTGAAAATCTTCGGCTGATGGTACAAATTTTGGATGATGGAGGCTATCAGGTAATGCCCTGCCGCTCTGGTGAAGAGGCTTTGAGGTCGCTAGCCTCAAGGCCCTTCGACCTGCTGCTTCTCGACATCAATATGCCCGGCGGCATGAACGGTTACGAAGTGGCGAATCAAGTCCACTCCCTAACCGCCTATCGTAATTTGCCAATTATTTTTATTAGCGCCTATCATGATATAGATGTGAAAACAAAAGCGTTTTCACACGGCGGTGTGGACTACATTTCAAAACCATTTCATCAAGACGAACTATTGGCCCGCATTTCCGTTCACCTCAGGATAAAACGACTACAAGAAAAACTAAGCAAGAACAATGAACATCTTGAAGCAACCTGCTGCGAGTTGAGCACAGCCAATCAACGACTGAACAAACACTGGAAAATAGTGCACGAGCAGTTAAGCGAAATCGCTACGTTCATCAAGCGAACCAATCAAATAGATCAAGGTGCATTTTATTCCCCTTTATCGATTCATTTTGATACAGGAATGCCAGACATTGACAGAGAGCTTGGTGATCTGGTTGATGGCATTAATCAGACATGCCTTGAGATGGTGTCAGATTTTACAAAACGTGAAACCGCTGAACGCGAATTACACTCTCAGCACAAACGAACACTGCTGCTGATGACTATCGCGGCAGCAAGCAATGCGGCAAGCAATCCTATGCAAGCAATGAAAATTGCGCTAGAAGAAATCTGCATTTTTCTTCAATGGCCTGTCGGTCATATCTATCTCGTCGATACTAAGCCAACACTTCAGCTTACATCATCAAAAATTTGGTATTCCAATGCTCAGAATAACTTCACTAATTTTCAACGAGCCACTGAGAAAACGGTCTTGAGATACGGAGAAGGATTGCCAGGACAGGTTTTGGAACAGGCCAAACCAGTGTGGATCACTGATATCAATAACAATGATATTCGACGCAACAATAATGGAAAACAAGAATTAAACATCAAAAGCGCTTTTGCCTTTCCTGTGATTTTGGAAGGTGACATATTGGCAGTTTTCGAAATCTTTTCACTGCAATCACAACCTCCAGAAAAGGATCTACTCCAATTAATGTCAGAGATCGGCAAGCAGTTGGGGTTTGCTATTGCGAGGAAAAAAGCAGAAACACGATCTACAGAACTATTGTCTGAAGTTCAACAGCTCAATGCAGATCTTGAACAACGTGTTAATAAACGGACACATCAGTTGGAGCAAGCCAATCAACAGCTCCATGAACTCGCCCAGGCTAAGAGTCAGTTTCTCTCAACCATGAGTCATGAAATCAGAACACCCATGAACGGTGTACTTGGCATGGTTGAGCTGATTGAAGGCACCAACTTAACCGATATTCAACGCCATTACATTGAGGCTATTCGCAGTTCAGGCGACACCCTGCTAACCGTGCTTAACGATATTCTGGACTTTTCAAAAATAGAAGCCGGAAAACTGGATTTGGAACGAATAGATTTCAATCTCGAAAAACTGATTGACGATTGCGCCGCGATTTACTCCATCAAATCCATGACATCACAGGTTGATTTGCTAGCGGATGTTAGACCCGGCACTCCTCTCATAATCAATGGAGACCCAACTCGTATTCGGCAAATTGTGGTTAATCTGCTCAGCAATGCCTTCAAATTTACTTCTCAGGGAAAAGTCCGGGTAACTGTCTTAACTATCAACCCGCACAATAAACCACGATTGAAATTCGAGGTCAGCGATACCGGTATCGGCATTGAAAAACAGCAACAGTCTGAAATATTCTCCGCATTTTCGCAGGCTGAAAAATCCACCAGCCGCCGCTTTGGTGGCTCAGGATTAGGACTGTCGATTTGCAAATTGCTGTGCGAACTGATGAATGGTGACATCGACCTGCACAGCGAACCAAATCGAGGCTCTACGTTCTGGTTCACACTGCCCATCTTGCCTTTGCAGACACAAATGCAGGTTCCGGTTCACTCCGACAAGCTTCAAAACAAGAACCTATTGATTGTCGATTCAGATCCGGAATATTGTGCAATGATCACAGCGCATACCAATAGTTGGGGTATGCAAACTCAAAGTCTGTTGGACATACAGAAATTGATAGATAATTATGATAAGACAATTGAGAACACGAATGCCGTATTACTTACGGCGGAGCTAAGCGAAGAGCAGTCACTGAAATTATCAGAACATATCTCAATATCCAATGATTCAAGGCCGGCTTTCATCTGGGTTACTCGGGGGCATGCCTATCTCAATAGCCCTCTCCTCGCACCCCATCGAATTGACGCGTTTCTGGAAAAACCCTTTGGCATTATTCAGCTTCACAACCAATTGACAGCCACTTTTTCAGGCATCAGCCGTAAATTTAAAACCGCTCCACCAAACGATCTGCCGCACCTGGAATATTTGCACGTCCTGGTTGCAGAGGATAATGCCGTTAACCAACTGGTCATCAAGGGCATGTTAAACAAATTTGGCATTTCTCCAGTACTGGCAAAAAACGGTTTAGATGCACTAGCACTGTTCGAGAAATCTGCGACAGAAAAAGAAAATAAATTTGATCTGATTCTGATGGATTGTGAAATGCCGGAAATGGATGGTTTTGAAGCTACTAAGCAGATTCGTTTAGTTGAACAAAAACAGTCAGGTCATTCTAACGTAGCAATTATCGCGCTAAGCGCCCACGCCATGACTGAACACAAAGAGCATGCCAAACAGAGCGGCATGAATGACTACCTGACAAAACCTGTCAGCCTTCATACGCTCAGGCACATCATAAAAAAACATGATTCTCGGCAGTTACAAACTGACGCTGCTCTGCATCATGGACTAATCCCCTCCACTTACTGACTCATCCTCTTCATCAAGCATTGCAAAACGTCTTGATGAGAGAGGAGATTAACAAGCGCGAAACAACTAATCGGCCTCCTGCACTTTGTACTGGCTGGCTAATTCCTTTTGCACATGATCAGGAACAGGATCGAAATGACTGAACGCCAAGGTAAAGCTGCCCTCGCCGCCGGTAATGGAGTTTAATCGTGATAGAAAATCACTAATCTCCGCCAATGGTAGTTTAGCGGAAATCTGTATTCGTCCTCGACTCAGGGCTGCCGTATCATTGATCATGCCACGATGCCCACTGAGGTCGCCGGTCATATCGCCCATGGCTTCACTCGGCCCAATAATAGAAATACTGACTATGGGTTCCAGAACAATAGGCCGGGCACTGGAAATTGCATCTAAAAATGCCTTCTTTCCAGCAGCAACAAATGCGATTTCCTTTGAGTCCACCGCGTGATATTTGCCATCATAGACAGTCACTTTCACATCCTGCATTGGGAATCCGGAGATAGCACCCTCCTGCAAAACCTGCTTTACACCTTTCTCCACGGCAGGAATAAACTGATAGGGAATCGCACCACCAACAACCTTATCAACAAACTCGAATCCCTGCCCTCTTTGCAACGGCTCGACTTCCAGATACACCTCGCCAAACTGACCGGCTCCGCCGGATTGCTTTTTATGACGATGATGCCCTTTAGCCGACTTCGTGATGGTTTCTCGATAATCAATCGCCGGAACTGAGGTTTCAACCTGCAAGCTGAACTGGCTATCCATTTTTTCCAGAACAGTGCGCAAATGAACTTCCCCTACACCTTGCAGCACGGTCTCATTCAGGTTAACACGATGCTCTAGCACCAAACTGGGATCTTCTGCCAGAATTTTCTTGAGTGTATCACCCAATTTTTGTTCATCGCCCCGCTTGGCAGGTCTTACTGCCAAGCCATACATGGGTGGTACAAATTCCAGCGACTTCAGATGAAAATTATCTTCATCATGCGAGTCATGCAGAACGTCATCGAACGAAATATCATCAACCTTGGCAACCGCACACAGATCGCCCGGCCGTGCTTTATCAATCGAAACTCTCTCTGCTCCTTGCAACTGAAACAAATGATGGACCTTAAACGGTTTACGCCCGTCGCCGATATAGAGCTGACTTTCCGGAGTAATAGTTCCCTGATGCACCCTCATCACAGCCAATCTGCCCATAAAGGGATCAACAACGATTTTGAAGGCATGGGCAACGACGTGTTGGTCGGCATCATGTGTTAATTCGACTTCTTCTTCATGATTATAAAACAGTGGCGGATTACCTTCCTCCGGTGCAGGCATGAGTTCCGTCATCACTTTCAATAGCAAATCAATACCCGCGCCGGTGCGACCTGATACAAAACAGATAGGAATTAAATGCTGCTCACGCAGAGCTTGTTCAAAGGGATTGTGTAGCTGTTCCGGGCTAAGCTCCTCTCCTTGTTCCAGATACAATTCCATTAACTCTTCATCGACTTCAACGACTTGGTCCACCAAGGCATCATGAGACTCCCTGACAGATAAAAACGCGGTTTCAGTATCGTAGGCAGGTTTAAAAAAGCAATCGATAACTTCTTCACTGTCCTTGCAGGGCAAATTCAACGGTAAACATTCCGAACCAAATCGTTCCTGAATCTGCATCAGAAGTTCTTCGGCGCTGCCCTGATCTGAATCGATTTTATTGATGACGATCAAACGACATTTGTTGCGATGCTCAACAACCTCCATCAGGCGTTCCATCACCATTTCCACACCATCGTGCAAATCAACCACAAACGCCCCGGTTTCCACCGCAGGCAATATGCTGATGGCACGACCGATAAAATCGGCGTATCCCGGCGTGTCGATAAGATTTACATGGACGTTACTGTGAGTAAAATGCGTCAGGCTGGTTTCGACTGAGTGCCCTAATGTTTTGGACTGTGGATCATGGTCACTTACCATGGTACCTCTTTCAAGTTCTCCCATGGTTTTGATACTACCGCCTGCAAACAACAGACGTTCGATCAGCGTGGTTTTACCCGCGCCAGCGTGACCGAGAATGGCGATATTTCGGACATTAGCTGCATTGCCCATATTGAGACTCCCTTAGTTAAGCGTTTTAACAAGAATCAATGATCGGAACAGCAACTTCTAGCCAGACAAGCCAACGTCATGCGCATCAATTGGCATGCTTTCGGAAGTAATCCAGTGCTTGATAGTACTGAGGTCCAGCACAAAATCAAGTTTCAATGGTCGATAGTTGAGAGTTGAAACTAAATCGAAACAGCTATGCAGACATATCAACCAGTTACTCAATGGAAACCCTACCATTTCACCGCTTTGGGATCGCCAACAAAAGCGGGGCAGAATCAGACCAAGGTCAATGAAATCAACAATCTGCTGCTGAAATTTTCTGCCGCATCCCCTTCAACCTATCAGCCAGCAAAAACGCCAGCTCAAGGCTCTGAGAGGCATTGAGGCGAGGATCACAGGCCGTTTCATAACAATGCGCAAGCGTCTCCTCCGTGACATCATAGGAGCCGCCCACGCATTCGGTCACATGCTTGCCTGTCATTTCCAGATGGATACCTCCCGCATACGTTCCCTCTGCCTGGTGTGCGGTGAAAAAGGTTTCCACCTCCTCCAGTATTTTATCGAAACGTCGCGTTTTATAACCATTGGTCGTAGAAAAGGTATTTCCGTGCATAGGATCACAGGACCATACCACTGCATAACCCGATGATTGAACAGCTCTGACCAGCCGGGGCAATTTCTCCTGCGCCTTGTCTGCCCCCATACGTGATATCAATGTTATTTTTCCGCTTTCATTGTCGGGATTAAGGATTTCCAACAATTGCAGCAACTCATCTACGGCCAGGGTTGGTCCACACTTAATGCCAATCGGATTGCTGACACCACGCAAAAACTCCACATGAGCACCGCTCAACTGTCTCGTTCTATCACCCAGCCATAACATATGGGCAGAACAATCCACCCACTGCTGACTAATAGTGTCAAATCGCGTGAGAGACTGCTCATAAGGCAGTAACAACGCTTCATGAGAGACATAAAACTCTGTTTCTGACAATTGCGGAATGGATTCTGCGTTAAGCCCACAGGCAGACATAAACTTCAGGGTTTCCGTCAATTCCGCAGCCATTTCACCGTACCGCTCACTTTGCGGTGTTCGCTCGACAAAGCCCAAATTCCATTCCTGCACTTTATGCAAATCCGCATATCCCCCCTGAGATAAGGCACGCAGATAATTCAAGGTGGCGGATGCCTGACCATAGGCTTTCAAAATTCGCTCAGGATCTGGGTTGCGGGCTGCCTGCGAAAACTCCAGGCTGTTGATGATATCGCCGCGATAACTCGGTAGTTCCAGATCACCACGCGTTTCAGTGGCGGACGATCTGGGCTTGGCATACTGACCGGCCATACGCCCGACCTTGATCACTGGACATGCCGCACCGTAGGTCAGCACAATCGCCATTTGCAGCAGCAAACGAAACGTGTCCTGAATTTTATCGGCATTAAACTCATCGAAGCTTTCGGCGCAGTCACCACCCTGCAACAAAAAGGCTTTGCCCTCTGCCACATCACTCAAGTGTGCTTTGAGCTTGTTAGTTTCACTGGCGAAAACCAACGGGGGGTATTCTTCCAGCTGTGTTTCAACCTCGCTCAATGCCTTTTGATCGGTGTAATGAGGGAGCTGAGAAAGGGTTTTTGTTCGCCAACTGTCTGCTGACCAGGAGCTTTTATTCATAGTCGATGGTTTATCCTTTTTTGTAAAATCGGACAATGGCTGACAAATAGTCTCACAGGGACGTCTAGAATTATAGAGCAAGGCCGCGCAGTGTGTTTTCCTTTCTGAGCGGCCACGATCAAATCGGCACGTAAAATAAAAAAGGGCGCCTTCGATGGCGCCCATTCCAAATGTAACTACAATTCTCGTCGTCACCTGTTGTTACTTTCAGGTGTTACTTTCAGGTGTTACTTTCAGCTTTAACGAGTTCAACCTGAACTTACAGTTTTTTGCTAATTACCCACCATCATTTGGCGGATATCATCTTTGGCATTATCAATACCTTTAATATCAAAATTCTCCACCAGATAATTCGCAACGTTTTCTGAAAGAAAGACTGGCAAGGTAGGCCCAAGGCGAATGCCTTTCACACCCAGATGTAACAAGGCTAGCAATACCGCCACCGCCTTTTGCTCATACCAACCAATATCAAAAGAAATGGGTAGATCGTTGATATCTTCCAGCTCAAAGACCTCCTTCAACTTGAGAGCAATAACGGCCAGAGAATAGCAATCGTTACACTGTCCAGCATCTAGCACACGAGGAATGCCACCGATATCACCTAAATCCAACTTGTTATAGCGGTATTTGGCGCAGCCTGCCGTTAGAATTACCGCATCCTCAGGCAGGTTCTTGGCGACATCAGTAAAATACTCGCGCGACTTATCACGTCCATCACATCCACCCATGACCACAAAGCGCTTGATGGCACCGGATTTAACCGCAGCAACCACTTTATCCGCCAGCGCCAATACCTGATTGTGAGCAAAACCACCCACAATAGTACCTGTTTCGATTTCACTCGGTGACTGACAGGTTTTGGCACACGCTATGATCGCTGAAAAATCCTTGGCTTCTCCAGCTTCCGACTCTTCCACATGAAGTAAACCGGGGAAATTCACATTTCCAGTCGTAAAAACTTTATTCTTGTACTCCGACTTTCCTTTCGGCGGCACCAGGCAGTTGGTCGTCATCAGAACGGGGCCATTGAATGCCTCAAATTCTTCTTTCTGCTGCCACCATGCGTTGCCGTAGTTGCCAACCAAATGCGGATATTTTTTAAAGGCTGGGTAATAATGGGCTGGCAGCATTTCGCCATGCGTGTAAACATCAACGCCTGCACCCTGCGTCTGTTGCAACAGTTGCTCCAAATCCTTCAAATCATGTCCCGAAACTAAAATACCCGGATTATTGCTCACGCCCAGTTTTACTTCGGAAATTTCCGGATGTCCGTATGTTTCAGTATTGGCTTTATCCAATAAAGCCATGCCCGTAACAGCGACCTCACCAACATGCAGAACCTGTCCTATCCATTCTTCAAGCTCCAGCTCTTTGGTGGTGACTGCCAATAATGCGATGATACGCCGATTCAGCTCATCATCTTCGTAACCCAGCACTGCAGCATGATCAGCATAGGCTGCAATACCCTTCACTCCGTAAATCAGCGTTTCTTTCAAGGAGCGAATATCTTCATTCTCTGTGGCTACAACGCCAATTTGTTGTGCTTTGGCGATATAGCCCTCAAAGTCATCGGCAGACCAGTTAGCTGCATCATGACTCAGTCCATCAAGGTTAAAACGCTGCTTCAACTCATCTCGGATCGTCAAACCCTGCTCAATCAAGGCGATTATTTTGTCATCATCAAAGCTGACATTGGTAACTGTCGAAAACAGTGATTTCATTACAAAGCGCGTGGTTTCTTTGTCCAATTCTCCTGCCTGTTCCACACAGAGCGCAATGCCCTTGGCAACATACAGCAATACATCTTGCAGATTGGCCATATCAGCCGTCTTGCCACAGATACCTTTGACGCTACATCCCGCATCGGATGATGTATCCGTTTCCTGGCATTGATAGCAGAACATATTCATACACACCTCCTTTATTGATTATTGTAAATCACGTTGTTTTTAGGTTATGTCTCACACCGGACCCAATCATACATATAATATGCATGTATAAAAACCAACAAACTGTCCTTTTATTACTTTTTTTGATGCAAACAGGATTTTGAAGCAGTAAATATTAATTCTTAGTCATATCTCCTTGCGTTTCTGTGATGATGGTTTACGTCGTTTTCTGCTTGATTTCCATCAAGTGTCAGGAGTCTTTCGTTTGCTTCAAACTAACGCCTTCTCCTAGACTGCCTAACCTGTATTATGGTCTGACAACCCTACCGTTTAACTATTAAAACCCGAGGACTATCCGCATGCCTTCAAAAACAGACCCCAGCGGCAACTATGACGCCATCGTAATCGGCGCCGGCCCCTGCGGATCAGCAGCAGCCTACTATCTGGCAAATGGCATGGACGGTTTCTCTGGAAAAAAAGTCGCCCTGCTGGACAAGGCCAGTTTTCCACGCGACAAATTTTGTGGCGACGCTTGGTGCTCACCGGCGCTGGATATTCTGGAGGATATGAGCGTTTTGCAAAAACTGGAAAGCGAAGGTCTCGTACAAGACTGTACCAGTGGCGGATTTGTCTCACCATCAGGCGAAAGCTTTGTCAGCACCGGCGAAGGCGAACCATTACCTGACGCACGTTGTTACGCCATTAAACGGATCATTTGTGATGAACGCATTGCCCGACGCGCCGCTGAAGTAGGTGCCGATCTTTTTGAACAGGCAGAATTCAAAACTGCCACTTTGGAAGACGATGGATTGTGGACGGTACATTGCCAGGATGGCCGTGTTTTCCGTGGCGCCATGCTCATTGCCGCCGATGGTGCCACCAGCGCCGTGGCTCGCTCTCTGGGCGTTGTCAACACCCCACCGGAGGGCGTAGCCAGTCGCCAATACGTCAAAGGCGGTACCCACAATTTTAAATCGGGGGGCGTACTGCTTTACCCCAGCTATGTCATTCCCGGCTACGTGGCAATCTTTCGTCACTATAACGACGATATTGATATTGGTTGTTACGTAGTACCCGGTGGCGCCATTGAACCTGAAGCTCTTGGACAAGTCTGCAAAAAAGAATTACTTGAAGATCCGTTTATGCAACGTGTACTCGGTCCCAATCCAGAGTTTCTGGAAAGACCACGCGTTGCCTCACTGAGAACAGGCGGTGTTGAACAAAGTACGGCAAAACAGTTTATGGCCGTTGGCGATGCAGCGGGACAAACCGACCCGCTAACCGGTGAAGGTATTCACACTGGCATGATCGGCGGCAAGCTGGCCGCACAACGAATTCATGAAATGGCATCTAACAAGGATTTTTCAGCCGAAGCGTGCGCGGTTTATCACAAGCGCTGGATGGATGCTTTTGGCAAGGACTTCCCCGCCTCAGCCGGAGGCGCAAAACTGACGTACAAATATCCCTTGATGCTTGATGCCGCCAATATTGTTGCACAAAAAAAAGGAGATGCGTTTATGGCTGACTTTGGCGCGGCCATGACGGGCGTTAAATCCAAAACCACGTTCTTGCGACCCGGTATGGCCATACCTCTGGGTGTTGAAGTGACACGCCAGTTTTTGAAACAGGCTTTCAATCCAGACTATCCATCCATCAGTGCAGCGTATGCAGCAAGAGCCAGGGAAAAATCAAGTCGACCCACTGCCTTTGCCAACGCCTGTCTGATCGACTCCAGCATTGAAGCAGGTGAATCAGCACAAACGGCAGCATTGAATAATGCCTTCCATGACATGTTTCAATATGCGGGTAGCAATCCCAACGCTCAACGCATTATGGTAATGTACGGCTCCGAATACGGTTTTGCAAAAGAAGTGGCAGAGCTATGCTGTAAAGCCCTCGCCAATATAGCAGACATTGCACTTTCGCCACGTTTTTCACCACGTTTTTCACCACGCTGCATCAATGCCGAAGATTTCGAACTGATTGACTGGCGAGAAACTCACAGTTGCCTGCTGATTTGTTCAACTGCGGGCGATGGCGTCCCTCCGCTTGCTGCCAAAGCTCTTTTTGCACAACTCGAAAACGAGGGGCCTGATCTCTCATATGTACATCACGCCACGTTGGCACTGGGCGATAGCGCCTACCCTAACTTTTGTCGTGCCGGTCATACACTGGACAAACTGTTCACGAACTGTGGTAGTCAATCAATGCTGCCCGTGACAGAAGTCAACAAGGAAGACATGAACACTATTGAGACGTGGATTAACGACACCATCACGACACTCTCTTCTGAAGATTATCAAGCGGTATTACTTGCAGAAACCAGTCCTGCAGAAACCAACAGTGACGAACTATTAACTCGCGCTGAAACGTATTTCAGCACACGTGCAACTGCTCCCCCGCAAGCCAGTGAAAAACAACCCTTTATTGCAACGGTAGTTGGCAAAAAAACGCTCTCTAATACTGAACAGGATGGCGTGGAAACCGTTCATATCGACATCGATGTTTCTAGCGATCAGAGCGGAAACGTATCTGAATTGTCCTGGCAACCCGGCGATGCGCTTGGCGTCTTAGCAAGCAATGCACCCGATGAAGTCGATGCTGTACTGGCCTGCTTGTCGCAAAAAGACAATGTCGATATAACATTGCCCGCAGACAACGCCACGTATTGTCTTAAAACCGCCTTGAGCGATAAGCTGGATATTAAAAAACTCAAACCCAGTCTTCTGGAAATTCTGCTACAACACTGCTCGGATGAGGGCGAACACAAGCGCCTGGAAGCATTGCGCAACAACACAAGTGACTACCTCGCTAATTACGAATTACAGGATGTACTAGCCGAATTTCCTGCCAGCGCAAAACAACTTAAATCCCAAGCCCTGGTGAACAGCCTTAACCGAATTAAACCGCGCTATTATTCCGTTGCATCGTCACAGCTTACAAATAAAAACACATTATCACTATGCGTTGCCGTGGTCCGTTATCAACTGGATGGACGTGATCGCACAGGTCTGGCCAGTACCTTTTTGGCAGACCGAATTACCGACGGTGATTCCATCCGAGTTTTTGTGCAAAACAATCCGCAATTTCGCTTACCGCCCAGCAATAAAAAGTCCGCGTGCGTGATGATCGGAGCCGGTACCGGCGTTGCACCCTACCGGGCTTTTATGCAAGAACTGAATTACCGCGCAGAACAACAGAACTGTTCGCTGTTACAACAATCAACGGACCGACAACATTTATTGTTTTTTGGCTGCCGCCATGAGAATGCTGATTTTCTTTATGCAGACACATGGAAACAATGGGCGCAAAGCCAAGGTCTCGGACTTTTTACCGCTTTTTCACGGGACCAGACAGAAAAAATCTATGTGCAGCATCGATTGCGGGAACAAGCGGAACTGTTATGGCAACGCATGGAATCAGGCGATTACTTTTATATTTGTGGCGATGCAAGCGCCATGGCCCATGACGTTGAACAGGCGTTGTTACAAATCATTATCCAGCAGGGCCAACGCTCAGATTCCGAGGCCACAGGCTACCTTGAGCAAATGATGAAAACAGGGCGTTTGCAAAAAGATGTCTGGGCAGTGTAAAACCAGGTGCTCCTGTCTCGAAGAGTTAGCTCTCAGACACTAACAACAAAACGACCATTAAGTCATTTCCGTTCTTAATGTAGCGACTTTTATAATAAAACATCGATATGCCTGAGAAACATAACACAATTGAAAATTCTTATAGCGATAAGTGGGCAAAATAACAATTTTTCTTCTACGTTAATAAGGTGATAATAAATTGTTTAGGATGTATCGATGCATTGGATTAAGAACCTGTCTGTCAAATTTAAGATTCTCATCATCCCTTTGGCAGCCATCATTGGCTTTATGTTGTTTTTTATTATTAATTACAACGCCAACACCGCCAATTCTGAGCGCCTGAAAACCGTTCGTGATGTTTCGTTTCCAGGTCTGGAGTTAGCCAATGCCAATATCGTGCTGACAAACCAGATTGATGAGCTGTTCACCGCATCCATCTCTACCGGCGAGATGGATATGTTAAATAAGGCTGAAACCTTAAAAGACACAATCAATACACAGCTTGACAAGCTTCTAGACCTAACGCCTGATCGTTCAAGTGAAATCAAGGAAACCAAAGAGTCATTTCGCCGGTATTACAAGCTTTCCCATACGCTCTCCAGCGGCATGATCAGTGGATCTGTAGATTTTTCAACTGTGCAGGATCAGGTAAAAACTAAAAACGACTTACAAAAAAGTGCACTGGACAATTTTCAACAATATCGCAACACAAGCTTAGAACTGTTCCAGAACACTATCGAAGATGCTAACAACACGGCTCAAAGTGTTATCACATCCGGGTTAATTATTGGCGGCATCACTATTCTGATATTACTCTCTGTCTCTTTCAGTATCATTTTTATGATCACCAACAACTTAAATCAAATCACCCACTCGCTAAAGGATATCGCCAAAGGTGAAGGCGATCTTACCCAGCGAATCGAGCAAACATCCAAAGACGAAACAGGAGAGTTGGTTTTCTGGTTTAATGATTTTGTCAATAAACTGCAATCAACCATTGGTGAAGTATTATCGTTAATCACTCCGCTCTCAGATATTTCCAAGCAGCTAAACAGTGTGGCATCGGAGAATTCTCAGGCGACTCAGGAACAATGTGAGATTGCTGAGAAAGTTAATTATTCGGTTGATGAAATGATCGCAGCAGTTAATGAAGTTGCGCATCATGCCGCTACTGCAGCAAGTTCTGCTTCTGATGCTGATTCGGAATCCAAACAAGGTCAGCAGATTGTTGGTGACACAGTCAACGCCATCAGCGAACTTGCAACGGAAATCACCCAGGCTGCAGAGGTAATCACCCAACTCGAAACCGACACCGAGAATGTAGGAAAAATCCTGGATGTTATTCGTGGCATTGCAGAACAAACCAACTTACTGGCATTGAATGCCGCGATCGAAGCGGCTCGCGCAGGCGAGCAAGGCCGTGGTTTTGCAGTGGTGGCCGACGAAGTTCGCACCCTGGCATCACGCACCCAGCAATCCACCCAGGAAATCCAGGCTGTAATAGAGCAACTGCAAACAGCCTCACGCTCTGCCGTGGAAGCGATGGAGGCCAGTAAAACACAGGCCAACAACGGTGTTGAACAAACCGAGAAAACCGGCTCCACGCTGCAGTCTATTGCGGAAAAAGTCACCTCTATTAGCGATATGAATCAACAAATTGCCGCTGCCACCGAAGAGCAAAGTAATACCTCAAGCAATATCAAGGATAATTTCCAAAGGATACGGGAAAACTCCGACATTTCTTCTTCAGCAACCAACAAAGTCACGGAGCTGACGAAAAATCTTGATGAAATATCCAAGCAATTAGCGTCGGTTGGCACGCAGTTTAAGGTGTAATTGGCCACTATAATATTTGCCACAAATACTAACACTGATCAAATTGGCACTTACATAAACTCCCTTTCCCGTTTCCGGGTAAGGAAAAGGAAAAGGGAAATGATCCAGCTTGCCACTTCATCCCAACCTTCCTGGTATGCCATAAAACCCTGGGGAGATAAAATTCCAGGTGCATACATACGCCTGAATAATGCATTAACCACCAAAACATTGCTTTTTCTTAAAAGGGGACCGCCTATGAAACACAATAAAGTAGTCTTTCCAATCCCGTAAAAAAACAAATTCGTGATGGCAGGCATTGTTGTCGGCCATGCTAATAGCTTGATATTACCATTATCCTAGAAGGAGAAAAAGGTTATGAAAAAGAGCATAATCTACGCTGCGCTATTGCCAATAGTGCTTTCTATTCCTCTACATACTCAAGCAGCCAGCAACGTTGATGAACGATTGCAACAGCTAGAAAGTGCCTTAGAGGAAAAATCAAAACAAATCGAAAAACTGGAAAAGCAGGCAAAACGCAGCAAAAAAATCGCCAAAAAAACCAACAGCAAAATCGATGACTATTTTAATAAAATTAAATTCAATGGTTTTTTTACTTCCGGCTTTGCCACCCATAATGTTAAAGATAAAACTTATCAGGGCATTACCGAAGAGGTGACCTGGCAACCGGACACACGCCTGGGTCTACAAATGACTGCAAATATTTCAGAGCGCACCAGCGTTACAATGCAGCTGGTCGGCAAAGCCAGGGATGACCGGCCTTTTCGTACCAATATGGAATGGGCCTTTGTATCCTACAAAGCCACCGACAGTCTAACCCTGCGGGCTGGTCGACTGCGCACTCCGTTTTATATGCTATCTGAATTTTTTGATGTGGGCTTTTCCTACCCCTGGGTTCGGCCACCTACCGAAGTTTACAATATCGATACCCTAAAGGGCTTTGAGGGTATGGATCTGATCTGGAACTACAGTGTTGGCGAATGGAGCGGCCTGCTGCAGGTAGATATCGGCAGTGGTGTGAGTGAAACTGATCCGATGGAATTTGATCTTATTAAAGCCTATGGCATAAACAATACACTGAATTACGGTAATTGGAGCGGAAGACTCAGTTATCGTGGGGCCAAGGTTCGTTTTTACAGTGAGGATCGCCCAGCTGATGACGATGCTGATGGTGATATATCAAATAGCGAGCTGGTCCACAACCATAATCCGGTAAAAGAAGCGCCCGTAGGCGACAATCTGGACTTGCAACCCTTGGCAGCTGCCGGATTAGTTCTCAGCGATGCTACTGAGATGCCCGCGTTTTATTATAGCTTGGGTGGCCAATACGACGACGGATCGCTTTTTGTTTTGCTAGAAGCCGTCAGATTAGATTGGGACTTTGAAGACTTTACTGTGAAATTGCCGCCCGCCTTTGCCGGTTTGCTGGGGACATCTGAATTTGTTCTTCCTCCATCATCCAGTTATGACGCCTATTATATCACCACAGGTTATCGCATCGGTAAATGGACGCCTTACCTAATGGCTGCCGAAATAGAACATTTTTCCGATGCATCCGATAAGGACCGCCTCGTATTTGATCAAATCATTGCTGTCGCAAGTGCTCAGCCCCCCCCCTCCAAGGCACAAGATTTTAGAAAAAGCACTTCTTATACCCTGGGTTTAAACTACAACCTGACCCCCAATATCAAACTCAAAGGCGCCGTGCAGCATTTTGCCGACTTAAGTGGTACCGTGGGTAACTTTGGTGAACACTCCGGTATGGAAGAGAAAAATGTCTACACATTCCTTGTTGACGTTCTATTTTAAGGGAGGGCATATAAAATGAAAATATTACAAAGCAAACTTGTCACTATCTCAATTTTTCTATTTACCGCCCTATTCACTGCCCAAGCGTCTCTTGCTGACGTCGTACTGGTTGCCAACCCTGGCGCTCCCGACAAAAGCCTAACTGCCCAACAGGCTTCGGATATTTTTCTTGGTAAACAGAAAAATTTTCCCAGCGGTGGTAGCGTGGTGCCAATAGATCAGGAGAAGGGTGAAGCACCGCGTGACGAGTTTTATTCAAAGGTCGTAAAAAAGGATGCCTCCCAGCTCAATGCCTATTGGTCCCGCCTGGTTTTCACTGGCAAAGGCCAGCCACCCAAGGCAGTACTGGATGACGACGAAGTAATCGAACTGGTTTCCAGCAACCCCAATATTATTGGATATATTGATGCAGGTTCGGTAACGGATGCTGTCATTGTTATTTTGAAACCCTGAACGTGTTTATACACCTGCCTTTCAACCATCGTTCCCGCGCTACGCGCGGGAACGAGCAATAGCACTGGTCACATTTACCTTCTCACTGTCATCAATTGGCTCGCTAAGCAGATAACTGCTTGGCGACTTTCCCTAAGCTGGATGTCTACCCAAACGCCCTCGGCATCGGCAGATTCAAACTCACCAAACCGCCACTGACCGCAACTACCTCACCCGTGACATAACTGGAGGCGGGGGCTGCTAAATACAGTGCGCAAGCAGCAACATCCTCAACTTCACCCAAACGTCCCATGGGCGTCAGATTGACCATGGTTTCTTCCACTTCAGGCGTTAAAATAAAATTCAAGGCATCGGTTTTGGTGGAACCCACGGCAATGGCATTCGCTCGAATCCTGGGCGCAAACTCCTGGGCTAATTCTTGTGTCAATAAGGACAAAGCGCCTTTTGCGGTGCCATAGGCGGCAAACTGCGATGCTGGAGAGTGTCCGGCCACAGATGAAATATTGACAATAACCCCCGGCTGTTCATTCTTTGCAAGCAATGGCGCAGCAATACGCGATAGCGTAAAGGCGCTACTCACATTAAACCGAAAACTCTCTTCAAATTGTGCTGTCGTGGTATCCAGTGCTGGCATGGGCGGATAACCACCGGCATTGTTAACAACAATATCCAGGCGACTAAAGTGTTGAATCGCCGTATCCACTAAGCGTTGCAACTGCTCTTCGACCATCACATCAGTGGGTACCGCCACGGCGCGCCGACCCATCGCTTCGATCTCCCGCACCACCTTGTCCATATCACTTTGCGTTCGTGCACCGATAACCACATCAGCACCCGCTTCAGCATAGGCTTTTGCAATGGCTGCCCCAATACCTCGGCCACCACCGGTTATCACTGCCACCCTGCCGTCCAATCTAAATGCGTCTAAAATGCTCATAGTCTTTGCGCTCAATTATTTATTATCTAATAAAAACATAGTGTTACAAATATTCTTCAAGAATGACACTTGAATTTGAGGTGCCGAACACATCAAAAATCTCAACTGAGAATACCTGCTTTTCACTGACGAAGCAGCTTATAAAATATCACTCTGGCAGTAAAGTAACTCTGAACTATGCAATCATCGAAGATGAGATGGAAGCCGAAATAAATAAATGACAGCATTCCCAGGACGCTGACGTTCATGTTCCAAGCTTTTCAAAATCCAAGGTAGTGCCACGCGGCGCGTGGTGGGGTCCACCATAGAGCCAGCGGTAATGCAGTTGCCCATAGGTGGCCATATGCAGCGATTTCCAGACCGAGGGCACGGGCTCCTGATTACTCTTCCAATCCTTGAACTGAAAGTTTTCCCAGGCATGATAAATAATCACCTGACCCGGTTTCACCGAAGGGGAAACCTTAGCAAGTAGCGTCGTTTCCCCTTCATCGTTGAAACAGCGAATACGATCACCATCCTCAACCCCGCGTCGCTGAGCGTCATCCGCACTGACCCAAGCGGATGGTTCGCCTCGCTGAAGCTGCAATAGGGATGGCAAATCGCGATGTGAAGAATGAATTGACCAGCGGTTATGTCCGCCGGTTAATCGCAAGGGATAATTACCGCCCGCCTTGGGCATGGGCTTGTGCGTGGGAAGATGTTCGTCAGCGTCAATAAACCAGTCGTGATCCAGATAGAACTGCTGGCGTCCGGTGAGTGTAGGCCAGGCCATTTTCTTTTCTGTAAACCACTGTTGCGAGTAAACTGTTTCACCCGGCTCGTAGTCAGAACATATACTGGTGTGAATGCGAAAAGGTCCTACGTCTTCAATATGAACAGCCCCTTGGGCCACCGCATCTTCCCATTCGATATTGCCAATCTCCGGTGAGAGTCTTGTCGCCTCCTGGTAGTAGAGAAGATCATCCTTGGGATCCCACTTTCCATTTGCCGACCATTTATTGAAAACAGTTTTTAGATCCTTCGGTTTTCCCTTGGCGTCATCAATCACCGGCATGTTTTTGGCAATCGATTTTTCCTGTACCCGTTTGCAGAGCAAGCCAAAAATCTCCCATTCGCTCTTGGCCTCCCCGATCGGATCAACCACTTTTTCACCCAGCACATAGTAGGGAACATAGCTCTGCGCATATTTGATGCCGCGCCGCTCATAATAGTGTGCCGCAGGTAAGAGGATGTCAGAATAACAACAGGTGGCCGACATCTTTACGTTACAACCCACAATAAGCTCCATCATAGGAAACAGATTGTCTCGCGCCAATTGGGGTTTGGGCCAACGCCGCAACGGATTCACGCGTGTATGAACGTACATACGCGGCTTTTTCCCTGTTTTCGGATCAGGATACATCGGGGTATTACCCGACTCGATACTGTGTTTCACCGCCTCCTTCATGGATATGCCTGGTTTGGGGTCGTGGTAGTGTGGCTTGTTGACGACTTCATCCAAACCAGCCCATTGATAGAGAAAAAGCAAACCTGGCACATTCATGTACATGTATTTTTCCTCGTATTCGAGAAAATATTTCATGTACTCGCGAACGGTCGGTTGATAAACGGCCATCAACGCTTTTTGCCACCAAGTTGGCTTGACGGCAGAGAGGGATGCCTCCATACCACTCATCATGTACCAGGCACCGATATGAAGTCCGGCACCGCGCTTGCCGACATTGCCGGTAAGCGCCAACAACAGGATCATGCCACGCTGGTAGAGATCAGAATGGTGATGCTTCATGATACCCCAGGAGCCAAAGATGCTGACAGTTTTGGCTTTGCCTGCGTCTAATGCCAGCTTACGAATAGTCTCGGCGCCAACGCCCACGATCGCAGAGGCTTTTTCGGGCGTATAATCGCGCAGACGCGCCTTCAAGCTCTCCAGCATGGGTCGTACTGCTACATCGCGGCCATCAAGCAGTTTTATTTGATAACTGCCGTTGAGGGACGGATCGATACCTTTCATTTCCAGCGTGGTGCGATCGCCCAGCCCCTCACTACCGGGTGCGATGTTCAGTTTGTTTTTCGCGTTGTCCCAGACATAAAAGATATTGTCTTTGCCGTTCTTTTTCAAATCGGATTCGCGAAGAAAGTGCTGGTTATCACTACGCACCAACAGTGGAAGATCGGTCTGCTCCTTCACGTAATCCTGCTTCATTAAACCTTCGTCGATGATCACTTTGCACATCGACAGGGCCAAGGCAGCATCGGAGCCGATATTGACATTAAGCCACTGGTCACAGTGCATGGTCGATGGATTATAGTCCGGCGCGATCGACACCACTTTTGAACCGTTATAACGCGCTTCCCACATAAAGTGCGCATCGGGGATACGTGTGTAAGATGGATTACCGATCCAGAGCAGGATCAATTCCGAATTAAAATAATCATCGGAGGTACTATCGACATTGAACAAACCCCAGGTCATGATCACACCGAGCGGCATATCACCGGCGCAGGCCCAACCATCGATCTGGGTTGAACCCAAATGATCAAAGGCTAACAGTTCCATCGACTCGGAGCCATAACCTTGATTGGACGTACCGGAATCGTAGATCACACACTCTGGACCCGACTCCTCGCTAATCTCGACAATCTTGTCAGCCATCTCTTCGAAGGCTTCGTCCCAGCTAATGCGTTTCCACTTGCCTTCACCACGCTCACCTACTCGCCTCAGCGGGTATTTCAAACGAGAAGGTGCATACATGGCCTGACTGATACAGTTTCCTTTCTGGCAACCACGCGGATTGAAATCAGGGTAACTATCGTTGGACGCTTCCATTATCGCGTTCTGCTCCTCTCTGAACACGATGCCATCCTTGACGAAAACGTTAAACGGACAGGCAGACACACAATTCAATACACTGTGTGCACCCTTAACAACGCTATCCCACTGCCATTTTTCTCGATAGACATCCTGCCAGTTGCCATAGAGTTTGGCACTAAAACGACCTTGTATGGATTGTCTGCCGATTAACGTTTGTTTTGCTGAGTCAGAGCAGCTAAGCGTGACCATCGATAAGGTAAGTACACTTGCACCTTCAAGAAACCTGCGTCGCGTTAACTTCAACTTTACCGTTTCCGTCTTCATCCGCTTATTCCTATCGTCATGGAGTTACTATTACCTTAAGTTTCGTATGATTGTCTAACAATATAGAGGTGATGGGAATTTACAATTAGTTAATCCAACAAGAACGTATCCGATTACCCATGCTTCCCTATCGTCGGTACAATACCAGATAACTAATACCAAGAAGTCATACCCATGCACACGTCCAAAGAATGCCAGATTTGTCATCAAGCACTCACCATGCATGAAAGTTATGCCGGTAATGTGTGCTCAAATTGGCGGTGCAAAGACGAAGCACTACAGCAAGAACTTGTGAGCTTTCGCAAAAAAGCTTGCACCGACCTTGGCTGTGATCATCCAAGTCAGTACCACATCATTGTTATACCGGAAAAATCCATCCGGCAAACCGAGCAGGTTACAGAAACTCAACTGGCAGATTTCGTTGCGCACTTGAAAAGCTTGTTGGGCATTAAAGTCCTGGAATACAGCCCCTCAGTCCTTTCTATCTCACACACGCAAGAAGCAGCCTCAACAATCCCGACTTCAACGTTGACAAAAATTTGTGCTGCCTGCGAAGGCTATTGCTGCCATCATGGCGGCAGTCGACATGCCTTTATTCAACAAGCGACCATTAACCGCATCACCGACGAGCACAGTATCGAACCAGGACCTGAAATCATCGCGCTTTTTCTCAGTCACCTGTCGGCAACGCACTATGTAAATTCATGCGTCTACCATTCGCGCCAAGGCTGCTCCCTACCTCCAGAATTTCGTGCCAATATCTGCAACCAATACGAGTGCAAGGGACTCCAGCAGGCTAGCGAGAAACTGGCAGGAAATGATTCGCAACGTTTTTTCGCTGTCTCAAGGCGAGACAATCAGATTGTGAAGGCAAACTTCATCGATCAAGACAAAACACGGCATTATCCGTAGCCACTTTTTCTGACACATACAAAAAAGCCAGCATCGAAAGAAGCTGGCTTTTTGCACTAAGCGTAATGATCAAAACTCATAACGGACCTTTGCATAAAACATGCGACCGCGCGGGTCATGCACCTTGGTATCAAAGCCCATATCGGTGAAAACCTTCGGCGGATCCTCATCAGTCGCATTAAGCAAACCAAGCATCGTATTAAGCGCGTTGTCATTAGGCAGTTCGAAACGATATTCACCTGTATTGAAGACGCTATTGCTGACAGCGAACAGTTTGCAGCATCAAAAACAGAAATCGATCAGTTTATCCAGCTTCACTTTGGCAAATATGCCGGTAGTTTAAACAATCTCAAAGTGGTCAAAAAATACCGTAGCAAGAAGTTTAAATTGCGCCTGCCCGTGAAACAGGCTGCCTTTCTCAATGATATTCAACAAGTTCTACCACAACTGAAACTCAAATCCGAATAATTCCATTGCCGGTAAAAAAACAGTGTTTTTGCTTGAATGCAAATAGGGTCTACGCATTACGTAGACCGATATATTTCGCGTTAGGCGAGCTTCAAGACCTGCAAATTGTGTGAGACAGAAGCTAATCCCTCAACACTGGCCACGACAACACTCTTGTCAGGAAATCGAATTCCAAATTTTTGTTGGTTATGAAAATTCGTTTGATGTGTCGTCAACAAATAGGCTTTGTCATCCTGTAACCCAACAAGCGCCGGTACCCGCTTTGCGTCATCAGACAAGGCTTTCACTTCCACGGCAACCGCCTTAGCCACCAGCTTTTGCGCGACCAAGCTTAATTTTCCGCTCTGAATGCGTTCGATACGACTGATGCGAACCAACAAGACTTCTTCTTGCTCCTGATTTGATCTGACTAACAACATCAATATTCCTACATCCAGTGCAATGCTTGACTTTTTTTCATCCGTTTGTAAATAAATTGATTCCTCATCTTCCATGGCGGACCACCACTGACTACCACTGGCCTTGGGTTTTTTTATCACTGGCGCTTTTTCTGAATCCTGCTCTTCCCTGCTTTCCTTGTCTTTATTTTGCGAATTGTAAAGATAAGCAAAATAGGCAACGCAATCTTTAAAATCAGAATAAGCTAATAATTTAACCGGATCATACAATGAAAGGGATTGTGGTTTACTTTGCGACAACAGCAGACATACCGACCAATTCAACACACTCATTAAATTCAGCGCCTGCAAAGCATCAACGGAGCCCAGGACCGGACAGCTATGCCGTTTACCCTCTCCAAGAATTGCCAAGCATTGTGTGTAGTCACGAATGATTCGGTTAAATATAACATTGGGTTGAATCAGCAGGGATGGACACCCACTCACCGCTGCAGTGGCTGCACTTTTCGGCATATCCAGCACAGGTGCTTCACTATGATCTTGAGACAATACCCACAGCATTTCATCAGCATCCCCTACAGATTTCCTTTCCGTTATTCTCAGTAATCCAAGATGTTTTACAAAATATTGTTTTAACAACTTGTGTTGAATCCCAGAAATCGAGTTCAATTGAAATGACAGCATCACTTGATAAACCAAATACAGATCTTTGATACTGGCAAGCCCCTCCCAAGACTGACTTGTATATTCTTCCTCTATCAACTGCGGTTCATAACAGCAGAGCACATGGAACAGTTTGTTAACAGCTTTCACAGACACGGTGGGAATTGGTTGATGCAATGCGCAAAGCAATAACTGTTCAAGACACAGCAAATCTATCAGCCTGCAAACAATTCTATTCGCCGTTCCACGCTGAGGGCCATAGATTAAATTGGAGGATTCATACAACTCAGTGTATAGCTGTTTATAGCCCGTAATCGCATGTTTGATTGCATGCACACCGTGTTCGGCCAGCTCCAGTCGTTTTGTGTCTTCATGTACAGAAGGTCTTTTTTCAAACTGGCTAATCAATTGTTGAATTTTTTCAAATAACGGCGGCGTATAGGCATCCAATAAACTTAGCTTATGGGACTTGGATAAATTGCATCTGGCAATATTGCACAGATCCTCATCCGCCTTTTTCAGGATGGTAGTTAGCGACTTACCCTTGGACGAGAAAAGCAGGCGAATGGATCGCGTACTGGCAATCGATTCAATATCCTTTTTAGACTTTAAAGAGGCAAAGCTGAATTCCAGCGCCAGCTCCCGCTCAGGCAGAGTGCGGCCCAGATATTCATCAACATGTGCCTTGTTTTTACTAAACAGCGCCTTGGCCTTGAATGCCGCTTTTTTATAGGCCGACTCATCCAGAGGCACTGGCTGTTCCTGTACCGGCGGCTCAGGTTCTACAGAAAACTCAAAGGCCTCATAAACTTCACTCACCGGTAATAATTCAGTACGACAGGGCTGCTCATCCATAGCCTCTCCAAGGAGCTCCAATCGACTGACTGATGCCTCCTGTTCATTGCACACTGATTTTTCTGCCGGTGTAATTACATCGAAAAAGTCAGACACCTGTATTTCATAGGGTGTTCTTTGGATTTCTTGTGTTTGTTTGGCCAGTTTTGCCGTGCGTACAATGTCTTCCTGCCCCCCAACACCGTCATCACTGCCCTGAGACTCTTTGCGCGCCGCCGTTGCATCGAGTGCCTGATCCATTTCTTTGTCGCTGGAAAAAATGGCTTCCTGATTTACTTCTGCTCCATCTCCAGCCTCCGGTGATTCTTCCACTGGTGGTGGTGATTTATCGAAAATACTTTCTAGTTCCTCAGGCGTATACAAGGCTTCATCGGCCACATATTCTACTTCTTTTTCCTCCTGCTCCCTGATGGCCTCAATCGATTGCGAATCCTCAATATCATTAAGTTCATCGCTTAACTCGAATACATCTTCTTTAGATTCAGAGTTTCGTTTCTTTCTGATCATATCGCCACTCGTTGCATGCATTTCATTGCAAATAATGTAACTATAGCCGTTGAATGGCTATTGTGTGGTATCAGACTGAAAACTATAAGATTTAACAGGAATGTTTGATTGACTTTTGTGGAGTGGACCACACTCAGCAAATTGCCAGAAATGCAGCCTAAACGATAAGGAGTGGATACAAGCCCACCCCTTGTTAGATCAACTGAATTGAGAGAGGGTGAGCTATCGATCGTGGAAAATAAAGACCGTGGAAATAAAACACCCTATTAGGGCATACCATCAAGCTCTTCACCCTCCTTGATTGGCAAGACCAGATCATCCTTGCTGATACCCAAAGACAACAATATATTAGCCGCCACAAAGATGGAGGAATAGGTACCGACCAGCACGCCGATAATCAGTGCAATGGCAAAGCCATGAATCGATTCACCACCAAAAACGGCCAGAGCAGTCAATACCAATATCGTTGTCAACGATGTCAGCAGCGTTCTTTCAAACGTTTGCGTCAGGGACTCATTAATAATCCCTTCGGGTGTTCCCTTGCGCATTTTCCGAAAATTCTCCCTGATTCGATCCGCTACTACAATCGTGTCATTCAGGGAATAGCCAATCACCGCTAACAAGGCTGCCAATACAGTCAAATCAAACTCCCACTGAAGCAGAGAAAATACGCCCAGCGTAATAACAACATCGTGGGCTAAAGCAACAACAGCCCCCAGGGAAAATTTGATTTGAAAGCGAAACGCAACATATACCAGCACCACAAACAAGGCTGCCAACAAGGCCATACCGCCCTCTTCGCGCAATTCTTCACCCACTTGCGGACCAACAAATTCAATACGCCGCAGCTCAATTTCACCGGCAAAATCCTTCTTTAACACGGTCAACAGCTCATTACCCAAGGTATCTGAATAACCGCGCTGCAAACGCACCAGCACATCCGTAACCGAACCATAGTTGACCACCACTGCATTATCATAACCGTTATTAACCAGCGTTTTTCGAACCTGATTTAAATCGACCGCTTCACTGTAACCCACTTCAATCAGGGTACCGCCAGTAAAATCCAGTCCAAAACGCAATTGCTGCACCGCCAATGAAGCGATGGAAACCAAGATCAACACAGTGGACAAAAGGGCCGCCAATTTGCGATGCCCCATAAAATTAATAATTCTTTCTTCAGTCATATCGGATATCTCTGTTTTCAGCGAGAAAGCAATGCCCTTCTCTGCAGTCTAATTCTGGCAATCTAATTCAGTATGTAAGTAACCCGGCTATTTGCTCTGCCATATCGGGCGAATATTCAAACCGTCTATTTTGCGCCCACCATAAATCAGGTTCACCAGAGCGCGGGTTCCCATAATGGCTGTGAACATGGAGGTGACAATACCCAGGCACAAGGTTACTGCAAACCCCCTGACAGGGCCAGTACCAACACCGTACAGAATAATGGCCACCAACAGGGTCGTTATATTGGCATCCATAATGGTCACAAAGGCGCGGTCATAGCCCGCCTTAATCGCCGCCTGTGGCGACATACCGTGGCGAAGCTCTTCTTTGATACGGGAGAAAATCAATACATTGGCATCAACCGCCATACCCACAGTCAGCACTATTCCGGCAATACCGGGCAAGGTTAGCGTGGCGGATAAAATCGACATCAGGGCAATCAGGATAACCAGGTTCATAATCAGGGCAAAATCAGCAATAAGGCCATAGAACCGGTAGTAGAACACCATAAATATCACCACTAACAGCATACCTATCTGAACCGACTGCATACCCAGCTCAACATTTTCAGCGCCCATTGATGGCCCTACTGTACGTTCTTCAACAAAATCGATGGGGGCGGCCAAGGCTCCCGCCCTAAGCAACAAGGCCAATTCGGAGGCTTCATTAACACTGTCCAGCCCGGTAATACGAAATTGAGTCCCCAACGCGGACTGAATGGTTGCCAGACTGATCATCTGCTTTTGATCATACTTTGCTTTGGTAATAACCGTCTTGCCATCCGCATCAGTGTCATAGCTTGTGCGCGTTTTTCGTTCAATAAACAACACACCCAGATTGCGTTTGACGTTGTGTCGCGTCATCCGGTTCATTAATTTCCCACCCGGACCATCAAGGGTAATATTCACCTGAGGACGACTGGTTTGCGGATCAAAACTCGATTGCGCATTGACTACTCTGTCACCAGAAATGACCACTTTCTTTTCCAGCCATGCCGTACGCCGCGAATCGTTCTTGTCCCTAAACACAAACTCTTCTCTGGAGGCAATCGATTCATCAAGTTTGGCTTCCAGACGAAATTCCAGATTCGCTGTTTTGCCCAGAATACGTTTGGCTTCTGCTGTATCCTGCACACCGGGTAATTCCACTACAATACGATTGCGGCCTTGCTTCTGCACCAAAGGCTCGGCCACTCCCAGTTCATTAACCCGATTGCGCAATGTCGTCAGGTTCTGATTAACCGCGTAGTCTTCCACCTGTTTGATCTGCTGCTCACCCATCCACAAGTGCAGCCAGAAGACATCGTTCTCTTCAAACGATTTACGCTGTAATTGGGGGAATTCATCACGAATGACCGATATTGCCTGACTGCGCAAGGCATCACTTCGAAATTTACCGGTAATCACATTGTCTTCCATGCTGATCACACCGCGTACTTTCTCTTCGCGCAGTTTGCTTTTAAGTTCCGACATGTAGCTCTGCAGACGCTTTGTCACTGCCGCCGGTGTATCCACTTCCAGCAGAAAGTGCACACCTCCACTGAGATCCAAGCCCAACTTCATTGGCCCGGCACCGACAGCGCTCAACCAATCCGGCGTTGTTGCGGCAAGATTTAACGCCACAACATAGCCATCACCCAACGCCTGCTGAATCACCGCCTGAGCAAGCAGCTGTTGCTCCTGGTCACGCAGTCTAATCAATAAGTTGTTTCCATCGACTGTCTCGCCAAAATAGGCGATTGTAGCCTTATCCAACGCAGAACTGGCCAGTTTTACCGTGTCCTTATCGAGTTTGACCTCGCTGTTTTCACCCGATATCTGTATCGCATGATCCGGCATGTACAAGTTGGGCGTTGCGTAAAGAAACCCTAGAGCAACAGCCGTAATAACGAGTAAATATTTCCAAAACGGGTATTTATTAAGCATTCCAATTCACTTTTATCATTAGGTGTAGGGCTGTAAGCCAACCGACAATTGGCTACCTTCGCTATAGAGCGACAAGGTATTGAAACAGCATCAAAATTCACGTATCCGGTGAGCCAGATAAATCAGGGAGCCGATTATATAAGAAATAGAAGAAATATGTCTTGTTACTCTCACGACTTAATAACTTTTCCTTCAAATTGCCAGGTCTATGGGCTGCTATACTCAAAACTGGATGAGCACACCAGGCAATTTGGCAGCAGAAACCAGCAGAATAAAGGAACCACACAATGAGCGTACCAGACAAATTGACTCACAGACTGAACAACTGCAGTTCCCTGGTGAGTTTGCCTGCAATAGCTTTACAAGTGATCGATATGGCCGAGGATCCTGATGTAGGCCTGTCCGATGTGGAGCGAACTATACGCAATGATCCAGCCTTAAGTGCCAAACTGATAAGAGTCGCCAATTCCCCTCTGTTTGCCCGCACGAAAAACATCGACAGCATTTTACAAGCCTTGACCCTGTTAGGCTTGGATTCAGCGTTGTCTTTGGCACTGAGTTTTTCACTAATGGGTTCTCTGAAGAAAGAAGATGGCGGTCAAGACAGCCAGACCTTTTGGCAACGCTCCATCATTGCCGCAATCATTGCTCGCGAACTGGGCGACAGGGCAGCCATTCATAACCAGGGGGCTCTCTTTTTGGCGGGTCTATTGCAGGACCTGGGCATATTGGCTTTGAAACAACTTGAACCAGAAACATACACAGAACTGTTCGTCGCAAGCACAGATCATGCTTCGCTTTGTAAAGCGGAAAAACAGCATTTTGCTTGTGATCACGCAGCAATCGGCGCACAACTCGCCGAAGCCTGGCACCTACCCGCCCTGCTAATCAACACTATTGCAAACAGCCACTCCCTCAATGCCGAACCCAACCCCGATGAAGAAGGCCTGTTTCAAAACTGCATCGGTCTCTCTGGAATCATTGCTGATCTTTGGATCGGCGATAATGGCCTGGAATACAACGAAGAAACTGCCAACACCCTCAAACATCTGGGTATTGACGAACAACAAATGGAATCTCTTGTGGACAAGGTTCTACAAGAAATACCGGAGCTGTCAAAATTGTTTGAAGTGGAATTAATCAACAATGCCGACGTAGAAGCTGTACTTGCCCGCTCCAAGGACGTGCTAATGATCCGGGATCTACACAAAGAGTCTCAGCAACAACGCCCACAAACTGATCATATTGACAAACATTCACGTAAAGTGACAGAGCTTTCAAAGCGCGACAGACTTTCCGGTCTTTACAACCGGGCACACCTTGAAAAAATTCTCAATATGGAATTCGACAGTGCCTGTCATCATGGGTCTCCTCTGAGTCTCGCCTTTATCGATGTCGATCATTTTGAAGACGTAAACAAACGTTACGGACAGTCGATCGGCGATATTGTCATTAAAACCATTGCGCGCCTGCTGGAGAAAAACAAAGAAAAAACCGATATTGCCACCCGTTTTGACGGTGTGAAATTTGTGTTGGTTATGCCCGGTAGCGGCAACGGTGCGGCTGAAGCAACCACCAGAAGAATACTGGATACACTACAAGATAACCCTCTGGAACTGGGTGATGATTTGCGAGTCTCCATCTCAGTGTCAATCGGCGTTTCAGTACATAATCAAGAGCATCGATTTAAAAGCTGTGATCGCTTACTGAAGGCTGCTGATATTGCACTCCAGCGAGCCAAACAGAATGACCAGGAGCATATCTGCTTATTTCAATCCAGCCACATCCTCAAGTCGGCTAAATAAAAATAAGCCTGTTAATTAACTCTACTTTGTCACATTACTATTGTAGGGTGCGGCCCCCGCACCAACAGAGCTAAAAACTAGACTCTGAAGGTGCGCGGGGCACACCCTACAGTGCAGAATAAGTATCAATGTGACAAAGTAGAATTAATCGACCCACACCCGTGCATTGCGAAACAAGCGCATCCAAGCACCGTCCTCACTCCAATCGTCTGGCGACCAGGAATTTTGCACGGCCCGAAAAACCCGCTCCGGATGCGGCATCATTATTGTTACTCGTCCATCCGCGTTAGTCACAGCGGTAATACCCTGAGGGGAACCATTGGGATTGGCAGGAAAACATTCTGTCGGTTGAAGCCGGTTATCCACATAATTCGCCGAAACCTGCGCCGAACTGAGCAACGCCTTTATTTGCTGTTCGTCTCGAAATTCTGCCCGACCTTCACCGTGTGCAACCGCTACCGGCATATGGGAACCGGCCATGCCACGCAAAAGAATCGATGGACTTTCAGCAATTTTCAGCAGGGAAAACCGCGCTTCAAACTGTTCACTCAAATTTCTGACAAAACGCGGCCAATGTTCAGCACCTGGAATTAACTCATGTAAGTTGGACATCATCTGGCAACCATTACAGACACCCAACGCAAAGACATCTGTTCGTTCAAAAAAGGAGGCGAACTGATCGCGGGCCCGACTGTTATAGAGAATGGTTTTCGCCCAACCCTCACCAGCCCCTAACACATCGCCATAGGAAAATCCGCCGCACGCTGCGAGGCCCTTAAAATCACTCAACGTGATGCGCCCGGCAAGAATATCACTCATATGCACATCAACGGCGGCAAAACCTGCGTGATCGAAAGCCGCCGCCATTTCCACCTGACCGTTAACGCCCTGTTCGCGCAGAATGGCGACTCGTGGTTTTTTAGACAAATTCAGGTAAGACGATGCAATATCTTCATTTTGATCGTAAGTCAGCGATGCCGATAATCCTGGGTCGGTTTCATCAGAAACCGTATCAAACTCCTGTTGCGCACAAAGCGAATTATCACGAATGGATTGCAGTTGGTAACTGGTTTCAGACCATATCCTTTGATAATAAATGCGAGCCTGATGTAGTAGTGCCTGCTCTCCCGCACGTATGAGAATGTCATCTCCGTCAATTGCCCGCCCGATTCGATAAATACCCTGCTCGAATCCAGCAGTTGACAAAAGCGCAAATACTGTCTCAATATCCTTGGAGCAAACCTGAATGACCACACCCAGCTCTTCGTTAAACAAGGCCGAAAGCTCAGCATTGGGTTGATCCTGTATGATTTCACTCAAATCAATATCCAGACCACAATGCCCGGCAAAAGCCATTTCCAGCAAGGTGGTAAGCAAACCCCCATCGGAACGATCATGATAGGCCACGATCAATTGTTGTTGCAGGCACTGCTGTAGACCCGTAAAAAAAGCGTTGAAACGCTCAGGGTCTTCAAAATCAGGTGCCTGTGCTCCGACCTGCTGGTACACCTGAGCCAAGGCCGAGCCCCCCAGACGCTGGCGACCCGCGGCCAGATCGATAAACAATAACTTGCAATCTCCAGCGTCTGTACGTAGTTGGGGTGTGACATGAGCACGCACATCCGTCACCGGCGAAAAGGCCGAGATAATCAGCGACAGCGGTGCAACAATCGCTTTGTCTTTACCGTCATCGTCCTGCCAGGCAGTTCGCATCGACATGGAATCCTTGCCAACCGGAATGGTAAGACCCAACGCGGGACACAGCTCCATGCCAACCGCCTTGACGGTATCAAACAGCTTTTCATCTTCGTCGCAATGTCCCGCCGCCGCCATCCAGTTAGCGGATAATTTGATGTCTGAGAGTTTTGCAATCGGTGCTGCGGCGATATTCGTTAACGCTTCACCAATTGCCATACGCCCAGAAGCTGGCCCATCAATCAGCGCCAAGGGTGTGCGCTCGCCCATCGCCATCGCTTCACCGAAATAACTGTCATAGGATGAGGTTGTTATCGCCATATCGGCAACCGGCACCTGCCAGGGTCCGACCATCTGGTCACGCACCACATGCCCCGTGACGGAACGATCACCAATGGTGATTAAAAATTGTTTTGACGCCACTGTCGGTAAACGCAAAACCCGTTCGGTCGCATCCTTTATAAATACACCATCAAACATCAATTCCGGCAACGGTACGGACTGACGCTGCAGCTGACGTGACATTTTAGGCGGTTTGCCAAACAGCACCGACATCGGTAAATCCACCGGCTGATTATCAAAGTGCGGGTCTTTCACCGATAAATGGGGTTCTGCCAAGGCTTCACCCACTACTGAATAGGGGCAGCGTTCACGCTCACATATTGACTCAAAGTGTGACAAATCAGATGGTTTAACCGCCAGCACATAACGCTCTTGAGACTCATTGCACCAGATCTCTAAAGGCGACATACCCGGCTCGTCATTAGGGACTTTTCGCAAATCAAAGAGCGCGCCACAACCTCCATCCTTTGCCAGCTCAGGAAAAGCATTGGACAAACCGCCCGCCCCGACATCGTGAATAAAGGTAATAGGATTTTGCTCTCCCATTTCCCAACAGCGATCAATTACCTCCTGGCAACGGCGTTCCATCTCTGGGTTCTGCCGCTGCACTGAGGCAAAATCCAGATCTTCACTGCTTTGTCCTGATGTCATGGACGAAGCCGCACCACCCCCTAAGCCAATCAGCATGGCGGGGCCACCCAATACAACTAACTGCGTTCCTGCCGGAAAGGAATTTTGGTCAATATGTTCAGTGCGAATATTCCCCATGCCACCGGCAATCATAATGGGCTTATGATAACCACGACGTTCTTCACCACAAACGCTGACAAATTGTTCTTCAAAGGTACGAAAATAGCCACAGAGGTTGGGGCGACCAAATTCATTGTTAAAGGCAGCACCACCGATGGGGCCTTCCAGCATAATATCCAGGGCTGAGACAATACGCGAAGGCTTGCCATAATCTATCTCCCACGGCTGCTGGTAACCGGGGATCTGCAGATTGGAAACCGAAAATCCCGTCAGGCCGGCTTTGGGTTTTGAGCCTCGACCTACAGCACCTTCATCGCGAATTTCACCACCTGAGCCAGTGCCCGCACCCGGATGAGGCGCAATAGCCGTGGGATGATTATGGGTCTCCACCTTCATCAGGATATGAATATCTTCCTGCTCGTAGCTGTACTGCCCATTATCGGGTGATGGATAGAACCGCCCTGCCTGATTGCCACTGATAACCGAGGCATTATCCGCATAGGCGCTCAATACATCTTCACCACCACACTCATAGGTGTTTTTTATCATGCCAAACAAGGACTTATCCTGCGCAACCCCATCAATTGTCCAGTCAGCATTAAAAATCTTGTGGCGACAGTGTTCGGAGTTCGCCTGGGCAAACATCATTAGCTCGATATCATTCGGATTTCTACCAAGATCCTGAAAACTACTCACCAGATAATCAATTTCATCCTCAGCCAAGGCCAGGCCCAAGGTACGATTGGCCTCCACCAGTGCATCACGCCCACCGCTTAGCACATCGACAGCTATGGCCGATTTCGGCTCATGATGCACAAAAAGAGCAACGGCGTCCTCCAGGCGTGTAAACACAATTTCAACCATACGGTCATGCAATATCGCGTTGAGCTGAGTCTGTTGATCAGTGTCCAAGGGATTCTCACAGAGGAGATAATAGGCGATGCCCCGCTCCACTCGCTGGACCTTGGTCAGCCCACAGTTATGCGCAATATCCGTGGCCTTGCTGGACCAGGGTGAAATGGTTCCAGGCCTGGGCGCTACAAGTACAAGCTGCCCACTGCAATCACCGACATTTAACTTCGGCCCGTAACTCAGCAGCGTCTTCAGCACACTCAGCTCTTTATCTGTTAACGACGCAGTGGTCTCTGCAAAATGCACATACTCGGCATAAATTGCATGTATGGAAGCAGAAACAGCCTGCAGTGAGTCAAGTAGTTTACGACAACGAAAATCGGATAGAGCCGGTGCGCCAGGCAAGATCAGCATGGAAGGTTTCTGCCTCTGTAGTAAGTCGCTAAAGAAAGTTAATGTGATTCACTTTCAGTCCAAATACTGAACAATACGCACTCAGATGCATACTCATATGCGCATACATGGACGGTACCGGATGAATCAGGCCGCGTATTGTACTGTAAACAAGCCTCCTCTTTCACCAGCTCAAACAGTTTTAATAGCCTGTTTATAATCGAACAATTCTCATATAAGCCGCTTATTCGAAATAATTCTAAGAAGCAAAGCAGTTTAAAAGCTCGAATCCTATATCTCAGTATTTTCTCAACAAACACCCATATCTTTTTGATTTCTCGATTATTCGGTATTTTTGTGATCAAGTTCACAATCGCCATGCAGTGGCAATCACAGTAACAATCGAAGACTGATCATTTTTCATGCTGCTTGTCAATCTGGCTGTTCGCGTTTGCAAGCGATAGAATGGATAAATGTAAGTGTATTAAAAGGAATCAATCCTTGAATTATTCCATGAGCACAGGGTTTTTTACCCCCTTGAAAACAAAGCTTGGCGCAGGTCTGTGCGTCAAAGCCTTTGTTTTGTGTCTTCTGGGATTTGCCATCACCGCCTGTAAAAACACCGTCTCAATCGAACCTCTGCAGCAACAGCAAACATTAAAGGTTATCACCCGCATCGGCCCCACCACATACTATCAGGACCGTCATGGCCCGACCGGATTCGAATACATGCTGGCACTGGAATTTGCCAATGAACTCGGCATGGAATTGGAAATTATCAGTGTGGACAACCTGGAGGATATTTTTGCCGCATTGCGCAACAATCAGGCCGATATCGCCGCTGCAGGCTTGTCGATTACTGACGAACGAAAAAAATCGTTCCGTTTCTCAACGCCCTATCAAAACAGCACACCTCAGCTGATTTATCGCTCAAATATCGATCAACCAAAAACCATCGATGATATCAACAATGGCAAATTACTGGTCGTTGCCAACAGCAGCCATGCAGAAAAATTGGCATCATTAAAGAAACTGCACCCCGAACTCACCTGGTACGAAACCAGCAAACTTGATACCGGCGACCTGTTGGAAATGCTGGAACTGGGTGAAATCGATTACACCATCGTTGATTCAAATGAATTTAAAGTACATCGTGCGTATTATCGCTCGGCTCGTGTCGCCTTTGATATCGCAGCCCCTGAGTCCATCGCCTGGATCATGAGAAAAGATGTCAATCAGAAGCTTTTTGACTCCATGCAGAAATTCCTCAAATCAAGCAAAAAAAACGGCATGCTGGCTCATCTTAATGAGCGCTTTTTTGGTCCAGCCGAAGAAGTCAAACAGATCGGTTCTCGCACCTTTTACAAAAAGATGGAAAGGCGACTACCCAAATACTTGCCGATGATTCAGAAAATAGCCGATGAATACGACATGGATTGGCGCCTGCTTGCCGCAATTTCTTACCGTGAATCGCACTGGAAACCCAGAGCTAAATCCCCTACCGGCGTTCGTGGCATGATGATGCTAACCCAGATCACCGCTAAAGAAATGGGTGTTACAAATCGTCTTGATGCTGAACAAAGCCTACGTGGTGGTGCTCAGTATTTTAAAAAGATTTACAAGCGCGTTGCCTCAACAATAGAAGAGCCTGATCGGACATGGTTTGCTTTAGCGTCCTACAATGTTGGTCGGGGCCATGTTGAGGATGCTCGTCAGATTACTGATTTTTTTGGTGACAATCCAAACAAGTGGGTTGATGTAAAAAAACACCTGCCTCTTCTCCAGCGCAAAGCCTGGTACGCTTACACCAAACACGGCTATGCCAGGGGAGCTGAACCCGTCAGATATGTACAACACATTCGTCACTACTACGACCTGCTGAGCTGGACGTATCCCACAGAGCAAGAACGCCTGGCAGCTAAAGCGACAGAAAATCTGCCTGTTGAACTTGAATTTGAACAGGCCAGTATCGACACCAACTTGCTGGCACCCTCTCCGCAGTTATCTAATGTACTGTAATAGTCTCTGAAGAAATCAATTTTTCACTCAGTGCTTACTCATCAAAACATTCAGACGGATCCACTGCGACCTCGCTACCTGCAAAGATCAAATAACCGGTTTTATTTAAATTGATGAAACAGGCAGTCGTAAAATGGTTTTACATTTTCTGGTGGCACTCTTGGTAGCGGTTGCTTGGTAGCGGTTGAATTAAGTGTGAATGTCATGCAACTCTCAGAATACCTTGACAGATCGCATAACAATTGACATCCCGGTCAGATAATGGAAATATTGCTATACGATCGTATAGTATATGACGTTAATCCTGTTGATACCCATGTTCATCAACAGGATAAAACGACAAAACTGAAACAATAAAGAAGTAAATCTCCTATGCAGGCGGATAATCAACAAAAAAAGTCTGACGATAACAAAGAGCGCGCTCCACAAGTTCTCAACATCGCTGACATTGGCGACGAAGCCGTTGGCGGTAAGGCCACCGGGTTAGCAAAACTACACGCTTTGGGCCTCAGCGTGCCTTCTGCCTTTGTCATTGTAAACGCTGAAATTGACTGTTTTCCTCCGTCTCTAGAGCAGCATTACCAACAAATTGGCTGCGCCAAGGTGGCGGTTCGCTCATCGGCTATCGGTGAGGACAGCGCCGAGGCCTCATTTGCCGGCCAGTATGAGACCATTTTAAATGTCGAGGGCATGGCCGATTTGCGTAATGCCATTAATCAATGCGTCGCCTCACTGGAAAGTAATCGGGCACAAGCCTACCAGCACGATCAGTCCGACCTGGGACACTTCAGCACCGACCAAACAGGTTCTGGTGAAATCGCCATGTGCGTTGTCGTACAACAAATGGTGGACGCCCGTAGTGCCGGCGTGCTTTTTACGGCAGACCCGGTCAGCGGTCGACATGACCGCTTGATTATCGATGCCATAAGCGGCCTGGGTGAAAGCCTGGTCAGTGGTGAAAGCACACCCGATCACTACGAATTGGACCAAAATAACAATCTGATAAGCCAGGATTTGATTGAACAAAAAGCATTGCTGAAAGAGACCGAACTACATGCATTAACCAGCGCAGCCCGCACAGCTGAAAAACACATCGGTGAACCATTGGATATGGAATGGGCCATCGACCAAAGCGGTGAACTGTTCTGGCTGCAAGCACGCCCGATCACCACGCTGGGTTCAGATTTAAATGAACTGGATACGCTTATTCCAGCCGATCAGGTTATCACTCGTTGTAATGTTGGCGAAATGATGCCCGGTGCAGTACCCCCCCTAACCTTCACCGTTCAGGGCCGGGCTATCGAAAACGGCATGCAACATATGATGGTGTCGTACGGCGGACGTCCCGCCATCAATGAGGAGTGGTCACAGATCAATTTGTTTTTTGGGCATATGTTTATCAATATATCGGGTGGTCTAGAGTCCGCCCGTTACGTGTCGATCAATACCGCCGAAACCATTGCCCAAAGTCTTTGTGGAAGACCTGTTCCAGAATTACAAGAACCTCCGAATAAAGCCCCCCTATGGCGACGCTGGTGGGGCAGCTTCGAATTTTTTCGCTACACCATGCGGGCACCGCGCATCATTCGCGATTTTGAAAGGCGCTTAAAGCACTTTCACATGAAGTACTATGACAACAGCAGTGAGATGATTGCCGAGTTGGAAGAGAAATTTGATTGGCTTTGCGAAGCTTGCTTTGTTCACCTGCAGTCATCAGCCGGTGCCGGTGTAATGGAAGGCATTGTGCAAGCCATCGTCTCCAAAGGCAAACATCCAGCTTCGACTGAGGAACAGGCTGAAGCTGCCCGACTGCTGGCAGGCGCTGAAGAAGTGGAAAGTGCCGTATTAGTGGATCATCTTGACGAGGTAGTAGACTTAATTGCCCGGCATCCCGAAGCCAAAACGGCTTTTCAAGAAGCAAGCTCCACTGAGGCGCTTGCATGGCTAAGGAGCAAAAAAAGCGGCGCTGCTCGACTGCGTTTTGCTGATTTTCTTCAACACCATGGCCATCGATCCTACAGAGAATTATGCTTGCGTGAAAAAGCCTGGATCGACGAACCTGAAAAACTCATCATCACGATGCAGGCATCCGTTGCCGCACGTTTCCAATCGGCTTATCAGGCGAAAAAAGCAGCCAGTGTCAATCTTCAACAATTGCCCTGGCTAATGCGCTTGGTCCTGCCAAAAGCACACTATTCAGTGCGGCAACGCGAGCACACCAAATCACTGATGGTAGAAACGACACATAGGATAAAACGTGCCTACTATCACCTGGGCTATTTGTTAAAGGAAGAAGGCGTATTAAAGGATGAAGACTTGGTTTTCTTTCTTACCAAGGATGAGCTACCCATCCTGGCAACTCAAACAAACACTGACTGGAATACCAAAGCCGAATTACGCCGACAAGCACTCTCATTTCATGAAAATATGGAATTTGACGACGTTTATGTTGGCAACCCTGAACCCATTCAATGGCATTTACTGGACACTCACAACGAGCGCGAATTGGCCGGCAGACCCGTCAGTCGTGGTGTTGTTGAAGGTAAAGCGCGTGTTGCCATCACCGTACAAGAAGCTGCTTCACTGCAACCAGGCGAAATACTGGTCGCGCCCATTACCGATGTTGGCTGGACACCCTATTTTAGCTTGATTGCCGGCCTCGCCACCGATGTTGGATCAGCCGTGTCCCACGGGGCCGTTATCGCCAGAGAATATGGTCTACCCTGCATCGTTAACTTGCGCACTGCAACCAAGGCCATCAAAACCGGCGACCTTATCAGACTTGATGCCGATAAAGGACTGCTAACACTGTTAGAATCACAAGCTTAGAACTCCAGCTCATTAACACAAAATAAATAGGAAGAATGCCATGCTTGAACAATATAACGATAGCAATTATATCAATCTGGCAACGTTCAGGAAAAATGGCAAGACGGTGGAAACACCCGTTTGGTTCGCCCAAGCGGAAGACAGCCTTTATGTTTTTTCAGCTGGCAATGCAGGCAAAGTCAAACGCTTGCGAAATAATACCCAAGCCAAAATTGCCAGATGCACAACAACCGGCAAATTGCTTGGGCAATGGCAGGATGTCTCTGCACAACTGCTGATAACAGATCAAGAAAAACAAATTGCCTATCAGGCGATACGAAAAAAGTACGGATGGCAAATGGCCCTACTGGATTTTTTTAGTACTATTGGCGGCAAGAAGAAGCTGCGTGCGTTTATCCGGATACGAGCGCTCTCGATTTAAATAAATCAATCCAATCCAACCAGCTGCCGCAACCGGTCCAACTTATTTCTTCTGATATAATGGGAAGACTTAATAAAACCATTCTAAACACAAAAAGTAATAATATAAAGTTTCTCATATCCTGTCACCGATTCATTAATCACTCTAACATACAATCACAGCGCAGCTAGCAGTGACCAAATTGCAGACAGTTACAGTTTTTCTATTGAACCTTTCGTAAAACAGCAAGCACAAAACTCTTTACAGAGCGGGCTCTAGACCGCTTTTGTTTAAATGGGTAACGCAAGATAGACGCTTGCGTTTACTCGATAATAGTTTGCATATCTCCTAAGGTTTTCTCATATAAAATCGATATCTTGTTTCGAACTAGCGATCGCCATTTTTACCTCAAATCAATTTGTTTGTTTTGAGATTAAGAACATGCATTCATTCATTTTCTTTCTATACTAAAACGAAGTTGGTATTAACGGACTAAGCGCATCTGTTACGCAGCAACAGTCCTAACACTGTGAACACGTAGCAACATGCAGACAAGACATATTTTTAGAACACTGGTGTGGTTACTACTGTGTATTTTCTCGCACAGCGCCCTTTCTCAAACAGTCATAATTAACAAGGTAAACAGCACAACAAACCTCTCGTTGAATGCAACTCGCGCCATTTTTTCCATGCGTTTGAGGCAGTGGCCCAATGGCGAGCCAATCACTGTTTACGTCTTCCCTGAAAATTCAGCAAAACACCGAAAATTTGTCCGTGAAACTCTCTCGATGCGACCACACCAACTACAACGAAGCTGGAATCGTTATACTTTTTCAGGACTGGGTATGGCTCCTATCGTAGTGAACAGTGAGCAAGAGATGATAGAAAAGATCAGAAGCATCCGCGGTAGCATAGGTTATATTATTGAGGAGCCAGGCAATGTCGATGTTGCGCAACTTAAAACTCGGTAATCTCCTTATTGCACTGCCATGCCTGACACTCATGCTAATGAGCGTCTCTTCAGTTAGTAGTGAAATCAACAAAGCACAGTGGCACGGTTTTATCAGTCAGGGAGCCATTAAAACCAGCGACAATCGGTTTTTTGGTGACAGCGAAAATCTGAGTTTTGATTTTACCGATATCGCCTTCGGTATTAACTGGCGGCCACTAACCCGCTTGCACCTTTCTACCCAAGCCATTTATCGCAAAGCCGGTAAAACTTCGCCAGACGGCATTAAACTGGACTACGGGATTGTTGATTACAATTTTATCAATAACGAACGCACGGGATTAGGGAGTCGTGCAGGCCGGGTGAAAAACCCCTATGGCTTCTACAATGAAACCCGTGATGTCGCTGCCAGTCGGCCATCGATTCTTCTACCTCAATCAATCTACCCGGACGAACTGCGCGACGCGTTTCATTCCTCCGACAGTGTCGCGCTCTACGCTTACTATCAGTTCGACAACACGCTGCTCAATCTTGATATCGTGTATGGCAAACCCATTTTTAACCAACATGTCGAGGATATTCTACTTCAAGACGCGCCCAGCCTGCATTTTGATCATCAAACACTACTGGTTGCCAGAGCAATATTAGACTATGACGGTGGGCGCATGCGCGGTGGGGTCAGTTATTCCAATATTTCAGCTGATCTAGTTTCCCCATTGGTAATGAATCTCAAATTTCAACTACTCTCTTTCGAATACAATGCGGATAACTGGCAAATAGTTAGCGAGTACCAAGAACGTTCCTTTGACTTGGAAAACCTGCCACCACCAAAGCTGACGGCTCAATCTTATTATCTGCAATTTATCTATAGCCTATCAGCGAGATGGCGTTTTGTGAGCCGCTACGATGTTTTCTACTTTGATAAGGATGACAAGTCAGGCCGTACTTTTGACGTAAAGTCTGATGCTTACTCAAATACCCATACTATGGGCATTCAATATAAAATGAACGAATCATGGTTGCTCAGTGGTGAACTGCATCATATTGACGGCAGTGCCTGGTTATCCGATTTAGAAAACCCAAATAGGGATTCCCTGGAAGGAAACTGGAATCTCTTTACAGCTCAAGTCAGTTATCAATTTAGGGCACCCTAAATGTTTTTTAGTTTAAAATGGAAATCGATCATAGTTGCCTCAATGCTAACACTAGGCCTGAGCGCACTTTTTTCCTATTTAAACCAAAGGGAACTCGAGCAACAATTTCACTCTCAACGTTCAGCCAGTCACGCACGTCATGTCAATGAGATATCCGGGCTGCTTAACCAATCCTACAACCACCTTCTGCAGATGTCTGATCTCATTCCCCTGCTTAACAGTAGCGAGCCTGAGCATAACGGCTCATTGCTTCACGTACTTAATACCCACTGGGAATATTTACAGATTAGTTTAGGATTGGAAAGTATCGCTCTTTTCAACAGTGAAGGCATAGCACAAAAAAGATGGGGAGAGGATTTCGTCGGATCAAATCAACACGCAGTGCAGCTGGCTATCGAAACCGGATTCCCCTCCAGTGAAGTTCAATGCCGCCCCCAATGCCGGCATACTGTCATCGTTCCAATCATGAGCTCTGACGGGACACCCATGGTGCTTGAATTGGTCACAATTCTTGCGGATGTACTAAGAGATTTCAAGACCGTCACCCAATCGGATATCGGCATCATCAGCGATACAAACATTGCAGAGCGAAGCTTATCGTCCTGGTCAAAATCGCTGATGGCAATGACCAATTTTGACATTCAATATCAGCTACTGTTAGCACTTTCTCGACAGCATACATTTAAGACTATCTCCTTGCGACCTTTCGATTTTATTTTTGAAGACAGACACTATGAAATCGCTCTGATAGATGCAGATCCCAGAAACGCCGAAAGAACCTATTTCGTTGTCACTGATGACGTAACGGACTACCACACCCAATTGTCAATCTCGACTAAAACCTATGTTCGCAGCAGTATTGCTGCGATTCTATTATCCAGCCTACTGATTATTGTTTCACTCTGGCGTCCCATCACGCACCTGAAACGACAAGCAAAACTGTTGCCACTGCTAGTGGAAAAGAAATTTGACACTGTTTGTGAACAACTGGAGAAATACCAGGGACGCAGTTTTATTTATGACGAAATTAACACGCTGGAAAAAACTGAAATCGAGGTAGCAAAACAACTCAAGCAAATGCAACTACTGATTGATACGCACACAAAAAAGCTAAATGATCTCGCGATGTATGACAGTCTTACCGGACTCGCTAATCGACATTGTATTTTCAATTCAATCAACAAGTCTCTCAACGCATCGAACACAGGCAAAAAAGATTTCGCTCTGCTTTTTCTTGACCTGGACAATTTCAAACGGATCAATGACTCTCTTGGCCACCATGCCGGAGATAATCTGTTGAAGGTGGTCGCTAAACGCCTTGGTGCCTGTGTTCGCAGTAGTGACGTAGTTGCTCGCTTAGGTGGTGACGAGTTTTGCATTTTGATTAATCATCTAAGCCAGGAAAGTGATAGTGAAATTGTTGCCACCAATATATTAAACGTACTCAAGAACCCTATTCGCCTGGAAGAGAACGAAATAATCGTTTCCGCTAGCATTGGTATAGTGACGGCCCCCAATGACGGAAAAACCTCCGAAGAACTGCTACAAAACGCCGATCTGGCCATGTACAAAGCCAAGGCACAAGGGCGCAACAAGTTTCAACAATTCCATCATGACATGACCCTGTTCGCAATGGAACAACTGTCACTTGAAACGGAACTACGTCAAGCCATCACAAAAAATCAATTTGTTCTTTACTTCCAGCCCCAAGTCGACCTACGTAGCAATTCAATCGTCGCTGTTGAAGCATTAATCCGTTGGCAACACCCCAACAAAGGCATCTTGGCACCGAATGTCTATATAGATACCCTGGAAGAAACCGGTTTAATCGTACCCCTTGGAGAATGGATACTTTTGGAAAGCTGCAAAATTGCCAGCTCTTGGCAGCAGCAGGGACTGGCGCCCATTCGTCTATCAGTTAACCTCTCAGCGCGCCAATTTCACGATCCAGGACTGTACAATATTGTTGAGCACACCTTGTCAGTCACAAAACTGGATCCGCAATGGCTGGAACTGGAAATCACCGAATCAATGTTGATGAACAATATCGAGAACAGCAATCACACCTTAGAGCAACTCAAACAACTTGGTATCTCAATCGCCATCGACGATTTTGGTACGGGCTATTCATCGCTTAGCTACCTAAAAACTATGCCACTTGATACCCTTAAAATTGATCGATCATTTATTAAAGATATTCCAGATGATGAAGACGATGTCGAGATCACTGCTGCAATTATCGCGATGGCACATAAACTAAACCTTTCCGTGGTAGCCGAAGGTATTGAAACCAAAGAACAGGAATACTTTCTTAAGAGAAATCTCTGTGAAATTGGCCAGGGCTACCTCTACAGCACACCAGTTTCAGAAAACGAGCTGCAAAAGCTCCTTATCTTTGATCAAAACAACACCAAACGTTTTCCAGAAGAAAAGCGTGTTATTTGAACCGCCTGACTCATGTGCTGTTATCTACGTTTCGCTTGCACGCTTGCTATCAGATCGAAGGACTTACCATATTTGGGAAAATTGGCTTTGATTTCTTACAAATGAGAACCCAACTTGTCTGTGCGTCAAAATTAGTAAACTACGTTTTAAATTCCAATCTTTTTTGAACGAATAAAGAACGTGTTTCAACTCTTTAATTTGAGCGTTAAAAAATTTATTTTCTTTATAAAACAACAAAACAATTTCCATTACTTTTTTATTGATATTGGCAAATCGACAATTTTTCGACCATGTACTTACCCATATTTTTTGCATGCCTATAAATAAAGTGTCTAATAATCAACTTGGCTTGTACTTTGAATATATAAAGACAAAATGCGCCACGTGTTCCTCAAACAGATACCATTGGTTGCGGCTTGATTCTCACCGGATGCTCAAAGTGATTTGCGGAAGATTTTGCATGGAGGCGAAAAACCTAAAGTCTTAAAGTCAAGGTTATTGCTGTGCAAAAAAAGAATGTGGTAAAACTTTTCTTTCAACCATTAAAGATTTTTTCAATCACTATTTTTATCGCACTGTATTTTTTATCCACCAACTGTTGGTCACTAAAAGCACCTCACTATGCGAGTAACGGTATCGGCTGCGATAATTGCCATGGCGCGGAAGGACCCGCATCAAGCCCCACAGTTGCAAAAACGCCAGAGGAGCAAGAAACCCTGTGCCGGAGTTGTCACTACAAAGATGGGCCCGCCAGTTCACGCGAAGGCCTCTATCAAATCGCATTGCACACGGTCGAAAGCGGTGGTGAAACCATTGTTATCCGCTGCGGCGCCTGCCATGATCCCCATGGCCCCACAGAGACCACAGACCCGCACACGGGTCAAACCGCCGATAATCAGTTTTTAATCCGCGCCAACATCAATGATTATGTCCCTCAGGCCAACGGGTCAGCCGTCTATCAAACCAACGTAATCCCAGAGGAGCCGAATACCTTTACCTTTACTGAAGAGCCTTATACCGGCATTTGCCAGAACTGCCACCAAAACACCGACCATTGGCTCAATAGTGAAATGGAAGAGCCACCCCATAACTACGGCAGGCGATGCATAGACTGTCACGCACATTCAAACGGCTTCCTGCATGGATATGGTGCCCAAGGCGCTGGTGCTGAAGGCTGTGCCTTTGGCAGCACCTGCCATGCAACAGTCCAGGCTCACCCCACGCATCTTTCGGATCAACTTGGCGATATACACTGCTCACAATGTCACGATTACGATAATATTCCGACCCTTGCAGACGGTAAAGATTTTGCCACCACTACTGTCTGTGAAACTTGTCACTCTACTGACGGCGCAGTGATCGCCAAACAGTACTGGGAACACTCGGGCTCTCCGACCGGAGAAGCTGACACTTGGCGTGCTGTTGAAGGTGACCAGAGTTATTGTGGTAGCTGCCATGACGACACGCCGGGAACCGTTGACAGCCTACCCGCACCCAATATTGCCGGCGACAACACAACCTATGGCTTTTTCGTTACGGGACACGGCAGAACAGCGGCAACCGGTGATTACGAGAGACTTTCATGGCAGGACGATTCCGCCAGTGGTAACCCTCCAGCCGAAAGGCAATGCAGCGATTGTCATGACCTAACATCACTCCATATTGGCAGTAACGACAGCAGACTGAAGCCGGGTTTTGAGAATGATGCAACCAATTCCAATTGCAATAATTGCCATACGTCGGCTGGCATGGCGACAGCTGATCCGCAGTATTACACCTCCTCCGATGACTTTGAACTGTCCGCTCATGGCAGCGACAGCAGGCTCAACCCTCTAACGGGAAACCCGGTATTGTGTACGAACTGCCACGATGTCCATGGCGCATCAGGCACCCACAAAGCCATGACCAGAGCAGATGGCGAGAACTTGTGCTTCCAGTGTCACAAGGATCCGGCGCAGGGCGGGATAGAGAATCTGGCTATCTCCGGCTCAGATGTTGCTGATGATATTGAGCAGGCGTTCAGCTATGCCGACAGCAACAAGCATAATATGGGTACATCCTTCACATTAGGCAGTAATAACTACACGCTTGAATGTGTAACCTGCCACAACGTGCATCTTGTCTCGGGTAAATACCTTGAAGCAGACCAAAACAAGAGTCCGATCACGCGAATCAGCAAACCCGGCAATCCCCAGGGCAATCTCGAAGTATGGGGTGACGGTGACGATGAGAAAATGGACGACCATGGTGGCACCTATCGTACGCCCACTGGCGACCTCTTTTCCGCTTGGCAATTGCCCGATTATGCAAGCTTCTGCCTGGAGTGTCACGCCGAACCCGGTAGCGCTCCATTCGGAATCGACTGGGTGGGTCGTCCCCACGGCCTACAGTCCGCCGACGGTCCAGCCGGATTCGGCATATGCCCTAACTGGTACGGCTGCGGCAAGGCGGAAGGCTGGGACGGTGATAGCTGTATCAGCGATCAAGAAACCTGCTGGCCAACAATGACCCGAGGCAAAGGGGATCAGATCTGGACACGCAAACCCTACAATCACGAAGACAGAATTGCGGGTGCCAACTTTACCCTCTCCTGCACCGACTGTCATGAGGCGCATGGTTCGACTATTCGATCAATGATCAGAAGCAATCCCAACGGCGGCACGGGAACCACGGTCTGGAATACCATGTGCGATAACTGCCACTACTACTACAGCGACTGGCATGCAGGTATGTCCTGTGGAAACGCCAGTTGTCATGTCAGTGATTCGATACACCGAATAGGCTCTTACACCGGTTCAGGACCAACCCGATCTTTCGATTCAGACCTCGTGCTTCATTACGCCTTTGAGAACAACCTCAACGATTCCGGTGACTGGCAGATGCATGGCCAGTGGATGGATGACATTACCGGGGCTTATGCTCCGGGGCAATCCGGTCAGGCGGCGGTGTTCGCTGGTGGCATGAATGTTCAGGTCGGCACGGAGAATGAACACTGGTCAACAGACGGAGGCTACCACGGCACACACATCTACACGGATATGAAATATAACACCACCCTGGAGGCCTGGATCTACCCAACCGACAATGCCAACAGCGAATACAGCCTGTTCACCAAACATGTGGGTTATGCCAATGGCGGTTACGGCTTTAGCCTGAAACAGGTTGGCGACAGCTATCGAGCAGCATTCAACATGCAGGCCGACAGTAACGCCGGAGACACGGGTGGTGCAAGTGGCATCAGGGGAGCTTACAGTTCCGTACCGATTCCGCTAAATACCTGGTCACATGTGGCAGCAACATTTGACACCTCAGGTACAGATAGAAATACCAACGATCCAACCCAGGGTAGAATCCGAATCTACGTCAATGGTGAAGATGCTACTACCAGTGATTCTTCAGGTAGTTTCATGCAACCGGCGGCTGGGGAGACATCAATCTATGCCTTTGTTGAAAACAGCGATGGCAACGAGAGCATCTGCTACAACGGCATCTGGTGTACGAGCGAATTCTCCATCGGTGGTTTCTACGGTTGGCAGAACGAATTCATTGGCCGCATCGATGAGGCCAAGGTTTGGAACATCACCAAGGACGCGACCTATTTTGCTCCCATCGACGGGACGGTTGCGCCGCTTATTGTATCCGTGTCCATCGATACCCCGAACCGGTTACTGGTCTCTTTCAGTGAAGGTGTAGTGGGGTCAGGAACGAACGGGGAACTGATCCCGAGTGATTTTGTCCTCAGTGCTTCGGGCATTACCATCCTAAGTGTTGTTCACCAGTCAGGTGATTCAACAGCGCAGCTGATATTAAGCGGTAATCTCACGTCAGTCATCATCGCCACGGCCACACTATCGGCCACAAACGGTGCCATCATAGATAACTATAATCTGGCAGCTGGAACTGACCCAATTTCGATATCGGGAAGCCTGTGTCCCACGGTTGCGTCATTCCAAATGAACGAGGCAGCCTGCAGTACAGCGGCCCAGGATGCTGATGGGATTCTGACAGGAACGGTCAATGACAGTTGCACGACCTTTACTGGTGACGGCAGTTTCCATGGCGACGGTGATGCGGCTGGCAACAACTTCATCGATTATTTGAATGCTGACGACTGCATGATTTCCGCCACGGCACTGACCATTGAGACACGCATAAAGCCGACAGGCATCGGAACAGGCAACTACATAAGACGCATCATCGCCAAGGACTCCAGCAGCACAAACTACCAGGTGTCTGTCTGGCGGAATAATAACTGGACTGAGTTCAATGCCCCGGATGGTACCGCGTCAATCGCCATGTGGGTGCCCCCGGTCGATACCCATGGTGGCGATGGATGGAAAGTACTGAAGACCGACTACACTGCCTGCCCTATCGTTTCCGATCACTGGTACCAGGTTAAAGTGGTGTGGAATTCGGCGAAGACGGGCGGCATCCCGGGTGACATCTTTGTTGATGACCAGGGTACCGATGGGCTCGGCGCCGGTGAAGGTTGGACCAACTATATCAATTGCACGGACTCATCACAAACACAGACTCCGGCGACCAAGTACTTCCTGGAGGGAGATCAGATACAGGCGAGCGACAGCGATATGAGAATCGGGGCTAATGGCAACAATAGTGCCAACAATCACTTCGAAGGGCTGATTGACTGGATCACGGTTAAGACAGAGGTAGACTATACGGGAGTCGACGGCACACCAAATCCACCTCAGCCCTGATGGGCTGTGGAGGAGGACCTTGAATGCGGCCCTCTTCCTACGGCAATCTGATGGACCTATAAAACCGGCACCAAAACCCGGTGCCAAAACCGGATAAATCCGCTATCTCAAGCAACACATTCATTGCAAGAACCGCAGACATGGACACCCTCTTCGGCGGCGAGCTGAATTTCTATCCTAGTGCAGCGTCTCATTGATTCTTCCCTCGTAATTGGCAATTCAAAGCGCTATAAATAGAGCTTATAATGAAGCCTTGTAGGGTTTTTGTTTCCAAGCATCTAGATGATATATAAAC
>PIVM01000361.1 GCA_003353945.1 Gammaproteobacteria bacterium
TCTGTTTTTAGCAGCCTAAAAGCGAACTGGACAGCCTGTAGTTTGAGGGATATTGCCACCGTGGAAATTTTCTGGTGTTTGCGAAGGTAGGAAATGACCCTTCTGAAATCAAATAGGCTGAAATGACAGGTCATGGCCATAGCACTCTATTTTTGTGCTATGGCCAGCAGAGACCAAAAACTGTGGAGTCGGCATTACAACCCCCCTTCTCTGCTATTATGTAAGGACACATATGAATGCATTGATAGCCATAGCTATTTTTCTGTTTTCTGTGGTGGACTATGAACAAAACAAGCTTTTTAAAACATGACCGGTCAAAAACTGGTTCAAAGCCAATAGCCAATAGATCTCACTCGGCCCTACTTTTAGTCATCTTAGCTCTATCCCCCTGTTTGCAAGCGGCCAATTTCAATTTCAGTGATGACTTTAGTATCGATATCGACACGTCAATCACCTACGGTGCTCAATGGCGAGTACAAAGTGCTGACGAAGAATTGTTAACAGGCAACGTCACGCAAAACGAGTTTCAACAGGATTTCATTACCACCTTAAAAGTACTGGGCATTGCCATCAATATGGATGACGGCAATCGCAATTTCGATACCGGCCTGATTACAAACCGTTTAACCCTGCTGTCAGACCTTGACATCAAGCTTGGCAAATTTGGTGGTTTTTTGCTAAGAGGCAAGGCATTTTATGACGATGCCTATGCCGCCAATGACACAGACATGAGTCCAGAAGGTTATGTGACTTATAACAGCGCTACCAACAATAAGGGATATGCTGCATTGAGCGAGTTTGATGAACGTGCGCGAGCAGCACACGGCGATGAAGCCAAGTTTCTTGACGCATTTTACTACACGGATATCCCGCTGGGAAAATATGAATTAAACCTGCGTGTTGGACGTCAGGCAATCAGTTGGGGGGAAAGCACCTTTTATGGTGGGATTTCAGCCGCTCAAAACCGTATTGACGCTACCGTTATTAACGCACCGGGCGTGGAAGTCAAGGAAATCCTACTGCCAACCGGAGCCATCTATGGCCAATTCCAGCTATCCGGCCAACTGTCATTTGAAAGTTACTACCAATATGAATGGATCGCTTCGCAGTTGAACGGCAGTGGCGCCTACTTCAGTACAAATGATCAATTAGGCCCCGGAGCACGTTCCTTTTTGGTTCCGCTAGGAGCCAGTTTTAATGAGAATACTGGACAGCTCTCTGACATCAATAAAATCCCCATCCAAAGACTAGCTGATAACAAACCGGGGGATAGCGGACAATGGGGTATCGCTCTGCGCTATGAAACCAAAGATGGCACTGAGTTCGGTATTTACAATCTGGTCTATCACGACAAGAAACCCAGTTTTGTCATGACCGATGAAACAGAAAATGGCATCCCAGACCAATATATTATTCGTTACTTCGACGATATTCGACTTTACGGATTCAGTGTTGCCACCGAAATCGCTTCCGTTAATCTATTAGGTGAAATCCATTACAGCCCCAATACCCCTGTGGTAACCAATAGCAATTTTCGCACACCAATCCGAGGCCATCAGCTACAGGCGACTCTGGGTAGCACCGAGTTATTTGGACCAACAATAATTTCTGACGACCTATCACTCACTTTTGAGGCTATATATCTTCGTCATAACGGTCTGGAAGATAACGATTTGGAGTTTGACGCCATCGCTTATGGTTACAGTGCCTTATTCGAATTTGTCTATAACAACGTTTTTCAGGCCACTAAACTAACAATACCCCTCTTCCTTTCTCAGGGCCTTAAAGGCACCGTGAAGGAAGCGAACATAACTGCACATGCTAAAGTAGCAAGCATCGGTTTGAAATTTTCCTATCTGGAACATTTTCAAACGGACTTAACCTATACCAGCTACTTTGGCGGTGGTTTTGATAATTGGATCAGCGACCGTGACAATGTAGCGATCAATCTCAAATACACTTTCTAAAGAAACAAGATAAGTGTCTTGAAAGTAAAATATTTCAGGGGAACCCGTAATGCCTGACTACAAAGCACCGTTGCGCGATATGCAGTTTGTTATGAAAGAACTGCTTCACTGTGATGAACACTATGCATCATTGCAGGGCTGTGAAGCACCCTCGGAGGATTTGCTGGATGCCATTATCGTCAACGGCGCCAAATTTTCCGAAAACGTGATTTTGCCGCTTAATCGTATCGGTGACGAGCAAGGCTGTCATTTCGCTGAAGGCAAGGTCTCGACACCAAGCGGTTTTAAAGAAGCTTTCCAGCAATGGGGAGACGGCGGCTGGCAGGCATTAAGCGCACCCATCGACGAGGGTGGCCAGGGTCTACCCAACTCCGTCGGTATCGCCGTCAACGAAATGGTCGGCGCCTGCAACTGGGCCTGGAGTATGTACGGTGGGCTGGCCAACGCGCCCATCACCTGCCTTATCAACGGAGGCAGCGAAGCACAAAA
>PIVM01001050.1 GCA_003353945.1 Gammaproteobacteria bacterium
CTAGCTCAAGGCGTTAAGTATTACACAGACGCTATGTCTATATCTGCTTATGAAATGTCTAAATTACAACGTCGTGAAGACTGGGCAGACATGCAAGAAGCCTTCCTTGATGACCCTATTCAAGCTACTAATCATATGGTCTTAGGCTTTAGTTTAAGTCAACGAAAACAAGCTAGACATCTAAAAGGTAAAAGTTCAGTCCCCACCTGGACTTAAGACCGATCACCACACTATACAGGGGAGGGAAGGGTGGACCCGAACCTGTGCCGAAGGAAGGAACTCGTGTCTAAAGACACTCCTTCCTTCTTTATTAGACATCCTGGGGATGATGTCTCCTTAAGTACTACCACTAACTACTAACTGATGAATCCCATGTAACCCTGGGAAGACTGCCAATCCCTCACGGAGCGAAGCGGAGTCTCTCTCCCCCTGTTACTACTTATACTACTACCCAACTATGAAGATACAAGAGTTTGAAGGTAATACTCAATACATGAGGTACGAATATCACCGTGTAAGAGAAGGTCCAAATTACTTTGTTAGTTACTATAAAAATTCCTCAAGACTTCACTATGACCCCAAAGATACTTGGCG
>PIVM01000149.1 GCA_003353945.1 Gammaproteobacteria bacterium
TCGCGGGAATGACGGTAGCGTAAAATACACGTTGAGGTAACGTCCGCGAAGGTCAGCTTAGCTGTTCCAGAAAGCATAGTTTTCATTTTTCGTATTTGGCCGCTTCGTAACATCAGCAGGCACACGGAAAAAAATCAAAATCCTGGCAATAAGCGAAACCTCAGTTTCCGCTATCTCTAAATTGTGTGCACTGCCTTCGTGCAGTTCAAATCCCCGTGAAACCGGATTAAGGTAATTTACCAGTCCTCATTGCAATCCAGATTCGATTCGCTGTCTCGCATAGGGATCACTACCTTCCACATAACGCATCGCTGATTTCATATCTTTCCAGCCGACATATTCCATCAGGGACTTTATATCCCACTGATTGGCATTCGCCCATGTCGCAAAACCTCTGCGCAAGGAGTGGCTGCTATACTCATCGGGATTTGGCAGGTTTGCGTCCTTAAATATTTTACGCAACAAAGTGATGACACTGTTGGGGTTAATGGCTTGATCTGCCATTTGCCCCCAACGATCAATGCGTCGAAATACAGGCCCTTCAGTTAGGTTTGCCACGTGTATCCAATCTACATACGCATCGACAGGGCATAATCGGCTGAGTGCCGGAGCCTTGTAGACTCGCCCTTGGTTTTGCCGGTCTGCTTTACTGCGCGGCAGATACAGCGCCATACCTTCGCCTGGTAATACTTGTATATGCTCTACAGTTAAACGGGTGAGTTCATCACTGCGAAAACCTCGCCAGAAACCCAGCAATATCAGCGCTCTATTGCGGGAGTACACTAGCATTGATTTGCGATCATCTCGTTCGCAAGCCTCATGGAGTTCTTGATCTAACCACCGAACCAACTGCGACAGTTGTTCGAGCTGCAGTGGTTTAGCTTGCTTTTCCTGCTCGGGATGGAGCTCTTTGATGCCTTTTAAAACCTTCTTAACTAATGGTGCCTTGGTGGGGTCGGGAAAACCTTGATCAAGGTGCCATTGTGCCAAGGCTGCCAGGCGATGCTTGAGTGTATTGACGGAATGGGACTCAGCATGATCGGCGAGGTAACGAGCCACACTATCGGCAGTTGCTGGCAGGAAACCACCCCAGTTGGCCTCAAAGTGCTCAATAGCCGACCGATAACTTCGTCGCGTATTATCGCGTGTTGCTGCTCTAACATAGCGATCGACGTTATTCATCAGAACCGTTTGCTTCAAGGCGGCGGCGAGATTGTTCGACTGCTTTATGGAACCGCGCCTGCAGCACCTCTTTGGGGGGTAAAGCCGTTAGATACTCAGCGACATGAATTCCGGACTTGTCGAGCTCCAATAGTTCGATTTGTTCTTGTTTCTTACCGGCACAAAGGATGATGCCTAAAGGAGGTTCTTCATCCGGTCTTCGATCATGTTTATCGAGCCAACGCAGATAGAGTTCCATCTGACCTTTGTATTCGGCCTTGAAGTCACCTTGTTTCAGCTCAATGGCTACCAGTCGCTTTAACGAGCGGTTATAGAAAAGTAGATCAAGATAGAAGTCATCACTATCGATTTGAATACGTTTTTGACGTGCCAAGAAGGCAAATCCAACGCCTAACTCCAGCAAGAAGCTTTCCATATCGCGAAGGATGGCATCTTCAAGATCTTTTTCCAGGTAGTGATCCCGTAAGCCTAAGAATTCAAGAAAGTAGGGATCTTTGAAAACGAGATCAGGCGTGACCTCATCCGATTCGCGGAGATTATCGAGTTCAATCTTCGCAAGTTGCTCAGGCTTGCGTGACAGTGCGATGCGCTCGTATTGCATGGAATCGATTTTCTTGCGTAGCGTTCTGACACTCCAGCGTTCCACACGGCAAAGCTCGGCATAGTATTCACGCTGAAGTGGTTTTTCGAGTGGCAGCAACTCCCTGAAGTGAGACCAGCCCAATGTTTGCGACAGCGTGGCAATAATCTTCTGGTCTGGAAAGCACTGACTGAACTTCACCATACGTGTTAGCGATGAGTAGCTAAAGCCAGCGCCATATTCGGTCGTCAATTGTTGCGACAGTGTGGCAACAATCTCTTTTCCGTAGCCAGCGCGATCTCCAGCAAGAATATCGATGTGTATCCGATGGCCGATCTGCCAGTACAGCAGGGACAACTCGACATTCACTGTACTGGCGACCCGCTCTTTGGAAGCCTGAATCAGACTGCGGACATCTTCAATTAGCGCCCGATCCGGGCGCTGGGGTGGTTTAGCCATGGGAAGGACCTGTCGCTCAAGATCACGGTAACGTACTGAATTTCGGAAGTTTAGCAGCAAAATTTACTTTAAGAAAGGATAAGTCCCTATTATCATATATGTTCGCAATACCTTCTTGCCACCCAAGCGAAAGCTGATAAGATATGTATATACGTGGTATGTAATACAGTACGTTATAATAGGAGGTGATCATGGCCCGAGGCGGTATCAATAAAGCCCTGGTCAAGCAGGCGCGCGAGGCATTGCTAGGCAAGGGTCAGAACCCTTCCATTGATACGGTTCGTATCGAGCTGGGCAACACTGGCTCCAAGACTACGATTCATCGCTATTTGAAGGAGCTGGAAGAAGAGGAAGGCTCGCGGCTGGATGATGAAGCGTTGCTAAGCAATACGCTCAAAGACATGGTGGCCCGCCTGGCTTCACGGCTCCATGAAGAAGCCAAGGCGATCGTTGAGCAAGCAGAAGCCCGGCACCAAAACCGGCAGTCAGAGCTACAAGAGCGATACAAAAAGCAAACCCTGGTCTTGTCTGCCGCCGAAACACGCATCGCGGAACTGGAAGAACGTTTAGCTACAACAGAGCAGCAGCGGTCAAACGCTGAAAAAGAGCAACACCTGACATCCTTGCAAGCACAGCGCTTCGAACAGCAAGTGGCGGACCTGGAGCGGCTGATGAAAGAAAAAAGCAGCCATATCCAGTCTCTGGAAGAAAAACATCAGCATGCCCGTGACGCCCTGGAACACTACCGGCAGTCGGTGAAAGAACAGCGGGAACAGGATCAACGCCGTCATGAACAGCAAATTCAGCAGCTACAAGCCGAACTACGCCAACTGAACCAGACCTTGTCAATTAAGCAAACCGATATTTCGCAACTGAACAAAGACAACTCTCGGCTGGTTACAGAGGTCAGCGAGACACGCAAGCAGCTCTCGACCTCAGAGACTAAATTGCAGGACATTGATGGCCAGCTAAGGGCCTCTGCAGGGAAAGTCGCATCATTAGCGGCGCAACTCAATGAGCAGCAAGCATTAGCCAACAAGCAAGCTGAAATCCTGCCCACGCTCGAGGCTCAACTTGCCGAGACGGAGGAGGCAAAGCGAAGCCAGACAATAGAGCTAGCCAGCCTCAGATCTGAACTCGACGTAAAGAATCAGATCTTTTCGAAATTGGGTGTGGAAGGTTGATGCAAATATAAGCACCTGCTTCTCGAACAATAAAGCCGTTTATCTGATTTGTTGAGCCAAGAATTGTCAACAACCCCGTACTGATATTCCAATAGTCGGACCACACGCCTTTCGCTTTTCAAGTGTTGCCTTTCAATTTTACAGAAGTGAAGCCATATTATGGTTGCAGTATACCAAACCGCTTATCCGCGCATTAAAAAAGATATTACCACAGGCGAGTTAGGTGATGTCTACACGCCCACCCGGAAAGAGCGACAGTTTGCACTCAAGCATTGCAAGAAAAATACAGCCTCATATTTGGGCATTATAGTTCAGCTGAAAATACTGCAACGCTTGGGGCGTTTTGTAACATATGCGGAGATACCAAAGTCCATCGTAACGCATATAAAGCAAAGGATTAAATCAAAAGTCACGAACAAACAGTTAAAAAACTATTATTCTTCCGGCACCAAAGACCGGCACGTCAGATTAATACGGCAATATCTTCGGATCAAGCCGTATGACTATGATGTCACATCACAGCTTGTCAGAGGCTGGGCCTTGGAAGCCGCGAAAACGAAAGAAGAACTTGCCGATATCATTAACGTCACGATTGAGCGATTAGTGAAAGAAAATTTTGAATTACCCGGATTTAGAGAACTCCAGCGTATCTGCCAGTCGGCACGTGTAGAAGTCAATAACACTTATTACCAGCAGCTTTGCTCCTATCTCAATGCCGAAGGCAAGGCGTTGGTAGCCAGACTGCTACAATCACCCGCTGGTGGTGCCAATGGGTTTGGATGAAATACCCTGAAAAACGAACCCAAAAGACCCACACCGCGCAATATACATGCCTTCATAGTCTATCTCGACTGGCTGAAATCAATGCAAGACATTTTACCGATAGATTTCGACTTGCCGCCGGTTAAACATCGGCAATTTATCAATGAAGCCAAGGCACTGAATTACGCGGAGATGATGAAACTAAAACTCATAAAACGCAATGCCATGGTCATTATTCTGATCAGGCATCAATACGCACAGACCTTGGATAATGCCGCCGATATTTTTATCAAAGTCATCAACAAAATAGACAGAACGGCAGAAAAACACTTAGAGCAGTACCTGGCAGATCACCGCAAGCAAGCCGATTACCTTATCGGTATCTTATCAGATACGGTTAAAGCCTACTTAGATAAAGAGGCGCAACCTGCCGTCTTTGATAGTATATTTGGAAACGATGGCAAAAATATTCTGCGGATGTGTGATGAGCACATGGCATACGCCGGCAACAACTATCTCCCCTTTATGCTGCCACTGTATAAAAAGCAGCGCTCGGTCTTATTTAGAACAATAGATATCCTAGAATTAGAATCGGCCACTGAAGACCAAGACTTAATCAAAGCTTTTCAATTCATTCTGAAACACAAAAAGCGCCGAACGGATACTCTCTGCATCCAGCAACAGCCAAGCTCAAAACAATCAAAAAATCTGTTGAATATTCGTTGGGTTCGCGACAAATGGTGGAAGTTTGTAACCGGAAAATCGACTAAAAGTGCCAAAGTGACGCATGTAAATAAAGCTTACTTTGAACTGTGCGTGTTTGTGCGAATCGCCGAAGAGCTTGCCACCGGTGATCTTTTTATTCCCTACAGCGAAAAATTTGACGACTGTCGCGAGCAGATGATTTCCTGGGACGAGTATGAGGAGCAGCTGGAACCTTATTGTGAAGAAGTGGGGCTTGTCCCGGGGGATGTGGCTTTTACTCAGCATCTTAAACAAAATTTGACAAACGCATGCCATAAAGCGGATAGCATTTTTCCGGATGACGAATCGGTGCGGATCGAGAAAGGTAAACTCATCATTGGTAAAGCAAAGTCAGAAGGCCCCACCCCCGAAATTGAAAAATTAGGAGAATTGCTTCGCGAGCGCTTAGAAAAAGTCAACTTGCTTGATGTTATAATCGATGTGGAAAACTGGCTTAATCTCAGTAGACACTTTGGTCCCTTGTCTGGGTTTGAGTCCCGGATCGATGATCCAGTGCTACGATTTGTCTTAACACTCTTTTGCTATAGCACCAATATTGGTCCTACAGAAACCATGCGCTCAGTCCGGGGTATTTCAAGAAAACAGGTTGCCTGGCTTAATCTAAAGCGTGTAACTGAAGAACGACTGGATAAAGCGATTATTAGAGTCAACAATTCCTATAAAAACTACGGGCTGATTGAGTATTGGGGATCTGGCAACAGTGTGTCTGCCGATGGGAAATTGTTGGATCTCTATGAAGATAATCTGCTCTCCGAATACCACATACGATACGGCTCCTATGGTGGCATCGCCTATTACCATGTGTCAGACACGTACATTGCGTTGTTTAGTCGATTTATCCCCTGTGGCGTATATGAAGCGATTTACATACTCGACGGGCTACTGAATGACGAATCGGATTTTAATCCTGATACTGTACACGGAGATACCCACGCCCAGTCAACGCCCGTGTTTGGGTTGGCTTATCTCCTTGGCATAAAATTGATGCCGCGCATTCGAAATATTAAGGGCCTCAACTTCTACAAGCCTGATCGCAGTATGGTGTTAGAACATATTAGCTCACTGTTCACCGACCCTATCAAATGGAATCTCATACAGAAACACTATCCTGATATGATGAGGACTGCCATGTCAGTAAAAGCCGGAAAAATAACGGCCTCTACGATCCTACGGCGCTTTGGTACTAAAAATCGGAAAAATAAGCTTTATTTTGCTTTTCGTGAACTTGGTCGAGTTGTAAGAACAATGTTTTTGCTGGAGTACATTACCGACATTGATCTGCGTAAAACGATTCAGGCAGCGACTTGCAAAAGTGAAGAGTTCAATCAGTTTGCTCAATGGCTTTTCTTTGCTAATGGTGGAAAAATTACGTTTAATTTGAAACATGAGCAGGGCAAAATAGTGAAGTACAACCACTTACTCGCCAACATGGCTATCTTGTACAATGTTAACGCTATGACAGCAGTGTTTAATCAATTACAAGTGGAAGGACATGACATCACCAAAGAAGATATGGCTGGTTTTTCACCTTACCATACAGAGCATCTCGGCCGTCTTGGAAGTTTTGACTTGGATATGTCGAGAAAAGTGAAGCCGATGGGATTTGATTTACAGATTTAGAGGAATGTCGTTTATCCTAATATATTCAATAGGTTACGGAGTTAGTGGCTAAATTTGGCCTTTTTACCGGCCGGACCTCGTATAGGGCAGCAAGGGACAAGCAAGTGATAGCTGTAATCAAAAACCAAGGTGAATTTTCCTGATCAATGGCAAGGAACACATAAGCCTCAAGAAAGGCAGTAACAAAATAGACGACTATGGCTGCCAGACAACCAAACCGAATAAGCGGTAATGAGTTGATAATCCGAAAATTTTGATACAGCTCCTCAGTACCTAAATCAAATTTGTCGTCATTCATAGACTATTGGTCTTATCTCTATTGTTGCGGTGATTTTAGTGCCATTACATAAGCTGTAGCATAGCATTATATGGCAGACACACATTTGCCTCAGAGATGTATGGTCCTAGAAAACCCAGTTGAGTGCGAAAATGATACGTAGGCAACTGAATTTTCTAGATTTAATCAGGGCAGGGCGAGCGGCAATTTCTCGAATGATCTGCTGATGTTTTGGCTATACCTGACTCCACCCATTGGGACCACGGCATAGAGTGACTTGCTGGGTCCCGCTTTCTCCATTTTTCACGGTTATATTCTCCTGTACCGTATTGCATTCGATACTGACATCAACAGTGCTGCTTTCTAATTGAGCGACGGCCAATTCGGGCTGCGGTGTTGGCTGAGGTGCAGGTTGGTTATCCGTGGTAACCATTTTTTCCAACAGGTCCCCATGAATATAGCCGACGATAACCCCCTTGTTTTGCACACTATACCAATTCTTGCCTCTGACCTTGCCGTAAACATGTACTATATTTCCAGCCATTTGTCTGCCAAGCTCGACATATTCAGTGCTGGGTCCGCCACGCACTTTGGACGAGCTTTTCACCCGGTACAACTCGCCGATCAAGTCGGTGGGTGGCACGGTTTTAACGGCTCCTTTTAATACCTTAACCTGATTTTGCTCCTTACGCTGTTTGTTGGCAATCACGGTTACTGTGCCGCTATTACCCGTTTCAGGGTTGCTCCAAGTGTGGGGGCCACCGCCTTTGCTTACTGCCTGATCTAAGGCCTTAGCTCTTTTGGCTTTATCCTCTTTATCGAGGTAGCGCTCAAGTGCATGACCCAGGGTGTAACCTAGGACGGCACTGCCAGCGATACAAGCTCCCCGGTGTTTTTCTCCACAAAAACGATCGCCCAGGATTGCAAAAATGGCGGCGCCACCAACACCTGCTTTGCTGATATCCTCTTGCAATTGAGCACATGAGCTTGTTAGCAGGCTGCCAGCAATGAGTGCAGCTAAAGGTAATCGTTTATCCATAAGCTATCTCCTGAAAGTAATGAAGTAATAATTTTTAAAGTGATTGCTGTTGAATTGAGCTTGCTTCCTGTAGTTGTCGATCCAGCCCATTGCTTGTGCAGTAGTGACGGGTTTGTTGATAGCGTTGCTTGTTGTCACTCAGGGTTTCTTGTACCTCTACGCGCCAGGGGCAGCTTACCAGATCTGTACTGTTACCGCTGACATGTAGTGTGCCCTGAAATGGCGATTTCTTCCATTGTGATAGGCGGGCTTGATCAAGCTCTTGTTTCAACGTGAGCAATTGCTGGCACTTTGATTCTATGCATTGTTGAAAGTTGGACTTGTGTGAGATGAATGACAGTATCGTACCGGTAAGTTGAGTTTTGCGGTGTTGCAATAAGTTTTGGTTAGCAGTGGTAAAAGCATCCTGCAACAGTGCTTCCGGTGTTGGTTCTGGCAGGGAAGGGGGAGTGGCTTCAGTTGTGGTAAGCTTTTGATTTGATAGTGTTACTTCAGGTGTAGTTACTTCAGGTGTAGTTACTTCAGGTGTAGTTACTTCGGTCGGCGTCGGCGTTGCAGTAGCGATGGTCTGCGAAGTGTGTATGACTGGATCTGATTGCTGTAGATTTAAAACCAACCAGGCTGCTATGGCAACACCAAACACTGTGATAGCTACTCCCAGTTTTTGTGGCAGATTTCGCTTGCTTACTGGGGCTGAAGGTTGTGTTTGATCCTGCACTCTGGCGCTTTGGATAACCGTATCAGTGGTTGAGGTGATTTGCCGGGGATGCTGAGTTTTGGTATTGACAGCGTGTGAGACGGTCTGAGGCGCAACTTGTTGCGTAATCAGTGCCTGGCGCATTTCCTGCGCGTTTTGGGGACGCTGGCAGGGTTGCAGTTCCATAGCCCAATCGATCGCGGATAGTAGAATGGGGCTGTACTGGCCTTGTGCGATTTCAGCAATGGGCTTGTAGTGATCACCCTGCAAGCGATCCAAGGCAGCGGGTGGTTTCTGGTTAGTGATGGCGTAATACAGTGTGCCAGCCAGAGCGTAGAGGTCAGTCCAAGGGCCTTGTTTACCGGTTTCACTGTATTGTTCCATAGGGGAGTAGCCCACAGTGATCACCGTTGTCATATGGCAGGTTTGGTCGGGGAGTCCCGGCCGGGCAGAGCCAAAATCCAATAAAATGGGGGTGTTATCGGCACGGATATAGATGTTTTCCGGTTTAATATCGCGGTGAAAAATGGCTTTGGCATGCATATGTGTCAGCCCGTCCAGCAAGGGGAGTATCAATTCATTAACCAGCCAGCTTTCCGTAGGTGCTTCGGATAAGCTCTCCAGATATTGTTTCAGATTTTGTCCATGCTCATACTCCATGACGATATAGACCGTGCTGTTCAGTTCCTCCAATTGGGTTACTGCGACGATATTGAGGTGCTTGAATTTGGCCATGGTTCGGGCTTCGTCACGAAAGCGGGTCAGACCCCAATCGAAAATTGAACGACTCTCTTCATCCTTCGCCACCACCGAATAATTTGCCAATCGAGAAGCATTGAAGGGAAAGTACTCTTTGATGGCTACCAGACGGTCCAGGTGTTTATCCCGCGCTTTATAGGTAATACCAAAGCCGCCGCAGCCCAATACTGCTTCAATAGTAAAGGCACCTAGTTGATAGCCGACAGGCAATTGATTGTTGGGATTCACTTCGTCGTTCATGGTTGCTGATCTGCTATCAATTTTCCTGAGGCATTATTTAAAGAGAGTGAGTATATTGCCATGGTTGCGCACCGATAATAGTTGGCGTAAAAACTGATCAAAGTTATTGTTTTCCTTGTGTTTGGTACTGACAAGTTAAGTGCATCTAAGGGATAATTCAAGGATGAATATTTACAAGCGAATCTAATAAATAATGCAGCCGCTAAAATCCCCATTTATAAAGAGTGGTACATTGACGCCATCATGCATGCTAGCCTCGATGGGCTCAAGCTTGAAACCAGTCTACGCAATATAAAAGCACGACGCTCCAAAAAATACTTTGGTCAAGGTATTGGTGTTTCCGGCTACAACGAGATCTTTAACGGTTTCTCGCTAGCCAGTCGCGTCATTGGCACGAATGAATATGAAGGTAACTTTTTATTTGAAATGGTCCATCATCAAAACACTTCAGATATGAAACCCAGTCATATCTCAACAGATAAACACGGAAGCAACGCGCTGAACTACGGTTTGTTTGATTTAACAGA
>PIVM01001051.1 GCA_003353945.1 Gammaproteobacteria bacterium
GAAAATTTACAATGTTTAGCTCAAAAAAACCGTCTCGGAGATAAAAAGACATGAAGTCCGGCAGAGAATTAGAAAAAGATGACGTGTCTGCCCGATTAAAGCATTGAGGGCCAACAAACGACATCTTTTTTACTCAAATCCAGTAGATAAATGCAATTTTATGTTAATAAAATACTCAAAAAACGGCCAAGGATAAGCTTAAAAACCAAAGAATTGATTATAAATTAAAAAAACGGAGAATAATATCATAAAAAATCAGTGAAGTAACAAGCTACGCACTAAAATCCGGCCAATAAAATGCAGTTTCTTAATAAAAGTTGACTACTTATCCCTTTTATTTAAGAAACCCATTCAAAAAGTAGTAATCCAGGCATAATATCAGAATTGAGAATAGCGGATGTAAATAGACTATAAAACCAATAAATTAAGTTCAACTTCAAATCCGGCGAAGAATAACCTAACATTCAGGTACTCAAATCCGGCCAATAAAAACTAACTTCGTATTAAAATCCGGCCAATTCACACCTTATTTTACTACGTATTATAAAATTGCTGACAAATCCGGAGAAAATTGAAACATGTTGTACCTCAAA
>PIVM01000362.1 GCA_003353945.1 Gammaproteobacteria bacterium
CACCAATAATCTCTTATTGTCTCCAGGCTCTAAATTGGTCCGAGTCGGCCAATTTTGGCCGGTTTGGACGACTTTTCTATTCCCCCAGAGCTGAATCTGGTTAAATCCCCCTCTCAATTTTTTCCATGTGTCACTTAACATCCTGAAAAATAGATCTTTTTGAGGTTTGTATGCAGATTCTGTTTGCTTGGCACCGGCATTGCTCTTATGGCGCGGGATAAGATGAACCGCGTGAATATACCCGTTGACAGAAAATCGTTCCGCAGACGGCAAAAAAGCGACTTCGTCCTCGTTGTCGATATCACCTATCTGCTGGCGATGCCGGTCTTCGATATTGTATCGGCGAAATTCTGACCTGGGCACAGGTCGTTACAAAATAGACCAATAAACACCCCTCTCTCTGGTCCATTAGGACTATTCGCCCCGTTTCTGCCTCCTCTGAAACGGGGCATTTTTTTGCTGACCGGGCAATTTTGTTTTGGTTCAGCGTGAATTGGAGAATCGCTTCGTTTGAGTTAGACTACGCGAACGGAGAAATTCACCATGCGAAAAAAGCGGAAAAACTACACGGCCCAAGAGAAAGTTGCCATCCTCAAACGCCATCTGGTTGACCAGATCCCTGTCTCGGATCTGTGTGACAAATATCAGCTACAACCTACTGTATTCTACCGGTGGCTGAAGGAATTTTTCGAGAACGGTGCTGCCGCTTTCGAGAAAGACAACTCCCGGCAGAAAAAAGCCGAAGAGAAGCGGATAGAGAAACTCGAAGCAAAGCTGCAAACCAAGAATGAAGTCCTTTCAGAGCTGCTGGAGGAGCACATCCAGCTAAAAAAGGAACTTGGGGAACTCTGAAAGCGTCTTGGGTCCCCCATGACATCCGTGATGCCGTTGTTGATTTCATCAAGCGCTGGACCAAGCGCACCGGCATTGCAGTGACGCACCTTCTTGATTGGCTGGGGCTCGCATCCAGCAAGTACTATAGCTGGCAGCAACGCTACGGTAAAACCAATGAACACAACGCCCCGGTCCCCCGCGATTTCTGGCTGGAGGATTGGGAGCGGCAGGCGATCATTGACTTTTATCAGCAGCACCCGCTGGATGGCTACCGTCGGCTGACATTTATGATGCTCGATCAGGATGTCGTTGCCGTCAGCCCCAGCAGCGTTTATCGTGTCCTGAGCGCAGCCAAATTACTCAGGCGCTGGAACGGTAAGGAATCCAAGAAGGGGACCGGTTTTGTTCAGCCGCTTAAGCCCCATGAGCACTGGCATATTGATGTTTCTTACGTCAACATCTGTGGCACCTTCTACTACTTATGCAGCGTGCTGGATGGCTGTAGCCGCTACATCGTTCACTGGGAACTGCGCGAGGCAATGACCGAAAAAGATGTGGAAATTATTCTGCAACGGGCCAGGGAGAGATTTCCCCAAGCCACCCCGCGAATTATTTCCGATAACGGCCCTCAGTTTATCGCCAAGGACTTTAAAGCGTTTATTCGGATGGCAGGCATGACCCACGTACGGACATCGCCCTACTACCCGCAAAGTAACGGAAAGCTGGAGCGCTGGCATAAAACCATCAAGCATGAATGCATCCGGCCCAAGGTGGCACTATCAGTTGAGGAAGCCAGAGAGCAAATTACTGACTACATCCGCCATTACAACGATGAGCGGCTTCATAGTTCGTTAGGCTATGTTGCACCCAAGGCAAAACTGGAAGGTCGCGAGAAACTGATTTCCACAGAACGAGACAGCAAACTCGAAGCAGCCCGAGATGCAAGAAAACAAAAACGGCGGCAGGAAAAACTCAACCCCGCCCAACACAGAAGCGCCCCGGAAGGGGAAACTTTCAACCCACTAACTCAACAGGGTTGATTCTCCATTTCCGACTGAGGCAAAACAATTTCTGCGTTCAAATATAGTTATTTCGTTTTTTTTGATATGCCCCTAAAGCATGGACTAAAAAACGTATAAAGTTAGATATACTTTTCAGGACAGCCCCCCCCCGAAAGAAGTCTTTTCTCAAGGAGGGAATTCGTGCTGGAACAAAAATTCCTACCAGAGGCCTACCTTGCATGCGTACACCACATCCTGACAAGGCTCGCAAGCAGGCAATGATCAAACAACAAATGGCACGCCGGGTCGAAGTGATCGTCTTGGTGGTGCTACTGGTTGTCTCACTGGCGCACTTGCTACGCTTGGTAACTGGTGCTGAACTGATGATTGCTGGGACGGTGATTCCGGTCTGGACTAGCCTGTTCGGCTGTGTCGGTCCGGCAGTTCTGGCCGGGTTTTTCTGGTGGTCGCGGCGCTAAGAATAATTGGAAGACCCTTCCGACTTCTCGCTTGCGAAAGTGGCATCTCAAAAGTCGTACAGTTGTGACAAACAGACCGCTACCATTTTTCGGGTGGCAGATTTGCCATCAGAAGGAGCTTCAGCTTCCACG
>PIVM01001052.1 GCA_003353945.1 Gammaproteobacteria bacterium
ATTGACCAAATGATTTCAGAATTAGAAACAATGAAAACAAAAAAACAAATGAAAAAGTTAGCAAAACAATTAGAAATTGAATTACCAAAAAAAATGAAAAAGAAAGCAATGAAAGCATTGATTTTAGAACATTTAGAAAGTCAAACACAAGAAGAGGAAATTGCTTCAGACACTGAAGAAGTTGTAGCTTCAGATGAGGAAGGTGAAGAAATGGAATTATATGGAGAAGATGAAGAAGGAAAACCAATTTATAAAGATAGTGAAGGTAACTTCTATGATGAAGAGGGGAATCAAATTGAAATGGAAGTTGAAGAAGAAGAAATGAACATTGATGATATTGAAATTGTATCAGAAACTGAAGAAGTTGTTGTATCCGATAACGACGAAGAAGTTGTTGTATCCGATAACGAGGAAGAAGTTGTAGTATCTGATAATGAGGAAGAAGTTGTTGTATCCGATAACGAGGAAGAAGTTGTTGTATCCGATAACGAGGAAGAAGTTGTAGTATCTGATAATGAGGAAGAAGTTGTAGTATCTGATAATGAGGAAGAAGTTGTAGTATCTGATAATGAGGAAGAAGTTGTAGTATCTG
>PIVM01000363.1 GCA_003353945.1 Gammaproteobacteria bacterium
ACCAGACTTCGCAGCGGCTACTTTTTGAGTGCAGCCATTCTGACGATGGTGCATATACAATTCCTCTTGTTGTCGGGTGATTTTTTGACCTGGCACCTCACTCTCCATCTGGAAAATAAAGTACCGATTATCACACCTAACCGGCCAAGATAATTGTCGTCAAACCGGACATCCTAATTGTCGCCGAACAGTTGGGGCTTTTTTACCACCAGTCATTTTTAAATGACTCAGAAACTTTTCTATTACAGTAGAAATAGGTGCTACGGTAATGCCCGCTGGAATATCAGGTGACTTATTATCCTGTTGATGAACAAGGCCAGTTATCAATTGTTCCAGCTTCTCTGTAGTAACTACTGGGGCGTTGTCTGTCTTAGCGTTGTTTGTTTTGGCTTTGTACTTATCGTATTCCTTATCGATGGCCTCTTCTGCCTCCGAGAACTTACCTTCCACCCTTAGCAGGTTGGTTTTGGCAAAGAACATTAAGATCCCATCTGCGTTCGCTTTGAACTGCTTTTGTACAAACGGGGTTGTAGATCGAGTGTCTATGTTATGAAGATAGAATGCCGAGCTGGAGTGTGTCATCAGGTTGCCATTGGCCTGTATTCTGAGCTAATCGTTTTTCCAGTTCAAAATGTGCCTTTTTGCATTTGTTGATGTAGGTAGGATTTTGAAACATCTCATCATCCACCACATCAAGCCTATATTCTTCTAGATGGTACTCAAATACGCCCAGTATCAGTTGGTCCAGATTGTCTTCTGAGAGAGTCTTCGTCATGTCGTTGATAGTTGTTATTAGGTGGTCGTATTCTAACCAGAGCTGTAGTGCCTTTCTGCGGGCAGTATGTGGACATCTGGTTTTTAGTGAAACACGGTACTCAGAGCGTCTGAGTTTGGCCTTATATTCTACTGGAATACGGACCCGAAAATAGTAGGTGTTGTGGCGAGATAGCCATAAATGGGATGGAATCTTCATTCAATAGATTACTCAGTGTGGATCACCATTGTGGATCACCACCTGAAAAGTTTCGTAACCTATTGATTTATAAGGAATTGGTGGAGGCGGGGGGAGTTGAACCCGTTGCGAAGGTTTTGCAAATCAACCACTTACCAAAGAATCAAAAGCTTACAGCTAGCCATACTGTATATATATACATATAGCGGTTAGCTGCGTTGACACTTGGTTGACACTTTATGCAGAATCACAAAATGCAGATTGCTTTATACGGTCAATGCGCTGATGCGCTCTTGTGGCCGCTTGCTTAGCCTCAGTCACCTGTTCACGTAAATACTGGATATGAACCCTGATACCAGCCACCGTACCCACAGTGGATGTTATACCAGTTACAACAGCCGTCATAATGATTTCTGCCAGTTGGAAATCCATTAAACGATCACCTTTGCTTTTTTCATTTCGGAAACAATTACCGCGGCAACAATGGTTGCCGCTACAGTAATCAAAAAAGGTTTCATTTTTCATTCACCATGCGTCTTTTCATAGATCAACGTGCCAAGTGAGTTTGAATCGTTGTCGACACCATCGTCCAACACATCTACAACGGCATCCACTCCACGAGAAAAAATATTGTTGTTATTAGTCGGACTAACAGCATTAGCTAACTCACCGGCTTTGTCTTTGGCATACCACAGCGCAACAGCCCCAATAGCCAGTACGACAGCAAACTGATAGTTATTAAACAAAGTCACGCCAGTACCTCAGACAATGTTGTGTAATTACCTGCAACGCGGCCCCATGTGGTCGGATAGCCCGCTATACGATTTTCACGCACATCAACATGCAATAGCCAATAAGGAGCCGTGTCACTGTAAACGCCGATACCTGTAAATCCGATATCGGTAGCCAGTTCAACCGCTCTTTGTGCATCCTCTGCACTCATGCTTTCACCGCTGACAGTTGGCATCAAATCCAGGGCGCGCACCTCGCCCCATTTATCGATATTATGCTGGCTGGTATCGTGCGAGCCGTTTTCTCTACCAACCGCCCCACTAGCCGAACTAATTAACACAGGATGACCCCACTTGGCGCGGAATTCGTCAACCATCACCAACAACTTTGGTGAAACATTATCGTAATATCCCTGGAATTCATCTTTAACAAAGTGGTTAAGTATTTTTCCAGATCTGAGGAAATAGGCTACAGCCAAGGCTATAGAAATTACAATAACATGCGCCTTCACTGCACAATCCCGTCAACGAGATTACCCGCTTTAAGCGCGGCCGCTTCTGCGGCGTTAAAGCCAACAATATTATTATCGTTTTTCAACGCATTAACAGCGGCGAGATGTTTTGCTTTTGACATGTCGAGTATTAGCCCGAGTTCCAACCGCTTAACAATCAGTTTTATTTTTTTGTTGGAACTTGACAGCAAATCGGCGGCCACAGCATCACCAAGCACGTCATTAATGAGCTGATTAAAGTTGTATG
>PIVM01001053.1 GCA_003353945.1 Gammaproteobacteria bacterium
AGGCATCTGTAATTATGCAAAACACAAGCTGACCAGTGCCAGAATTGAGGCAGGAAACGTCAGTATCGGGATGATTCGAAAACGCGCCAGAGGCATCAGGGATACTGAGTATTTTAAACATAAAATCAGGCAGTCATCCCTCCCTGATGATCAATCTATGTTCTATTTAGATGCATAAGCTCACTCACTAAAGCGGAGAAGAGCCCTCAAACTGTTGTCCGCGAAGCGCGGAATGTGGGGTATAAGGCAAAACAATAGTATCCAAGACTAGGCTAAACGGAAGATCAAAGAATGCAATAGCTCCACCCTGCCCAGCTTCACTACCAGATCTCAATAAACATATATCGATTGATGTGCCTCCATATACCCTGTGAACGGTACAGTCCTCTGGACAGTTGTCTGGTTCACTAAATTCTTTATCCCCATCTTCTGTTAATGTCGCAATGCTCATGCATGATGAAAGTAGAAGCGAAACTACTAGTAATAAAATATGGTGAGCTCAAACTGAATATGAGTAGAATTTAGGATTAACGGAATAAATTTGCAGAAATACTTTTAAGCTGCCTTGGATTCCCCATGGAGAAGTGTTTC
>PIVM01001054.1 GCA_003353945.1 Gammaproteobacteria bacterium
GCCACTTACAAGAAAGTAATATTACGAGACGCATGGGTGAAGCACCTGAAAACTAACAACTAGAGTTAACGACCTGTCGACGAACAAGAAACCGAAAAGGACCCCATGTGTTGTGACAGTTCTCAAACAAATGACCAATGTCGTTTGTGAGACGTGTGCGTTTTCAACTATCTAAGGGCCGATAGACAATTGAAAATAGAACCACTGCACACCAAGCGAAAAACAACATAGTAGTCTCACAGAGAGAAGATCCAAATTTGCGTGTTTTCAAGATTCTAAGCCAGAGTAGATAATAGAAAATGTGTCAGACAATGACGTCATAAAGAAATAATAAAAAGGGGACAAACGGGGAGAAAGCCTGCCAGACAAACACCACCATACAAAGCCAGAGAGTGTGCGACGAAAATAAGGGCGGATGATCAGCTATTTTCATACTGGATGTTTTTACAACTAAAAAAGGGGTGGGTTGGTCTAATTGCTAAAATGGCCCTTTGGTCCCCTCTATGTACGCACGTGGGAAAAATTCTTAGAGGGCACCCGGGCCCACTCTATCTAGCTTCATGTAGCTAGGTACTAGTACCTAGAGATCG
>PIVM01001055.1 GCA_003353945.1 Gammaproteobacteria bacterium
TCAGCTTGTTTCTTTACTATGGCATCATGTTTTATATCCTGCCCAAGTGTATATAAAAACACCTTTTGCACAAGCGTGCAAACATCCTTAAAAACTTGTAATTTGTAATAGAGTGCCATTTTTTTTTTTTAATTAACCGCTACGTGCTTAAATTGGTAAATAGTTAAAAAGCCCGAATAGCACGCACACTTTTTTCATCGTGCTTCCACTCGTTGCTGCCGTCGCTGCCGCCGCTGACGGGATACCGATACAAAGCAATCTTCTTTATATTAACAGCTTCAACAGTATTACCCTGATACTCGGTAGAAGTCCAATAGGAATCATACCGACCATCTTTAAGACCAAAAAGCCCAGTCTCTGCTTCTATAGTGAATAATATCTCAAGCTCAGTGTTTGAGGGTAAGTACCAGTCGTTGTAAGACTCATTATCTCCTCTCGTAACGCTGTAATTAGCACAAGTATCAGCTGCAAAACCATCTGAACGACCATCTGGAGCTGCCTCTTGGGCAGCAATAATTGTATTTGTATTTGACCTTCCTGCATATACGGCATCTAAAAGTGCATTTGTAAGAGTATACGTCTTGTCCTTC
>PIVM01001056.1 GCA_003353945.1 Gammaproteobacteria bacterium
TAGATGTAATTACATTTTAATCGATCCCTAACCTTGAAACTGGTTCATTTAGCGCTTGCTTTTTAAGGAAATATAGCTGCAGTCTCTGGGTAAAAGTTTGGATAAATATGGGAGAAGGTAAGTGTCAGGCATTGAGGTGTCGACTACTATCAAAGAAACCCCCCCCATGGGCTCACCAACTGTCACCCGACTGTCACCCAGTTGTCACGAACTATCAGGCCATTTAACAACTTACTTGCCCCGATCACAACTATGAATCACATAAGTGCCGGATATGTTGGGTCATGTCTAGAGCTGCCGCCGGCCAAAAAGTGGCCGGCCATTGGCCGGCCACTTTTCGGGCTGTTGGCTGGCCGTTCAGATTTGGGAGTGACCGGCCATACCCGACACTTATATGACTCGTAGTTGTGATCGGGACGAGTGAGTTGTGTACAGCGAAGCAGAGAAACGCAGAACGTAAAGGCTACAGTGCTAGGAAAAGTAGAACGCTCATAGATAAATATTAGACCGCTATTTGGGAACCTTACACATATGCTCATTACTTTTGATAGGAACGTAGGACACAATAATTTAATCACTAGAGCTGCCGC
>PIVM01000364.1 GCA_003353945.1 Gammaproteobacteria bacterium
CGAACCAACGTATCAATTTATCCGAGCGAGACTGTATCCATTTATGTAAGCGCTGAGAATCTTCCTTGTAATTGAATGAAAGCGGCGAACCCTTTCCAAAATGGTATCCAAAATCAGTTAAGACTTTTTCTGAACCGGCTAAAATGCGATCTATTGAATGCTGTTTCTGGTTCATTGAATTGAATCTGACAAATACTTCGCATAACCGTCAGCCAGAAGCGTAGTGCCGCTTCTGGCTGATCGAGTTAATACGATTGCTATGTTGATTTAGTCGTGGGGTGTAAGCTCGGCACCCTTAGGCGTGACTTCTGATTCACGATGGGGGAATTTTTGGATCATTTTCATGTGTTCCCGCAGGGTGATCTGAATTGGAGTCACTGCGAATAGCCCTGGGTAGAGCTCACCATACTTCTCGCCGGGGTCACGCATCACATTGTAAAAATCCATACCCGGTAGCCCTCCGTGCCCCTCCGTTATATGGACCTTGAAGTCCTCATAACGTATGGCACCAAGGACGCTGCCGCTATAATGGAACATAACATTACGCCGCCCATGGTCTTCGCCAAGCAGTAACAACGCTGTCTGATCGACACCGTCTGTGATGCGGTCATCTGGAATATTATCAAGCGCCCCACCCAGACGAGCAGCCGTTGTAAATAAATCAGTAATGTGCAGGATGTCTACAGGGTCCTGATTGGGAGCAATCATACCCGGCCACCAGGCCATTGCTGGAACACGCACACCACCTTCTGTAACATCGCCTTTACCACCCTTCAACCAAGAGTAGCCAGAGTTTGGATAGAAGGCGTACATGGGTCCGTTATCGCTGATCCAGACAACAAGTGTGTTCTCGGCAATACCTTCCGCTTTTAAGGTATCAAGCAACTGTTTCATGTGTGCATTGTGGGCTGCCATCTCAGAAGCCTGTGCATTCACTTTATCAACATGCTTGTCGTTCTGGTGAGCTTTCGATCCCTGCAACTGCTGTGTGTAGGTTGCCCAATATATGAAAAAAGGTTTGTCGCCTTTGGCGTTGTCCTTAACATAAGCTGTAATCTGCTTTATTGACTCGGCTTCAAAAGCTTCTTGCCGTTCAGGACCCAGTTTACCGGCAATGCCTTCAATGGGTTTACGTCCCTCGCCTTTACGCCCAACGTAACCGGCAACCGAAAGATCAATACCGGTTCGTTTCAAATATTCCTCTTCCCCTGGGAAGTCATAAAACATTGCTTTGTGAGAGCTCGGTGTGTCTGCGTATAAATCGTAAGAACCTGGCCAGTTATCGGGTGCGCCATTCCACAAGCCGTAGTATGCATAGTCGTAACCCTGGTTTTCGGGTAAATGATCGGGCTCTTCTCCTAGATGCCACTTGCCCCACATGGCGGTATTGTAGCCAGCCTTAGAAAGTACCTCGGCCACCGTCACCTCCTTGCCTGATAACCCGTCGGTCTGTCCCGGCCAAAGAACAGTCAGCAGTCCAGTCCGAACCGGATGCCGACCTGTGTTAATGGCAATTCGGGTCGGAGTGCAGGACGGTTCTGCGTAGGCGGTCCAAAAACGCATCCCCTCATGTGCCATTTTGTCCAACTCCGGTGTCGGCGTACCTCGATGTTTACCACCGCCTTGCCACCCAATTTCACCCCAACCGACATCGTCGGCAAGTACATAAATGATATTGGGTTTCTTGCCAAACTTCTTTTCCAGTGCTGTAAGCTTTGCATTGATTTGCTTGTCCTCGGTAGTCCATCTGTCCTTGTTTTTTTTCTCCAAATCATAATATGGAGAGTCGAACTGTCCGGCGAATGAGGTGGCTGTAAACGCCAAGGCAATGAACAGCGAGAAGGCACAATTTCCAATCCAAGATTTTTTGAATTTCGGTCTCATTATCTTCATATCGTTACTCCTAATTTTTGTTTAAAAATGATTTTCTACCAGACGAAATTCACTCCTAAGAGCGGCCCGTGCATTTTTATATCATACTTGAAAAGATTAGTTCCGCTTCCATCTTCATAGTCAATACTCATGTAGCGATATCCGAAAAGCAAAGACACATGTTTCCAAGGTTGATATTCAAATAAACCAGCAAGATTCCAGGCAAGGTCAGACCCACCAAAACCAAGATCGCCCCTGGCCATAAACCCCAACTTATCCGCAATGGCCCAGTTATATCGTGCCCCAAACATTGCATCGACCCAGTCCTGGCCCTTATCGACCCTGGGAGGAACCCCGACTACATCAATCTCTGTATCCAGGTCATAGTGCCGGATACCACCGATCAGATCCAAGGAGTTGACGTCAAGTTTCATTCGGTAAATACCGGCAAATTCAACCATCACAGTTGTGAAGTCAATATCCATGGTTGGCCCTGGACTGGTCTGTTGATCGCTAATATTGATATAGCTAATATCGGCTAAAATTCCCCAGTTACT
>PIVM01001057.1 GCA_003353945.1 Gammaproteobacteria bacterium
ACGTAAATCTTGCCAGAAACTATAAGGGTTCTACTTTCCGGTATCATTATCTGGAATATGTTGGTTAAAGGAATACCCTATAGTCCGCCAATTGAATATTTATTTCTCGACCAAAAAAGAAAGCTAAAATTAGTATCAAGAATAAAAAAAATCAATATATGGGAGAATTGTTATAACTTTAACAGATCTAATAAATCACATGGAGACTTATTACATATATAAAATAGAAACCACAAGCAAGATAGAGAGGTGATTATAAGCTAACTAAGCTATAAACAATTTCCTATATTACCGAATTGTGAGATTAAAGCCTCTACAAGATATCAAAGAATGGAGGCTTAAAATGAGAATACGCTAAATGATTTTGAAAAATAAAAGACACCAGAAAGTAACCAATACACACCAATATGAATGGAATATGGTTAGCAAAGGTGCAGATATATACTAGTTACCTTGTATTTATTAAGAGTTTAATGATATGAGAATGAATCCAAAAAAGATAACAACTTTACTTATTTATTTAATTCTATGTATCCATGTTTTTTGTCAAGAATCTACTAGTAGAGAAAATACTTCGCAAATAAATGT
>PIVM01000365.1 GCA_003353945.1 Gammaproteobacteria bacterium
ATTTAACGTCTTTTCTTTTTAGCACCACCTTTTTGTTTTGAATTAAAATAATCTGGTTTAGTCATTATTTCTTTTCCGATTCCTCCACCAGTCCTTTTAGATTTACAATGATAACGACAATATTTACCTTTACATACAATTTTACATTTATTTCGTTTTGCTGTATAACCTGAACACCTTGGCATTTTTATATAGTTATATTCAATGTTTTATTAAGAATTAGTGAATAAATAATATGTATATATAATCTATAATGCCTTTTGGATATACTTCTAATACAGAATATAACGAATTATCAAAGAAACACCAAACGTTGAAAAATGAAAATAATAATTTAAATATTAAATTAAATGAGAAAGAAGCAAAAATTGATTTTTTAAATAAAAATATATCTAAATTAGACAAAGATTCATTTTTAATGACTCAAAAATATAAATCAATTGAATTAAAACTAAAAGACGTAATTTCAAAAAATGAATTAATGGATTTAAAAAAATTAAAAAAGATGAAAATCCAACGACCATCATTTCAACGAGTTATTGTTAATTTAAGAGTTGATGAATTATATGAATCAATTTATAAAAATCCAAATTTTATTGTCCCAATATATATTGGTAAAATTAAAAAAGAATATTTCATAATTGATGGACAACATAGATTAAAAGCATTAGATAAACTTGAAAAAAATAAAGTAAAAATTGAGAATATTAATGTAAAAATTATAGAACTTAATAATCACAAGGAATTGAAAGAATATTTTTTACTTATTAATAATAGTTTAGCATTAGCAGAAATATATAAAGAAGATGACCCTACACACATACAAATATTAGCAGAAACATTTGACTATTTTCAGAATTACTATCCAAAATATTTTACATCAAGAGAATCACCAAATAAACCTAATTTTAATGTAAATGAGTTTGGTAATATATTAAAAAATAGTTATATAATTGAAGAGAAAAAAATTACTAAATCACAACAATTAATTGATTTAATTGAAAAATTAAATAAAACTTATGAAAGAGTATATAAAAATAAAACTAATTATAAAGGATTATCCGGGTTAAAAACTATACAAAAAAGAAATAAAAAATGTCCTGGATTATATTTACGAGTAAATCAAAATTGGTTACAAGATTTAAAAAAAGAGAACTTTAATATGAAGAAGTCAGAAATTACTCAAAAAATGAGAGATTTTATTTGGACAATAAATTATGGTAAGAAAACCGATAATGTAAAGTGTATTTGTTGTAATAGAACAGAAATTAGAAGTGATTATTTTGAATGTGGTCATATAATTTCTGAATATGATGGTGGTAATACTAGTCATTATAATTTAAAACCTATATGTGGAAAATGTAATAAATCAATGCATACAATGGCAATGTATGAATATATGTTAAAAAATAATATTAATAGAGAATTAGCATTAAATATGAAAAGTTTATGTTTAAGCAATACATATTTATTTAAAGAAACTTAATCATCATCAAGTATTAAACAAGTAGTAAATATAACATCTTCTTTCTTTACTACTTTTTCTGGTTCTGTAAAATCTGTTAAATTACCTTGTGGTAATGTTTTCCAAGTCTTACAAATACCATATGTTTTACGATGATACTTTGTAATACCATATTCTCTAATCAATCCAATATGATTACCTCCACAATATCCAAAATTCTTATTCCAATTATACATTGGAAATTCTTTATGTGCTTCAATCATAAATCTATCTCTTGATGATTTAGCAATTAATGATGCTGCTGCGATTGAACGATATTTACTATCTCCTTGTTTTACACATTTATGAGAAACTTGTTCGTTGTCTTTATAATAATTATAAAATATATCACCATCAACTACAATTTGATTGAACTCTGTTTTTAAAGCATCTAACGAACGATGAAATCCTACTAATCTTGATTGACGAATATTAATTTTATCAATCTCTTTTTCATCAACAATAATTAAAGACCATTCAATAGCAACTTCCTTTACATATTCACATAAAGCATGTAATTTTTTCTTATTACTTGAATATTTTTTAGAATCTGTAATTGAGTTCCACATTGTTAATTTATATTCATTATTAGGTGTAGGACATTCAGTTGGTAAAATACAAGCACCAATATAAACACCATGAGACATAGAACCGCAACCAGCTTCATCTATTCCAACACATACTTTTGATTTATCATAACATACTGTCTTTGGTGTTCTTAATACTTTACTGAATAATTTCTTTTCTTTTTTTAATTTTGGTTTTGTTTTCTTAATAATCTTAACTTTCTTAACACCACCTGTCTTTTTAATAATAACTTTTTTAATTTTTTTAGTTATCTTTGGTTTTTCTCCTCCAAAGATATAATCTTTATTCTCTAAAATACATTCAATGTAATGTTGTTTTCGTGTACATTTTTT
>PIVM01001058.1 GCA_003353945.1 Gammaproteobacteria bacterium
GTCAAACGGAGCCTCGCGCCCAAGCTGGACCGGGGCTTCCATTTCGCCTGCGCCGATCTGAGCCCCGACCGGAGGTTCGTCGTCTACCCGGGCACGGAACGCTACCCTCTCAAGGACGGAACCGAAGCCGTTTCCTTATCCGATATGATGGCTCTGGTTCGGGATGCGTGAGTTCGAGGGCGCGCGGCACCCCGCCCTATGTTAGGGCCGAGGCCGGCGGAGTCGAGAAAGAGATCGACAAGATGGCGATGGCCGGTGGTGCCGCCAAGAGCGGCAACCGAGTGCAAACGGCGTGCAAATATATGAGAAAATTGGCGTCCCCTAGGGGAGTCGAACCCCTGTTTCCGGCGTGAGAGGCCAGCGTCCTAGGCCACTAGACGAAGGGGACCCGAATCGGGCCTCTGTGTAGGGGAAAGGGGGGGCGAGATCAAGCCAATTCTCAAAGGCGCACGTCCAGCGTCACCTCGTGGAACCCTCCGGTTTCGGGGTCGGGCCGCCAGCCCCGGGTCTCGGGTGGCCGCCCCTCACGGAGCGCCATGATCAGCCACACCATCTCCGGCTCCCAGGCCTGGGCGGCGTCGGTCTCC
>PIVM01001059.1 GCA_003353945.1 Gammaproteobacteria bacterium
GAAAACGGATCGTAATTTGTTATTAAAGCATTGTTTGCTAATACTCCATTTTTTACAAATAAATCTCCAATTTTTGAAGGTATAAAATAAGTTTCTACTTCAAAATTTTCTATTGCTTTGTCTTGAATTTGTCTGACTGTTCTGTTTTCGGTTGGGTAATTATCAAGCGTTAAAATAGGAGAATTATATTTCATTTTTCCACCTATTCTGATTTCAGTAACCCAATTTAAACCAGTATAATCCAATCCGTCTTCAATAATTCCATTCTGAACAAATCGAAGTCGTACGGTATTAAGCGACTTTTCGTCTGTGTAATTGCTTACATGATATTTTACGCTTTCAGTTACAAAATCTCTTGAAAATACAGTTTCTTTAAATTCAAAATAATACTGTCCACCTCCAAAAGTATCAAAAATCTTTTTCCAATCAGCTATAAAACCAACATAATTTAGCTGATTTTCCGTAATGGTGAAACTTCCTTTTGCAAAATATTCGCCAAAAGTATTATCTGAAATAATTACATCTTGTCCATTTCCTATTAATTTAATTTCAAGAACTGCCGAATCAGCAGAAAGACCAATTAAAAA
>PIVM01001060.1 GCA_003353945.1 Gammaproteobacteria bacterium
TATGATATAAATATTCAACAAGGTCAAGAAAACGAAAATATTTTCAAAGGCTTTGTTGATATGAAAAGCATTGAAAACCTTTATCCAGCAGAACCGAAAATATTAGCAAAGGTAATAAAAGAAGATGGAATCGATAATATTTCAGAACGATTAGAGGGCTTAACTTTTGCATTATTAGAAGCAACCGGAAGTATTAAAAGCTCCGATTATGTAGACGTAAAAACAATAATTGAAAAGAAAGTTACATTTATAGAACAAGCCTTACTTGCTTTATCCATTTATTTGATGGTTAAAGAAATAATTGAATCAGCTTATAGAATTGCTGATATTATTGCTACAATTTCTTCAATTACTTCGAGTTCTTTAACTGGTGCAGTAGGGGCTTTAATTTATGCAATCGCTTCATTAATCTTTGAAGCTGCTTATGTTGCATTAATGATAAAGGCATTATTCACCTTAGTTGAAGAGTTTGTAAACAATTTAATTCCTCCAACAAAAGAACTAAAAGGAATCACATTAATAACAGGGTTAAAAGCTATTTTTAAATACTTAGGTTATAAGTTTATTTCTCCTATAAAAGAACTTGA
>PIVM01001061.1 GCA_003353945.1 Gammaproteobacteria bacterium
GTATTTACGATGCTTTGTGTTTTTACTTCCATAACTTTATTTTATTACAAATTCTTTTATTCTTTCAACTTCTTTTATCATACTTATTTTTTTAGCACTTGATAAATTAGTTGGCTCATTCCATTGAAAAGCCAAAAAACCAACAATATGTGCTAATCCATTTTTATCAACATATCTTTTATCATAAATAGCGACATAAATCACAGAAATTACTTCTAATCTTGTTAGTGTAGTATTGAAATAAGCATCTTTCTCAATTCGTAAATTAGGTAAATAAACGTGTCCTTCATGGTATAATTTAGCGAACTTTTGAGCAAAAGGCTCTATGCTCCAATTCTTCAACTTATACCCTCTTTTAAGTTGATCATGGCGTACCGCTTCTTCAATACAGCTCATTTTATCGAAGTGAAAACCCCACTTTGTAGAATCTCCATTGTGGAAAACGTTCACATTTACATAAGTACAGTTATACTTTTCCTGCATATCTTGAAGGATATACTCAAATCTTACATTTTTTTCAATCGACCTTCCAAATTGATCAGCTTTTATTATTTTTCCCTCTGCTGTTTTATTTTCTTTTTCTGTA
>PIVM01000366.1 GCA_003353945.1 Gammaproteobacteria bacterium
TCCACTTCTACTAACTTTAACGGTAGTTTGGTAGTTAAGATTACATGGTCTTCTTTATTGCTTATTTCCAATATCAAGGGTTCATCAGTAGTTGACCGAGCCTCAACCAATAGTACAGCCTGACCGTTATTCTCTTTGATAAAATCGATGAATTCTGCAGATAATTCAACCCCCTCATCATCAACATAATGCACAGGTACTTTGTGCAGAGCACTGATTTCTTGCCAATCACCAAATACTGGTTTCAAATCATTTACATCAATAGTGTTTAGAAAAGCATCGGCTTCATCAAACTGCATTTCGGTAAACACAATATTTACCGCTTGCGCCGAATGTTTTATGCGAAAGGTATAATCTTTTGCATCAGCAATTACATCAAAAAAGTTATGAAAATTAATTGCCACTGGAAAGAAGTCTATCAAATCGCGAGTGCCATCTATTTCGCCATTCTCATAGTTATAACTACCATTCCAGCTCATACCTAACAGGCTGCTGCGAGTACCCGGGGTATCATTGCCGCTGGTTTCACTATCATGCTCATCATCATCATCGTTAATCCAAAACACATAAGGATTTTCATAAGTAATCTTGTCGAAGGTTGGAAGAAAGGGGTTGTCATCTGGAGCAAAATCAATTTGTCCATCACGGTTATAATCCACACCTAGTTCGACATGAATAGTGGTATTTTGATTCACCCCGAATGTCATACTACCATCGGATAGTGCAAGAGGCGACGCGATTACTATGCCGATTAATGTTGTGATTGATAATAGCGTTTTACTGTATGTGAATTTTGTTAATAGTGGGGACATTACTTTACCACCTCCACTTTGATCGTTGCAGCGCCACTATCGGCACTGGCTCTTATTGCTTCAATGTAAAACGTTTGAATGCGCCCTATGTCTATGTCATCTCTGAAACCCAAATCAACAGGACTGTATATCTGATTTGGTTTAATGTAATGACCAGAACCGTTTACATTAGTATATGCTTGAGGATTTCTTATTTCGTTAGCATTTTTAGCCCATAGCCTTAATGTGCCTTCATCTGGCATATAATAGGTTTGCTGTGTACCTGTATCAGTTTCCAATGTTACCGAATTAGGATCTGATCCTTCATAGATAAAGGTTATTTTACCCGTTTGTAGATTAACATCATTAGGGATTTCTAAAATAACGGGAACAAATCTTTTCTCACTCTCTCCATAATCAAATTCAGCATAATCAGGTACAGAATTTTTATTACCGTCACCATAGTTCAGAACCAATAGCTTACCTTGAAGTACTGATTCCAATTTTTCTTCTTCTTCGTTTCGCTCTGGTAACTCAAAACCATTATCGTTATCGGAGTCGACATCAAGATCGACAACAGGAAAAGCCCACTCCCACAAGATATTGCTTTCATCATTATTGGTATAAAGACGAGCAGTTAAAAAATCTGCTGAACCCAAGTTAATTAAATGAGATAGATTAGAGATAGTGACTGAACCATTAGGGCCATAGGACAGTTCAAATTCATCAGCACCAAATGCCAGCACCAGTTCTTTGGCATCACCACTAAAAAGACTTATTGGGTCAGCTACCTGATCGCCTAAGTCGTAAATAAACTTAATGATATTGCTGGTATCAAATTCAGGGTCTTCAGCATTAATAATATTTTCATACGTAATATTCCCTTCTGCATCTTCAGTACCTTTATTAATTTCCTTGGCTTGAATATCATAAACACTAAAATGATATTCCGGCCGATAACGCCACTTATAAGCCTGATCCGGTTTAAAGGGATTAAGCTCATCGGGTGAAGTACCGCCATTTTCTGCTGCTGCCGCCTGCGCTATCTCCCACTGCTTGTAATACAACTTATTTTCTAATGAAGCGTCTTCATCCCATACCGGCGTTAATAAAGGGACATAATGTTTGGGCCGATACTGCAACTGAGCTTCACCCGCACCGGTGGATGCAAAATCTATTGCTGACGGGTTTAATGCTCGGTTCTCAGCATCGTTAAGCTCTATTTCTATAGCCGGGTCACCGGAAAAATCCGGGCTGCGGTTATAGGACTCACCATTGATCTGAACATAGAGATGCTGAGTACCGGCATTTGCCTCACTGACACGTATCAGTTGCAGGTTTTTTCCGGGGTTTATCGGGAAATAGCGAACACTTTGCCCGCTGGTGCTGGCCTGGTCGTTTTCATCCAGCGACACACTGTAATCTTCAATCGTGTTTGCTGACGTCAGCTTGCCCAGACGTGCGGTATAACCAAAATCCTTCAGTTGTTCCGGTAACGGGCTGCCATCCTGGTCAAGCCATTCGGTGTAAACATTAATAATGATATCATCGGTTTCTGCACCACCTTCACTGCCTATCAGGTATTCACGTTTGTCTTCCTGGGTGAGGCCGAATTCTACGAGGAGTTC
>PIVM01000367.1 GCA_003353945.1 Gammaproteobacteria bacterium
TTGCCACTTCCCCTGTAAAAAACAATAGATTACTCATTTGGTTGTAGGATTTTGTTGCATTGGCAGGGATAAAGTTAATGGCAGTGCAATGGTGTGCCCCAATTGGGCACCTGAAGGAGCCCCTTAAGCTCTGGCACAAATGATGCATCGGCTGTGCCTCCAGTTGAAATGTGATGCTCATATCCCAACATTAGGTTAGTACTACTAGCCTGGTTAGATGGTGAGTAGAAGCCAACCTGTACCAGTAAATTGCGTACTACCCCTCACTCTTCTGCTTCTTTAGGCACGTGAAGGGCGTAAACCTCTGAATGGGGGCCAATGTGGTGTTTTGCACAAGGATTGAAATTGGCATGGTTGACTATGAAGGCATACACTTTGAGGGAGGATCTGCCATCAGTGGAGCTGGTGTACTAGTTTTTGAGATGAACACATATGTGCAGAGCTCCCAGGTTTCATTTGGAAGTGGGTACACCTCTCAATGAATTTTGTGATTGTGCTACCGGGTTCCAATAGAGGCGCTGGCACAGTTTCAGGCACATTTTCCACAGTTTGTGTGGCCACCACAGTCCCTCCTTGATACCCAATGAAGAGTCAATATAGGATTGCAGCAGGGCACCAGGTGGATGATGCCTCAAGATATCCATAACCGATGAGGTTAAGAAACACTTGCCAGTTTGCAACTCAGGGTGCTCCTTGTGAAGTCTGCACAGAGAAGCAACAATGTGAACAGTCTTGAGAGAGTCTTTGCTGTTTTCAAATAAGTTGCTGTCCATCCCCATGCCCTCACTCTGGAGCTCCCTCTCATAGATTGCAAGTACAGCATCCTCCAGTGGAGACTTGGGAACCACGTGCTGTCCAGGAGAGCTTCTACCACCGCTTCTGTGTTTGGCTACGCTTTAAGTCAGTAGACTAAGAAGAGCATGCCGATCTGCCTTTCCAGAAACATGGTTGGGATGAAGTCCACTGACAGTACCACAGAAGGGACTATGTAACGGGTAGCACCTTGGAAGCACCGGCCTTAACAGCAGATGCATCCACACTCCTAGGTGTCACAAAGTCCACTAGGCTCTGTTCATGTGCCAACGCTACACTCCGGGTAACAGATGAGTTCACGGATCGCAGGGCCACCTCAACCTAACCTAGCTCCGCTCGTTGACCTCTGATTTACACTTGATCATCTTCCCGCCCAATGAAGAAAATGGATCCATCAGAAAGCAGCTTAACTATATCTCCTGTCTTGCAGATGCGGCTCCCTCCATCAGAGCTAAAAGGGTTTTTGATGAAGGCTTTGCGGGTAAGGCCAGGATGGTTGAGGTAACCCCTTCCTACGCCATCACCACCAATGTAGAGCTCCCCTATCACGCCCACTGGCACTGGTTGCCGGTGTGCATCTAGCACATAGTAGGTAACGTTAGCGAAGGGGAGTCCAATGATGTTGGAGGATGCACGCACTGAGCTGTCGTCAAACTCCATTGCAGTGCAAGCGATGGTAGTCTCTGTGGATCCGTATGCAATGACAAAGTGCTTCACTTTGTCGTGCCACGTTTCTACATAGTACTGTGGTGCGTGCTCTCCACCAAGAGCAACGCTCACCACTGATGGGAGGTCACAGTTGACAACAAGCTCAAAGATTGATGGCATCATCATGAGGTGCGTGATCTGTGAACCACATGAAGTGTCAAACAAACAATTGTATACCCTACAGTATGCGTGCAATATTCCCTGAATGACAAGCCAGTCAGCTCACCTTCGCTGTGTTGATGAGTGGCTCCAGTTCATCCAGCAATTGGTTCTTGGATGTTAGCACCATAGCAGCACCCACTGAGAGGGTTGAAAACTGAATGCCACAGCTCATATCAAATGTCATGGGGCTCGAGAGCAAGGTCCGGCTTCCTGGACCCAGGTCCTTGAATATGCGCAATGCACCATGTTGCATGAAAGAAGAGAGATTTGCATGCTCCAGCACCACGCCCTTGGGCCTTCCTGTTGTGCCTGAGGTGTAAATGATGTAGCAAGAGGTGTTGGGAGCAGGGGAATACCAGTTTACAGCACTTGGCTCTGGAAGAAGTACATCGTTGAGGATGTTTGTCACACTCAGCACAGGGCATTTAACAACATTTCTGTGTTCTGCCAATGCATCCTCATCTTTAACCAGTAGTGCCTTCAACTCGGCATCCTCCGTGATCAGCTCAATTCTAACAGCAGGATAGCTTGGATCAAGTGGCACATATGCTCCACCCGCCATGAGGACACCTGCGTGAGAGCAATTCATTCTATCAGTGGTCTTACTTTCCTCCAATATGTAAGTTTGAGAAGGCACTACACACCGTAGATAGACGCAATTGCCTCAGCTGAGTCATTGGTCATAAGTAGGCCGACTGTTGAGTCACCTTCAACTCCCAACACTCGCATTTGTCTT
>PIVM01001062.1 GCA_003353945.1 Gammaproteobacteria bacterium
TCCCGTAATAGAGGGTTTGAAAGGCACTCGAAGGTCTCCTTTACCGGGTCACCCCGTCAGACTGCTTGACGGCAACTGTATCGAAGCCAGCGAGCATCGTATCGAGGAATTACGATCGATTTCATCCGGTGCTTTGCCGGGAAAATCACTTGTCGTTTATGACCCTGTATTAGGAATTCCCGTGGATGTTTTTCCCTGTGAAGATGGTCACGCACAGGAGCGCTCCCTATTGAATCAAGTGCTGCCGACAGTCAAAAAGGGGGAGGTGTGGGTAGCTGATCGCAATTTTTGTGTCGTTGAATTTACCTGTGCAATTGTTGATAAAGATGCTCATATTATTTTTCGCCAACATGGCAATTTGCCATATACACAGCTTGGAAAAGAGAGAGCAGCAGGCAAAATTGAGACCGGCAAGGTTTTTGAGCAGCCTATCATGATAATTGATAACAGTGGCCAACCACACCAATTCAGACGCATACGGGTATTGCTTGAAAAGGCAACCCGTGATGGTGACAAGGAAATTTTTATTATTACCAGTTTGCCAAAAAAAGCAGCCGGTGCTAAAAAGATCGCTAATATATACCGC
>PIVM01001063.1 GCA_003353945.1 Gammaproteobacteria bacterium
ACAAAACCAACAGATGTATTTTTAGACGATAACAAAGGCGTACCAATTCAAGATAGCTTTGATAGCAATGTTGAAACTACATCTATAACTAACGATCGCTTTGATAATAATTTTTTAAAAAATACAAACAACGATGAGTTAGTAAACGACATAATATTTAGCTCAGGCTATTATGATATTTACGGTTTTGGTTATGGGCAGTTATATGGTTTAGATCCACAGTTTGCTAATGGTAATGGTTACTTTAATATAGACGAAAGATATAATAAGTTTTCTTTTTCTGCTGACTTAGTAGATAAAATAGTCGTATTAGAATACATCTCTGATGGTCTTTCTGTTGACTTAGATACAAAGATACCTAAGATGGCGGAAGAAGCTCTCTACGCGCATATATCGCATGCCATACTAGCATCTAGAATAAATCAAAGCGAATATGTAGTTCAACGTTTAAAACGTGAACGTAGCGCTAAACTTAGAAACACTAAAATACGTTTGTCAAATATCAAGCTTAGCGAAATAGTACAAGTTATGCGTGGTAAATCTAAATGGATTAAACACTAAAATTAAATGGCTGAAGTAAAAAA
>PIVM01000006.1 GCA_003353945.1 Gammaproteobacteria bacterium
TCCAGTCCGCACAGAAGACTTTGGCAGGCGTAGAGCTTGTACGCATGATCAAGAAAGGCCAACAACGAAAAACACGAGGTAAAGTTCTGTCTGCTGCGGAACAGTTTTATGCATTGGCGCCATAGTCACGCCCAGAAATTCTGCCGCTTTGTTTTCATGCCTGATTTGCGACAGAACCTAGAATGGCTCCTGGTTTTTGCTGTGATATTTGCCATCGATAAAATAAGCGAAGTGATTTCCCAGTTCAGGGTGGTTAATTTGTTCGTTGCAATCATCCAAATAAAGATTCTGTTGCGCTACATAGGTTGAGTAGTTGGCGTTATGAACCAAAATGCGATACCACGGCCGATCTTTCGGAGGTGAGGATTTTGTCATTGAGTGATACCATTCATCGCTAAGTTTGAAGTCGTTATCAACTTTCAGAATAACCCCCCGATAACCGAACACTTTATGTTCAATTAGCTGTCCCGCATAAAATAGTATTTCAACAGACATCAATAATAACCTTTGACAAACAGTAGTAAATCAGAGTATAGGCGAGAATATTTCTCGCTGTTTTGTGAGAATGAGAACCTCTACTAATCGTTGAAAAATCTGAAGGAGTTATTTTAAAAATGGTGAAGTGGATCACTGTAGTCATATTTGTAATCTGTCTGCTGCTGGCTGTTTTATGGGCAATGCCTCGCGAAATCGCTTGGGTATACGGGTTTTGGAAATATGCAGGCGAAGATCAGCGTAAATTACGAAATACTTTGAATTTTACTGAAGACGGTAAAGTAATAGTCAATGGTGAGTTTGCTTGTGATTACCAATCCGCTTGGCTGGATCGGATATCAGTTCGTTGTCATTATGCGACAGGTGATGAGCGCAGCATTCATTTTCAAGCTCAGCGACGTTCTCAGTCGACGATATTGGTTTCCAGTGAGGGTGAGGCATACGAGCGTTTCTAGCCCGGATTTCTCACAAGACGGCAGTTCGAGTTATCTTTTGTACTGCTTGTTTAGTGCATTTTGCCAGTTTCAAGGCGAAATCCTTGTGAGAAGTCCGGGCCAGAGGGTCGCATAAAATCTATTTTTCCGCAGCCCTCAAGAGCTGAAACGCAATGGCAGGCGTTGTGCACCCCAATCTCCGGGCTGGACATCAAAATGGCCTGGCAGCGGCTGTTGGCAGAATTGACAGCAAGCAGCGCTGTCGAGGTGCCACTGTCCCAGTTGATACCAATCGCGTTCAATTAACAGTTTTCCACAGCGAGAACAGTAAGTGCTGCCACCTGCGCGATCATGAACGTTGCCTGTATAAACGTGATGCAAGCCGTTTTGTAAAGCGATGTTCCGGGCTCTTGAAAGGGTGGATGCAGGTGTAGAAGGGATATCTCGCATCTTCCAATCGGGGTGGAATGCACTGAAATGCAGAGGGATATCCTGACCTAACTCGTTTACAATCCAGCGGGTTAATTGATCAATTTCATTATTGGAATCGTTTTGCTTGGGTATCAGCAGTGTAGTAATTTCGAACCAGATATCTGTATCGTGTTTAAGATAGAGAAGGGTGTCCAGGGTTGTTGCTAAAGAGGCACCACAGAGGTTTTTATAAAACGTCTCACTAAAAGCTTTTAAATCAACGTTGGCCGCATCGATGTGTTTAAAGAACTCCTGTCTTGGTTTTTCACAAATATAGCCTGCGGTGACGGCGACCGTATTGATGTTTTGCTCACGGCATTGTTGCGCCACATCAATCGCGTACTCCATGAAAATGACAGGGTCATTATAGGTAAACGCTATATGACGACAGCCCGTCTGTATGGCAGCCTGACATAATTGCTCAGGTGTGGCCGCTTCTGCGATGGTGTCCATTTCCCTGGATTTGCTCATATCCCAGTTTTGACAAAATTTGCATGCCAAATTGCAACCGGCTGTACCAAATGAAAGTACGGGTGTGCCCGGGTAGAAATGGTTCAAGGGTTTTTTTTCAATGGGATCGACACAGAAACCACTGGAGCGGCCATAGCTGGTTAAAACCACTTGGCCGTTTTGACAGGCTCGAATAAAACACAAACCTTGTTGTCCTTCGCGTAGATGGCAATGACGAGGGCAAAGATCACATTGGACTCGTTCAGCATCAACTTTATGCCAGTATTGAGTCGGTACGATAGACGATAGAGCCACGATAGTACGCCATTTAGCAGCTTTGTGTAAAAACTATGGGGGAGAGCTGGGATGATTTCAAGGTGTAAACGGTATCGATTGCAAGCATAGTCTTGATTTTTTTGTAAACAGGCTTATGTTAAGCAGTATATTTAGAAGGGCGTGAGGTGATGCCATGGAGAATTCGACGCGAGAACCCGCTGTAGCGGGTATGTTTTATCCGGATAATACGCAGCAATGTGACAGAGAGCTTACCTCTTTATTAGAGGGAAATCCGAATAAGGCCAGCCTGCCTAGACCACGGGCGCTGATTGTGCCTCATGCGGGTTATATCTATTCAGGCTCTGTAGCAGCACAAGCCTATAACCTTTTGTGCCCCTATAAAAATGATATTCAACGTGTTCTTTTGCTGGGTCCCAGTCACCGTGTTCCCCTTTCCGGTATGGCAGTATCTTCAGCAGAAAATTTCAGAACACCATTGGGTTCGATACCTCTTGACAGAAATGCCATCGCTCGTATTCAGGGACTGCCCGATGTAAAAGAAATGGATTTGGCGCATCAATTTGAACACAGTCTTGAAGTGCAGTTACCGTTTCTACAAAAAGTACTGGGTGCATTTTCTCTGATCCCAATTGTTGTGGGGGACTGTGCGCCCGAGTCTGTAGCGGATGTGCTGCAGTTGCTATGGAACAGCAGTGACACACTCACGATTGCCAGCTCTGATCTGAGTCATTTTCTGGAATATGAGCGCGCCTGTCAGCTTGATAAAGAAACCAGCAATGCAATTGAGCGATGCGACTATCATTTAACGGGTGAGCAGGCATGTGGGTGTCATGCAGTGAATGGCGTCTTGTTTGAAACCAAACGAGCAGGTAACCAGGTGACTTGTCTGGCACTTGCAAATTCGGGCGATACGGCCGGTGATAAGAGTAGAGTGGTGGGTTATGGCGCATACGCAATTAGTTGAGTACAGTGACGCACAACAGCAGCTATTGCTGGCTTTGGCGCAGCGTTCAGTTGAAATAGCAGTTAACGAAGGACGGCGAATGCCTGTGACTGCTGAAGACTACGAATTTCCCTTGCAGCAGAATAGAGCAACATTTGTGACGCTGACAATACAAAATAAATTGCGAGGCTGCATTGGTTGCCTGGATGCTATAGAGCCACTGGTTGCAGGTGTTGTGCACAATGCGTATTCCGCAGCTGTGTGTGATCCGCGTTTTAATCCTGTTCGTCCTGGAGAATTGGCGGAGCTCCATTTTGAGATTTCCATATTGTCACCGGTTCAACCGATTGTTGTGGATGATGAATCTCAGTTATTAGCCGTATTAGTGCCAAACGTGGACGGTCTCATTCTGGAGGATGGAATGCATCGGGCGACCTATCTACCCACTGTCTGGACGCAATTACCCCAAGCAGAAACGTTTCTCTGCGAGTTGAAAGCCAAAGCCGGATTACCAGCAGACTACTGGTCTGAATCGATCAAATTCTGGCGTTATACCACAGAGACTTTCGATTAGTATTTGCTGTGATCACATACGGTTTCTGACATAAAGCAGGTAAAATCTAACCTGGAACGGCAAATATTATAAAATATGACCGATTATGTACGTTAAGCTGTCTGTTTAGGACGTTGTTTGTTGCTGTCTTTTCAGAAAAAATGCATGGATGTTTTAGTTTTGTCTTTTTTATTGTAGTGTACTCCTTAACTCATTGAAATAGTTCAAATATTGAGGCGGGTTGAGCGTTTTATCTACATAAAGTTTACAGCTTGAGTGTACAAGCAATGAAAAGTAATGCCTGACTTTTATCAGAAACTACCTGCTTTTGTCTCTTGTGTGTAGATAGAGTTGCTGCAACACATTGAAAATTCTAGATTTCTGCCTATGCGGGAATCATTGAATGGTAAAGATTTCGTCATTTCTGAAAACTCCTTAGGTTTTACAGAGAGACGAAGTGAGATTTTTATTCGATAGTGTGGCAAAATGCTATTTACTAATAACGTATGGTTATAATAAGTAATGCCTAACAGCTTACTATGAAGGGGGATTTCCATTGGACGCTTTAGAACAGTTTAGAACTGAAACTCGTCAATGGCTTGAAGCACATTGTCCACAATCAATGCGCAGTCCGGCCAGTTCCATGGATGAACAATGTTGGGGTGGAAGAAACGTAGAATTTAGCGGTGACGACCAGCGCCTATGGTTTGAGGCTATGAGAGATCGAGGCTGGTTTTGCCCTGATTGGCCTAAAGAATATGGTGGTGCAGGTGTATCTGCCGAAGAGCATCAGGTGCTGAAGGACGAATTAAAACGTATTAGCGCTCGCCCGGCACATGTGAATCTTGGTATATGGATGACAGGCCCCGTTATAAGGGAGTTTGGTACAGACGAGCAAAAAGCAGAGCATTTGACAAAAATTGCGAGCGGTGAGATACGTTGGTGTCAGGGCTATAGTGAGCCGGGCGCTGGTTCAGATCTAGCAAGCCTGCAATGTAAAGCAGTCCGCGATGGCGACGAATTCGTATTAAACGGTTCAAAAATATGGACATCTTATGCCGACGATTCTGATTGGATTTATTGTCTTGTTCGTACCGATCCAGATGCTCCAAAGCGTGAAGGTATCACTTTTATCCTGTTTGATATGCAGTCAAAAGGAGTGTCGACCAAAGCCATAGAGTTGACCAATGGAGAAAAACATTTTTGCCAGACATTTTTTGATAACGTGCGCGTACCAGTTAAGAACGTCTTGGGTGAAATCAATAAAGGGTGGACAGTAGCCAAGCGAGTACTGGAATTTGAACGTGCCATGATGGCTGAAATGGAAGAAAACGCTGCAAGGCCTGAAGATTCAACCGTCGATCTGGCTAAAAAGTATATTGGCATGGCTCACGGTAAGATTGCCGACCGACCTATCCGAGACCGTATTGCTAAACATGAGATGAACTCTCGGGCTTTTGATATCACAATGAAACGTGTTGTCGAGGAGTTTGCTGCGAGTGATCCGTTGGCTGGAATGGCTGCGATAATAGCTAAATACCAGGGTACAGAGGAAGATAAGCGAAAATATGAGTTGATCTTGGATATCCTCGGCGAACGTGGCCTGGGTTGGGAGGGCGATGATTTTGACAATGATGAACTACGCATGACCAAACAATTTCTGTCTGCTTTTGCGCATACCATTGCGGGCGGTACATCAGAGATTCAATTGAATATCATCGCAAAAAGAGTGCTTGGACTGCCAGATTAATGACTCGTTTTCAGTTTGCTCCAGTAAATGAAGCTGGCATCAGTCAGCTTCGATTGCATACAGTATGCAATCATTCTTTGCGATATTTGCATCCATTGTAATCATAAATAGTTTCAATGGTTTTACAGGAAAGAGCTGCCTGTCAATCATCTGGAAAAAGTCGCTCAGTTGTTTTTCTCCCTCTGCACTGATCAGCCGTAGGCTAGTCAGCCCCTTATCTCCCAACAAGCCCAAACACGCATCGCTGTTTACAACACCGAAATTATAATTTTCTATGTTGGGTCGCAGGCAAATATCGACGCCGGGTTTTATATTTTCCTCGTAGGTGATACTGGCCTCGGCAACGGCCTCAAGGCGCATCGGCTTATGTAATATTTCCAAATCCATTATGCCGGCATCGTAGTGCATCACATCTTCCTGATTGATATAACGCTCAATACCTTCGTAAGCAATACTGTGGGATTCTCGATCGTAACTGCCACCACACTCGATAGTCGCTGTTGGAATATGGTCCTTCTGTTCGCTGAGTTCCATTAATGCACCAAGGCGAAGATCAGTAACGATTAGCCGCTGTGTAAATAATGAAGCGAGTGCTTTGTGAGTGCTATCACCGTTAACAGCTACCGCAAAGCTGGGACCAGATCCTGAGGTATTATGAATATCCAGTAGTGCCTCAGGACGATATTCCCATAGAAGATCCAGTAAAGCCCTGGCAATTGTGCCCATGTCATCATCATATGGTGCTCTGAAACAACGGTTAAGATCACGGGAACCTGGTATAAAGCGATGAGTCAATGGCGGTGCAGTCAATGCTGCTTTGATGTTGGCAATAAACAAATGCAAGTTTGTTGCGGGCTGCTGTTGTTGCTTTAACCAGTGCAGCAAAGCGATAGTGCCTGAGGGCTCATTACCGTGTAACAGAGTGCAAATAGCTCGACTGCGGTTTTGGTCTTTACCTGTCAGTGTTATCCATGTGGGTTTGGCAAGTGCAGTGAGAAATTCTTCAATTGAATTACCCCACTGAGTAGGATCAGGGTCGAGTAGTTTTTGAATAACGGGAGTACAATCTGTCATGGTTGTAAATCCCATAATGCCACGGGGCGGTCTTTTTCTGCTTCAGCCATATAATGATCGACCAGTAATGAAAGCGACTCTTCAAGTGAGTAATAGCTTTGCAATTTATCGAATAAAGTTAATTGCCACTTGGCGCCGTTTCTACGGTGTTCAATGCGTTCTTCAATGATCGAAAGCATCTTTTCGGATTCTGAGTCAGAAACGCCAATGTTGCTCAGGCCTTGATATGCGATAGGCATTAATTGTTTGGCGATTTCCACAACGGGCTTGGTTTCAAGACCGCTGGAATTATCGCAGGGCCAAATTAGCTCTGCCCCAAGACCCTTATGTGCAGCGCGATAAAAATTTTTCTTGGCAATATCGAAAGGCAGAGCCGGTAACAATTTGTTGATGACCGGTTTGAGTCCTTCAGCCAATCCAATAATAAAAGCGGCATTCGCCGTCATGTCAATGGCTGTTGGACCGGCTGGCAACGCACGCATTTCTATTCTTAAATGTCCGCCATCAACCGCATCATAGACGGGACGATTCCACTGCCAGACGGAACTTTGATGTAGACGCAACTCGGACAACTCTGGTGTTTCACCCCGGGCAATGCGAGCCATTGAATCTTCATCATCAACGATCGGGAGCAAAGGAGGGTAGAGGTTGACTGATTCAGCAAATAGCTCATAGGCACTGTTTCTGAGCCAACCATGACCGAAGCAGACGCGAGCAGGTTCATGCCAGTCGCTGTGCTGGCGTAGCCGACTGTCGATGGATTGTTTAAACAGAGGGATACGTGTTTCATGCCAAAGGCGGTGTCCAAGAAACATGGGAGAGTTGGCTGATACAGCAACAGCCAGTGGTGTTGCTAGCTGAATGGCGTTGTACAGATCAACAAAGTCTGCTGGATTGACTCGGTAATGGATCTGCAAAGAGGTATTTGCGCCCTCAAGGGTAACCGTTTGCGGATCTAATTGTAGAGGTTCGATACCGCCGATATCGATATGGAATTGTCCATCGGTAAAACCTTTTAAACCATTGGTGAGAGCATGGTAGCGAGGCAAATCTGTCATTGCGGCCTGGCCAAAATCTGTTCCGCGCAGTGTGGGTAGTATGCCAATGGCGAGTATATCGAGCTCTTCCTCCTGTGCAGCGCAGCGCAGTTTTGCCATGGTTTGACGCAGTTGTTGGTGCAGAGTCGAAAAAATGTCGCTGTCGACCGATAGCGGAGGAAAGTTGTATTCGAGATTGTAGCGGTTAAGTTCCATGGTCAGGTTGGGGTCATTGATTTTTTCGCCCAGTTCCAGGTTGTAAAATTGCGGCAGGTTGTTTTTTCCGACAATATACAGCTCTAGTTCGACGCCAAGAGAACGTGGACCTACGCCAAATTCGTCTCGAGACAGCAAATGTTCCAAAGACAGCAGGTTATCCTGTAATCGTTGAGAAAATTGACAGTATTGTTCTGCGGTGAAACGACAGCTGTTGATTGATTGCCCCATCGTGTGCTTCCTAACTGTTATGGCAAAAGTGTGTTGTCGTGTAAGTAAACTAACGTGGCGGTAGTGTAGGTAAATTACTCATCATTGCCTAACGTAGTATAGATAGGTGTAGTATAGACAGGTGATGTTTTTGCCTGCCCTAGCGTGCACTCTACGCAATCCTTTTCATTATTCTAAGATAAATACATCTGAAACGCCTTATACGAGACAAAACTGATGACTGATATTTTTGATCCTTTTGATTCTCCTGATGTGAAAGAGCCTTTAGATGCGGAGTGGGCGGCAAAACGCCGTGTTGCTGGTCAATTGCGGCACCTTATTGAAAGTCTGGTGACCTGTAGCAGTGATGTGGAAACGATTAACCGACTGGGCGATGTGCTGGAAGAGCAAGCGGAAGTGTTGCAGCAAAGCCCACAGATTTTTGGCCGTCATGCCTTTGAGGCGTTTGAGAATGGGCGTTACGGCACGCTGACCACCTTGGGCTATGAACTGAATCCACTGGATGGCAAAAGCAATCCGATCGCGCCACCCTTTAATATCTGGTTTGAAGATAATGTGGCCTATGGATCGACAACGTTGGGTTGGCAGTACGAAGGTCCACCAGAGTCAGTACATGGTGGTTTTGTATGTGCTTTGTTTGATCAGTTTCTAGGTGTGTCACAGCGTATGACGGGGCAGCCAGGCGTGACGGGGACATTGACGACACGATTTATTAAACCAACCCCATTATGTACGGAATTGAAATTAATTGGCCGAATTAAGGAGGTAAAGGGGCGTAAGAATACCCTGATAGGTGAAATTTGGGCGAATGGCGTGTTGACCGCAAGTTGTGAAGGTTTGTTTATCCATATTACTGAGGAACATTTCCGCAAGATTCAGGAAATGTCCTGATGTTGGGCTCGAATTTCTAGTCGGTTTTCAAGTGAAATGCTCACCACTTGTATTGCAGCCCATGTTCAGATTTTTATACTTGGAAAAAATCCTTTTCTATCAATGAATCTATCTGTATTTTCCAAACAAAATGACGTGTTGTTTGTAACAATTCCGGACAGCTTGCTGGCGAAATGCGTCATTATTGCTACGAATGTCGTTAAAAAATGTCAATTCTTGCTGAGCTTGTCTGCTATTGTAAAAACGCTTTGCAGGGTGTTAATATGACCGTCCTTTATTGTCGAGCTCCATGCAAGACCCGATATAACAGCCCTTATATCAAGCTCAGATTGACGACAGATTGCTTTGATTTATTGGTCGCGTGAGCAAGGGCGCAACCACTGATTCCAAATGAGGATATACCATGCCAGAAGCCGTAATTGTTGAAGCTTGTCGAACGCCTATTGCACGTGGCAAACCTATTGTAGGTGATCTGAATGGCTTTCATGCTATCGAATTATTAGCGCTTTCGATAAAAGAAATTGTTCGCCGATCAGGTATTGAATACTCTGACGTTGAATTAGTTGCAGGCGGTTGTGTTACACAGGCCGGTGAGCAGTCAGGTAATGTGGCCCGTAATGCCTGGTTATCCATTGGTGAGGATTTCACTGCGGGTGGCTTAACCGTGGATGCCCAGTGTGGTTCGGCGCAAGCCTGTAACCATATGGTCTCTTCTCTGATCAATACGGGTTCGATCAATATGGGCATTGCCTGTGGTGTAGAATCCATGAGCCGTGTCACTATGGGGTCGAATGTTATCAATGGTCCCGGTTTTTTCCAAAATGCGAATTGGCCATGGGATAGCACTTTGGATCAATTTTCCAGTGCTGAGCGTATCGCTAAAAAACGAGGTCTTACGCGACAAATGGCAGACGAGCTGGCCTGTGAGTCTCAGCGACGAGCCAAAGTAGCTTGGGAAGAAGGGCGTTTTGATCGCGAAGTGTTTCAGGTAGAAGCACCCGTAATAGGAGAAGATGGTCAGCCTACTGGTGAAACCAAAATGGTGGTGAAAGATCAGGGCCTGCGTGATACTACAGTGGAAGGTTTGGCTGGGCTGAACCCCGTTGCCGAAGGCGGCATCCATACGGCGGGTAATAGCTCACAGGTTTCTGATGGCTCAGCTGCTGTACTTTGGATGACGGCTGATGAAGCCAAGGCGCGAGGCTTGAAGCCGCGTGCTCGAATTATCACTGATTGTGTTGTTGGCACAGACCCCTATTTTCTGTTGGATGGTCCAGTAGATGCGACCGCCAAGATCCTCAAGAAAAGCGGTATGAATTTCAATGATATTGATCTGGTTGAGATTAACGAAGCCTTTGCTGCCGTTGTGCTTTCTTGGCAAAGTGTCTACAACCCGGATATGTCGAAAGTGAACGTTAATGGTGGTGCAATGGCGATTGGTCATCCCGTTGGATCGACTGGGGCGCGCCTGATTTGTACTGCCTTGCATGAATTGGAGCGCCAGGATAAAAGCACGGCACTGATTACCATGTGTTGTGGGGCGTCTGTGGGAACAGGCACAATTATTGAGCGTATTTAAGTCGGGATGTAGAAAATAGATAGTCGATATAAGGGGCAGATTAATCTGCCCTTTCTTTTTAGGAACGACAGGAGAGAATACAATGGGTGACATTAACGGTAAAGTAGCCATTATCACAGGTGCTGGACGCGGATTGGGGCGTGAAGAAGCGATTCAGCTGGCGCAGCAGGGAGCACGGGTTGTGATCAGTGATATCAATCTGCCGGATGCTGAAGAAGCAGCCAATGCAACAGTTGAGGAAATTAAAGGGTTTGGTGGAGAGGCGATTGCTGTGTTTGGTGATTGTGCGGATACCAGTGACTCTGAACGTTTGTTTAAAACGGCACTGGATACCTATGGTGATGTTAATATCATGGTGAACAATGCGGGATTTTGTCGCGATAAAACCATCTTTGGCATGAGTGACGAGGAATTTGATTCGGTAGTGCGAGTGCACTTGCGAGGCCATTTCGTCAATATCAGAAATGCGACCAAGCATTGGCGCGAAAAGGCCAAGGCCGGAGAAGAGGTTTATGGTCGTTTGATCAGTACATCCTCAGAAGCAATGATTTTTGGCTCTGCAGGGCAGCCCAACTACGCGGCAGCAAAAGGTGGCGTTACGGCGATGAGCATGGCAACGGCGCAACTGATGATTAAGTATGGTGTTACCTGCAACGTCATTATGCCTCGCGGTCGTACTGATATGACCAATAAAGGTATTACTGAGCAGATATTTGCAAAACCGGAAGAGGGATTCGACTATTTTGATCCGGCCAATGTGGCGCCTCTGGTCGGTTATCTGGTGTCACCAGAGGCGGGGCATATTTCCGGTGAATTGTTTGTCGTGTGGGGAGGCAGGGTCAATATCGTACAACGTCCCACATTGGATAAGTTTTATGATAATCCAAAAGGAGCAGAGAAATGGACTGTAGAGGGTTTGCATAGCAGCTTGGCGGATTATTTTACTGACGATCATCAGACTGTGGTTGATGGTTTTTCAGTACCTCCGCAATAGTAGGGTTAAAAATTGAAAAAAACCCAGCTAGTATCGTACAGCTGGGTTTTTTTATAGATTTCTGATAATTAGGTCTATAACGAGAACAGTACTTGTCTGTGCCATTACGGCAAAAATAGCCCAGGTTCGTATTTATTCATTACCATAGTAAAAAAAATGCTTAAAAAGCAACCTTTCTATAAAGAAATCACCTATAATGCCCAGCCAATATTTTGCTCATTCGGGCCAATAATCCAGTTCTTTCAACAATTTCAGAGGATATGCAATTAATGTCGGTAGTTAAAAATCTAGAAGCGCTTATCAAAATCGAAAATGACCTAAAATCTCAATACGAATCAAAGCTTAATGCACAGCTTGCCGAGATTCAAAATGGTGTTCAAAAGCAGGAAGAACTACAGAAAAAAATTGATGCGCAAAAGGATACAATCTCTAAATTATCAGCAGTATCAACCGACAAAAAACGTCTTGAACAAGTCAATCGCGAATTGAGTAACCGCGCAGAAAAGCTTCAAGATGAGGTAGATGCGCAGAAAAAGCGTATCAAAACCACTCAGAAAGATTCGGCTGAAGCACGTGCGGAAGTGAAAAAGTTAAGGCATCTAGACGCCGAAAAATTGAAAAAGAACCTTGTGGCAAACAAGAAGAAATTGGCTGAAAAAAGTAAAGCCACTGATTTACTGCAAAAATCCTTAAATAAGACAAAATCTGAAAATATTGAGTTACAGCAGGAAGTCGATAAGCTAAAGGCCGAATTGGAAGAACTTAAGCCTGCTGAAGAAGAGAGTATTGAGACTGAAGCTGAAGTTGAAACTGCTGAAGCTGAAGTTGAAACTGCTGAAATTGAAGTTGAAACTGTTGAAGTTGAAGTTGAAACTGCTGAAGTTGAAACAGGAACAGAAGAAGCAGCATAAGTGATTTGCATTGTTAGTTGTGTATGCTTATATACATATAAGTATTATGGCCTTGAAAATATTTTTGCCGAGGCCATTCGCATAACAGCATTAATTTGCCATTTGAGCTCGAACCCCAGATCCGTATACAAAGCTGTTCTTCAAGCACTAGGAATTTGCTGCTCCGGAAGGTCCTCAGTCGAGGCGCTTAGCTAGTATCGCAGTAAATTTCCCTCCGACTCTAATCCCCCGTAATAGCCTGCATGCTTTTTTAGTAATACAGGTCAAAGTTTTGACGATTAGCGCAAAACGACCCATCCCAGTAGAAATGGCTAACTTTAACCTATTGTTTATTAGGTGCTATTTATTGAATGGCACATCACTTGCTACAAATCCTTGACCTTAACGTAATTTATCATCAAAGGATAAAAAATGGATACAACGTCATTGACCCGACGGGAACTCCACGTAGTATTTCTCGTCGCTCTTACTTTTCCCGTGCTCTTTTTCCTGGCTGGCTTCTATGCTTACTCATTGCTCAATGGAGCATTGATTAATGGAGCATTGATTAATGAGGAAGTTGTCACTGCAAAAAGTAGCAAGGTAAAAGAAAATCTCAGTACAATTCGTGTAGCTGATGCAGCAAATGATAATAACATCCAGTTGGATTCTCCTCCCACCCTTATCGAAACACAAATATCCGGCACAGAACAAATAGACTCAGCTAAGCGTTCACCTTCGAGTTTTAATGCGAAGCTTAAGAAGTCACAAGTTCAGCAAAAAGTTAGTATCACAAAACCAGCTGTTGCTAAAAAAGAACCCCGTTATAATGTGCAAATTGCACTGTTTTCCAGCAAGAAAAGAGCAAACAGTTGGAGGAAGTCTGTAGCCAGTAAGAATATTGAGACCAAAATAGTGACGCGACAAAATACTGAAAAAGGTATCGTGTATCCCATTATCATCGGCACGTACGCAAGCAAGCAAGAAGCAAAAAATGCTGCTGCTGAATTTACCCACAAAAATAAGATGAGTGCTTATGTAACAAAAGCTAATTCTATTGGATCAGTGTGAGTGCTGAGATTTATTGATAAAAAGAGGCGCAGGTACCCCGTGTAATGTTTTTGGCATATTGGGTATATTTAACGATTTTTATCGAAAAATCGAGGGCGTAAAAGAATCTGGCCGAAATGGATTTTCCGCAGCAGGTTATCTATTCTCGGACAGGCTCCTGATAACTTCTATGCCAACATTATGCAACACAAATAGCATGACCATGCTCATGTACTTCAACGAGATGGCGGTGCAAGCTTTGCACTGCCACGTCATAATGCTCAGTGTCGATCACAAATTGCATATCAACTTGCCGCATTGATTGGTGCATGGCGAGTATGCTGATGCCTTCATCAGCCATCGCAGAAACTGTTTTTGCCAACAAACCCGATACCTGCATATCACTACCAATTGCCGAAACAACCGCTACCGTTTGCATCGAGACTTCGGCATGCGGATAGTGCTCCTCAATTTCGCCAACAATTTTTTCAACAGTTTGTAAACTGCCGCCAAGATAGTTGGTAATCGTATTGGCATTAATGTCTTTGCTGATAATTTGTGCGTTGTGCTTGGTAAAAATATCCAGTAACAATCGGTCATGATCATGGATGTACCCCATCATGTCCTGATCGAAGACTTCAATGGCATGGACTTGTCGCATTCCTGCGATGATTTCTACGCAAGGAGTTTGACTGATATAGTCCACGGTAATTACCGTGCCTTGGTGGTGAGGCTCAAAAGTATTTTTTACTCGCAGGGGAATATTGTTTTGACGCAAGCCACTGGCCGCCCGTGGGTGGATGGCTTCCATTCCCAGATTGGCCAATTGATCTGCAACATCATAGTTGGTACGTCCAATGGGTACAGCCTTGTTGGGGCCGACAATGCGAGGGTCTGCACTGCTTAGATGGTACTCTTTGTGTATGATAGCTTCTTTGGCCTTGGTTAAAACAGCAATACGGCTAAAGGTCATTTCACTGTAACCACGATCAAAACTGTACATCAGACCTTCTTCACAATGTGAATAGCCTGTTGCAATCGGTAGTTCCCTGCTTAAGTCAATGCCCTCAAACGCTTGCAGAATATGGTTGTCAAGACTTAATGCTGCGCTGGCATTCCAGCCTGACAGGTCGACAAACCGGGCGTTGACACCATCGCGCTGAAGAAGCTGGGCCATGTTCCAGGCACTATGAGCTTCGCCCAGACTGGCGAGCATTTCACGGACTGTTAGGAGGTGAGATTCCAGCGCAAAATGACCGTGCTGACAAAGTCGTTGCAGATCTGTGAGGCATTGTTCAGAGTCTCTTAAACGGGCACCAATAAATTGATTGGCTTGTTTGCACAAAAGGGTATCACCAAACAGGCCGGCATTGATTTTTTGTAGTTGCGTTTGTAACTCGACCATGGCTCCATGCCAGGTGTGGCTGTCATTGACATTGGCAAATAGACTGTAAATTCCGGGCTGGCCACTTTTTTTATGTTCCAGAAGTAGGTCCGTGATGCCGCCATAAGCAGAAACAACAAATATCCTCTGGTACAGTGGCTTGTTCTGTTTCCCATGAAAAATAATATTATCTCGAACGGCATCGTATTGACTCATTGATGTGCCGCCGATTTTTTCAACAGTATGTGTCATTGATTTGTCTCTGCGTTTGTTATTGTTATCGCTGCTGTAAACGTTGTTGCTTGTTATTCCTTAAAAATGCTTACTTTGGGTTATTAACCCCAAACACTCGGCGTAATCATATCACTATATGATGTTGTATTTATAGTCAAAAAACACATAAGTGATTGAATGCTAGGTTATTTGTCACTTTTTACTTTAGGTGTTACTGTTAACATATTGTAACAAATGGAAATTTAGCTGGATTGACTGAAAAATGCTGCTCTACCATCAATTTAAGGTATAAGACAATTGTAAGAAGTGCCCCGCACAGGAGGCCAGTTTTCACTGCTCTGGTGAGGGAGCCGCACCTAGGCCCTTCTTTGATTGATTCAATAGTATTGGGGTGCCATTGTTATGCCGATAGCCGCTCAGACGAATGACTGTTGTGATCTCTCTGTTATTGCTTGGCGACAGTTTTTCCAGCCATTCTTCCAAAGAACGTGGCATCCCCTACGGACATGCCACTGCCATAACCGGCTGCCGTCCGCGGAATACCACAGGCTGTTCGCCCAGCAGCAAAAAGCCCCTCAATAATATCGCCTTCAGGTGTTAGCACTTCACCAGTTGGCAGCGTTTCCAATCCGCCAAAAGTAAAATAGGGAAGGATTGCACCGCGACCGGGAGTTACATCCAATGCCGCATAAGGCGCGTTTAAAGGTTTGAGCCATTCGCCAGCTTTATGAAACAGAGGATCCTTCCCTTCAGCAGCATGAAGATTGTAGTATTCAATGGTTCTCACCAGGCTGCCTGGAGCGACTTCCAATTCATGCTCCAGTTCTTCAATCGTATCACCGGTACCTGCAAAATCAGCACCGAGGAAAAAAGGGGGTTGTTTAAAATCTTCAGCGCTGAACACCAGATAAATGCGGTCACTGATTTGCTGCATTGCATAATATCCAACCCGGCTATGATAACAGTCTTCATTAATAAACCGTTGCCCCTGTGAATTAACAAAGATACCCAGGGTCATTTCTTCTGGAGGATAAAAGGGCATGCTGATAAATCCTTCATCCATATGCAATGTATTTGCGCCAACACCCATGCCCATTAAAATTCCCGAACCCGTATCACCTGGATTGCCTACCTGGTAGTTGGCTTTAAGTAATTTGGGTGCGTATTTTTTTACCATCGCGTCGTTCATCACAAAACCGCCGGCGCAGAGCACCACACCTTTTCGTGTTTTGATATGGTGTTCTTTTTGATTGATTCTGATAACAATGCCATGAACGTTGCGTGCATCATCAATAATCAATGTGAGAGCCCTGGCATCGTACTCGACCCTGATGCCTCGGCTTTCAACTTGCTCTGTGAGTATTTTCATCAACAAAGGCCCACCGTTGTCACCTTCGATCTGAAGATTATGTCCGCGAGGGCAGGGTTTTGCATGTTGGTTAAATGGCCATGCTTTTTCGTTACTGGTATACAACAGGCAATCATCGCCAAGTGCCATAACGGCTCGTCGCGATTCCATGGAGTTTTTATAGGGAACGCCTTGTTCCACCAGCCAGTCAAAATGAGCTTTACTGTTATCGCAGTAAGTGCGAATTTTTGTCTTATCGCCTTTTTCACCGGCAGACATCATCATATAGTTGAACATGTCTTCAGTGCTGTCTTCAAAACCACAGGCATTTTGTACACGGGTACCGCCGTTACCTCCCATGTATATTTCAGCGCTGGACAGGGCAGTTGAACCACCACTGGCGCTGGATAGCTCAAATAGGATCGTTTCTGCTCCTGTATCGTGAGCCTCGATAGCGGCACAGGCGCCCGCGCCACCAAACCCGATTATGGCGACATCGGTTTCGATATCCCAGTGTTTGACGTCCTGCAATCTGCGTGGTTGGGTAGGTTTAGCTTTCGACGACTCCGGCATAGGTTGGCTCCAAAAACGGTATTGAACATCAGGTTTGTGTTGTCTTTGTTTTCTTGACGGCTTTTAATGGCGAGGTATTAGAACTTTTTAGAGCGATAGTGACAACATTATTCTAGGTGAATTAAAAAAAATATTATCTTAAACTTGCAGGTTAATAATCATTCCAGCGATAGAGAAATGAATAAGGGAATGCCGCTGGAAGACGTGGTATAGTCGCGCTTTTTTACCGGGTCTGGTTGCATAGAAAGGGATACATCGGATATGTGGCACGAATTGTCTTCAACGATCAAGTCCATCAGAAGGATGGGGAAAACAGGTTTTGTATTGCAGAAATCCGGCATGCGTTATCTGTTGAACCGAGATCAGCCACTTCCGTACCTGCTGCGCGATGCCATGGAAGAGTTGGGGGCGACCTATATTAAATTGGGTCAGTTAATTGCCAGTTCACCCTCCATCTTTCCGCATCAGTATGTCGAGGCGTTTCAAGACTGCCTGGATCAAGCCCAACCGATCGACTTTTCCATCGTTGAGGACGTTTTACAGCAAGAGTTTGGCGATAGTTTATCCACGCTGTTCTCCCATATTGACCCCCAACCACTGGCTTCTGCGTCAATTGCCCAAGTGCATGCCGCAACATTGCAAACGGGTGAAGATGTCGTTATTAAAGTGCAAAAGCCGGGTGTCAGAAATGTTTTGGAAACCGATTTCCAGTTTATGCAGTTCAGTGCACGAGTTGTTGAACGTTTTAGCCCTCGTTCCTGGGAGTCATCGATAACGGATATTGTCGCTGAAATTCGCAACGGTATGCTGGAAGAATGCGACTTTTATACAGAGGCTGAAAATATTCGTCTGTACCAGCAATTCTTAGAGAGTAACGGCAATGATCGCGTCAGGGTTCCAAAAGTGTATGAGCGTGCCAGCACATTACGTGTGCTTACCATGGAGCGCTTTTACGGTGTCGGGCTGACAGATATTAACCAAGTGCGAAAATATACGAATGATCCCGAGCAGGCACTCATTGATTCGTTGGATACTTGGTATCAGAGTTTGCACCAGTGTCAGATATATCATGCTGATTTGCACGCGGGTAACGTCATGTTGCTAGAAGACGGCTCAGTGGGTTTTATTGACTTTGGTATTGTTGGACACATATCACCTCCAACCTGGGAGGCATTGACATCGCTGGCAGTGTGTGTCCCAGCTAAGGATTTTCAGGCAATCGCACAGGCGTTGGCTACTATTGGAGTGACCAAACACAGTGTTGATGTGTCCTGTTTTGCTGAAGATCTGGAGTCTCTTTATCTTAGCCTGTCTGAGGAAGACGAGGGATTGGACTTCAACGATTTTATAAGACAGTTGACACTGCAAATATCCGGTGTTGCTCAACGTCATGGCATACGTTTTCCACGAGAATTCACTTTACTGGTAAAACAGTTCTTATATTTTGATCGTTATATCCGAATCTTAGCCCCCGAACTGGATATGCTGGGTGACGAACGCCTTCTGGAAGCCTTCTGACAGTCGATTTAAAAGTGTACTAAGCTTAGAGTTGATTTCTAGTAAGTAATCAGAATTACTTCTAACTTGTTAAACTTTATATTGCGATTTTGTGAAATGCTATCGGAAACAATATGTCTGCATACAGTTCAGGGGCTTTACGAACCAACGACGTTGTGACGTTACTGGTGCCTGGCAAATCAAAGGTACAGGTTGAGTTTGAAACTGCAGTTGGTAGTGATTGGCAACTCAAATTATCAAAAGCTGCTGCCGCTGTTCTGTCTGATCAACTCCAAATCAAAATTAATTTTGTTCGCAGTAGCTACATACACTCGGCTAGTTCTCAAGTGGTGATGTTGGATAGAGAACGGCAGGTTTGTATTATTTCAGAACCTTCTGATGTTGTGTCCCGGCCAGTCAGGCGGTGGCCTCGAACTGAAATAGAGTTGCCAACGGCTATTGTACTTATGTCAAGTGATGGTGGTGAGGCAGAATTCAGTTATCGAAAAGATAATATAATCTTGAATATCAGTGAGGATGGAGTCCTCATTGCGAGTCGACAGATAATTGGGATTGATGTTGAAGTCTTGTTGTTGACTTGTTTGGATCAATACAGACCTTATCAGCGTGATGAGCAATTTTATATGCGAGGTAAAATTGTCAGAGAAACACAACAGGGAATTAACACTGATTTCCCATTCGCCTATGGTATTCAATTTACAAATATGTTTCCCAAAGTAAAAAACCAATTAAGGCATATCGTTAAGTTTGGTCTGTGAAAAGCTATGGATGGGTATTTAGCAACCCCTTTTTTTCGCAACCCAAATATGAGAGAAGGAGCGAATAGTCTATTGACAAAAAATAGTAGTCTGGCCATTAATATGTTTTCCCAGATCAGCCAGCATTATAAGAATTTAAACCAACGTTGTGTTGTTGCCATAATGGGTGACAGAAGTTGGTGCTATCGAAGAGTTGAAGAGGTCCTACATTCAGTGCCACAGGCGAGGCAGTTGTGGATTACTGATAAAACATTTGAAAAAAGACGAACTCTAAAAGGCTCTGACTGTCGGCAATTGCTGGGTAAAGAAGCAGGGCTGGTTGTGTTTGACACCTATGCTGGAATTGATCCTGATGCATTGGGCATAGTTTCCGGGTTGATCAAAGGCGGTGGCTTTTTGCTCATAATAGCCCCCCCTTGGGATGAATGGCGGCAGTTAGGTGATTTGGATTACCAGCGGCTTTGCATTTATCCAACTCAAATTGAGCAGTTGAGTCGGCGTTTTCTCCAGCGCATGATTCACTTATTAGCGGGTAATGAATCACTTATCAAAATCACACAAGCTGCAGAGGAAACTCCTTTAATCAGCCTGCCGCAGAGCGTTGAAACAGGTATTCATTCTATCGGTATGGTAGAGAATGAAAAAAAATCTGCTAGAGACGATGGAGAAAGTGAAACACTTCCAGATCAGCAAGAAGCGATAGAGAAAATCAAACGGGTAGCAACGGGTCATCGACGTCGTCCATTGGTGTTAACAGCCGGTCGTGGGCGTGGAAAGTCTGCTGCTATGGGAATAGCTGCTGGCGAACTTATCAAGCAGGGCAAGCGCAGAATTGTTGTGACTGCACCACGACCAGATGCTGTTGCATCTGTGTTTAAGCACGCTTCCCAAGTACTTAACGTGACAGTGAGAAAGAATTGTCTGTGCTACGGAGAAGCGCGATTGTGGTTTGTACCACCCGACCAGTTATTGCGAGAACCCTGTGAGCTCGAGCTGCTTTTGGTGGACGAAGCAGCTGGAATTCCGACAAAGTTGTTGGCCAGTTTGACAAGCGCATATTCGCGTATTGTATTTGCTACGACGACGGATGGTTACGAGGGCTCAGGTCGTGGGTTTTCCCTGAGGTTTCAGAAAAAACTCGCTGAACTAGCTCCACAGTGGCAACATTTTGAAATGCACACGCCGATTCGCTGGTCGACACCTGATCCTCTGGAAAAATTAGCTAATGAAGTTTTGCTACTTGATACCAGTAACGCTACGCAGTTATCAAGCGAAAATGTTGCTGCAGGCGAAGTGCATATCTGCAAAGTGGACCGAGATGAACTTCTGCATAATGAACCCTTGCTCAGGCAAACGTATGGGCTATTAGTAGCGGCGCACTATCGCACTACACCCAGTGATTTGCGCGATTTGCTGGATGGTCCCAATTTGCATATTTACCTGATGCTATTTCACGGCGAAGTGGTAGGTGCGTGTCTGGTAGCCATTGAAGGCGGATTTGACGAGGAAATGACAGCGGCAATAGTAGCAGGTCAACGACGGCCACGAGGGCATTTGTTACCGCAAGCGCTGCTGTTTCATTATGGTTTAAAGCAAGCTGGCGGTTTGCAGGGTGCTCGCATAGTACGTATCGCTATTCATCCGGAAAGACAACGCCAAGGCTATGGCAGAAGGTTATTAAACACTGTGCGAGAACACGAAGCTGAGAACGGTGTTGACTATATCGGATCAAGTTTTGGTGCGAGCAGTGACTTATTGCACTATTGGCATGTACTCGGTTTTGTGCCTGTACGGCTTGGTTTTCAGCGTGAGACCAGCAGTGGTATGCACTCAGCGTTGGTAATGCATGCTATAACGCCAGAGAGTCATACTTTGCAGGAGCAGTTGGTTGCGGCGTTTTGGCAGCAGTTTCCATGGATGATAGCGGAACACTTCCGGGATTTGGAAACGGATATTGTGCAAACTTTTTATCAATTTGCACCTGCCGATACTCAATTCTCTCTTAAATCGCAAGAATTGGCGATGTTAACCTACTTTGCTGACAGAAAGCGCCCCTACGATGTGTGCAGTGTGCCAATATGGAAAATGAGTCAGTGTCTGTTGCGAGACAGATGCAAGACTGCTTTGTTATCCGAAACAATGGTAGCTGTCTTAGTGATGCGAGTGATGCAAAAGCTGCAGTGGAGTGATATTGCAGGGCAACTCAAACTACCGGGGCGAAAAGCGATTTGCGAATTAATACGAAAAGCCACTGTGATTTGGCTTGCGGAGTAATTCTTTCTTGATCTACGTGAAGGGTTAAGTGTGTGAACACAAACTTTTTCTTTATATTCTTGTTAGCCTAATTTGAATTAATTTAAAATCCAGTTGTTGCTTGAACTTACTGAACAGCAACAATTTAAGCTGTCGCCGAAGCAGGTACCCATGTCTGCGGTTCTGTCAACGAATGTTCTGACGAACACAGTTGGCTTGCGTCTATCTCACCTTTCATCCAACTGCCTCCGTCTGGGTCACGCAGTACATCGCCAACACCGCCAGGGTGAGTGATGGTTAGAACCTCTCCCTGAGGTTTAAAGTCTGTAATTTTGGGTTCCTGCATCATCTGCAGTTGTTGCAGAACTCTGCTGGCATGGAACATAAATGAAAAATTCGTCGTGGATTTGTTACCGACACGGGGGCTGAGTGCTTGATCAAGAGACAGCGCTTCCAATGCTGACCTGACAATATCTTTGTGCGTATTATGTTGTTTGAACCAGGTTTCCAGCGTTTGCTTGATTGTGCGATAGGTTCTTGATTGTTGCTGCATTATGGCGACGTACAACAGATCCCGGTTCTCATAAATATCCATGCGGCTGCTAAAGTCGATTTGCTGTAACTCATCTTTGAAGCACTGTATCAGATCACGCAATATGGCTCTTAAAAGAGGGGAGGTCGGCGAGCCTTCACTCAATGCCAGATAGCGAGTTGTCAGGGGGATTACATGACCGTGTATGAGGATGATGTGGGCACTAATCAGAAAGTAACCTTCAATGCCTTCATCGCGGCTAAAAGTGTGGCATCCAATCACATACTCACCCTTGGCTTTGCCATATCCGGCAACCGGTAGGGTTTGAATCTTGTACTCCTGTCTTTTTCTATAAAACTCAGTACCGGGCAACAGGGTATAGCCAAAGATATTAATATTGGGAAAAGTGGCCAAAAGCCGGTCTAGACCTTGCTCAAAACTGGCGAGGTTGTCACCCGGCAAGCCCCAAATCAGTTCGGCTGCGATGGGAACGCCAGCTTCGGCCATCTGCCGGGCGATAGGTTCGTATTTATTGGCACTCATGTTTTTGCGGTTGCTCAACTCCAATGCTAGCGGTGTCAGTGTTTGCAGTGCGAGCTGATAATGGGGGAGTAGATCATGACGATTGAGTAATAATGCGATTTGCTGAACCTGTGTGCTGTGTTTTTTAGACCAGGAAGTAGCGAAAGTGGAGGGTAGGCCGGTTTTATCTTTCAACTCGCATATCAGCTCAGCTTTTGCCAAGTCTTCCTTCAAAGCACCAAAATTGGAATCAGCGAGCCAGATATTCTTGATGCCGCTGGCGATAATATGCTCCCAATCGCGGCGAATGCGCGGCAAAGAGACTTGATACATTTTCCCACCAATCGCACCGGTGCCCCACTCACAAAAAGCGCAACGATATGGGCAGCCGCGGCTAGTTTCATAAGAAATGGAATCATAGAGTGGAGAACCCGCAGAATCTGTTAATGGGATGATGTCCAGTGCGGAGGGTAGAGAGTCTAGATCCTTAATACGCTCCCTGGGGGGCGTTTTTTGTAGTTTACCTTCATGCAGATAAGCCAATCCGTTTATCGGGTGTTTGTTTGACAAATCGTCACAATCCAGCAATTCACAGAAGGTTTCTTCTCCTTCGCCAAGAATGATGATATCAATGGGATCCTCAAACAGGTAATCTTCTGCCTGTTGTACATGGGGGCCACCAGCGACAATCAGTAACTCGGGGCAGCTGGCCTTGAGGTTTTGTATTAATTCAAGAAACTCAGCCGTATTCCAGGTATAGAAACTTAAACCCACTATAGGTTGAATGCCTAGTTGTAGGGCGTTTTTGGCGGTCAACAGCAAACTCTTGTGCCATCTGTCCAGCCAGTTAGCAATTTCGTCACCAGATAAAAAATGTACAATTTCAATGTCGGTATTGTGACTCGATCTACCGTAGCGCTGGTAATAAGCCTTTAATCCGCCAGTAGTCATAGGGGCGGCGGCAAATTGGTCCGAATCCATGCTGATTAACCAGATGGGTCTTTTCATAGAGTTACTCATGTTATGAATTGAACAGGGCAAGAAATGCGATCTACGAAGGATTCAAGGCAGACCTTGGCCAGTTTTCATTGTTGTTAAAGCTTGCCTATTACTATTTGCTTTAGGTTGCCAAAAGTGGACCATTGTATAAAGAATGTTGTCGAGCGCAAGTTTTTCAGGGCTATTATATCTGCCAATCTCCCACTCATACACTGGATTTCTATATTGAAAAAGTGGTAGTTTATCCTGCTTCTACGTCAGGAGGGCAATCGTATGGCCAGTCTATTTACAAAGATCATTCATGGTGAGCTGCCTGGACATTTTGTCTGGAAAGACGATGTGGCTGTGGCATTTCTTACTATTCAACCCATCCGGCCGGGGCATTTATTAGTGATTCCTCGACTGGAGGTAGATCATTGGGACGACTTACCGGAAGACATCGCGTGCCATTTAATGGCAATTTCTAAAAGAATAACCAAAGGACTGAAGGACGCTTTTCCTTGTCAACGCGTGGGGTTGATTATCGCGGGTCTGGAGGTGCCTCATACACATGTCCATTTACTGCCGGTGGATGAGTTGGGTGATTTTGATTTTAGTCGTGCGCGAAACGCTGATGCTGAGGAATTGGCGGTGGGGGCAGAAAAAATACGGAAGGCGTTAATTCAGCTGGGTCATGATGAGGCTAATATTTAGCACAGACGGGAGAGAGGGGAGATGAACAAAACACTACACTCAACAGGTGTGGCAGACGAATATATGCGTTGCCTTACTGAAAAGGATTTGGACGGAATTCTGTCTCTTTACGCCAATAATGCCAGTATCGAGGATCCAGTTGGCAGTGAGCGCATTGAAGGGATCGAGACACTACGCCAGTTTTATGCCCAAGCGATGGGGATTGATATGCAGGCTGAGCGCACGGGCACGGTTCGAATTGCTGGCCAGGAGGTGGCTTTTCCTTTTCGCCTGGTGATGGATGCTGGAAACGGGCCAATGGCAATGGATATTATCGACGTGTTTTTATTTGATGATCAAGGCAAGATACTCACCATGCGTGCGTTTTGGGGGCCAGATAACTGTCGGCCCTTAGGTGAATAACGCAGGAGGTATAAGCCGTCCTCCCTGCTTATTACGCCCCTGCATCTGGGAGCGGGCTGTAGTAAGCAGTTTTATCACTCAAATAACGCTGTATCTGGATAAAACGCATACCAGGCAAACCAGTAAGCGGTCACAATGGGGATTTCGATGTTATCAGCGTCTTTAACACTGGCTGTATGACTGTCTGGATCGAAATAAATCGTAACATCCTGTCCCCCGAGCTGATCATGAACAGGCTCACCATTGAATTGTCGCAAATTATCGAAAGGATAGGCTTTGTGCCGCCCATTAACGGACAGGCCTATCACCCAGGATTTTGTCGTCAAACGATTATCTGTTGCCGATACCGGAAAGTACAGCTGTTCGCGAAAGGCATAACTAGCATAGGGATTGCGTTGATAATCTCGTCGATAGCCGGTCGCTTGTGATAGCACCAGTGTATCGGGATAGCGCTCACGCCAACGCTTCCAGTTCGTATGGCTGGAAACCAGTAGCCGCAGTTTTTCACCGACCAGCTTACCAGCGACTGCCTGTTGCATGATTTGCGACCAAAGAGATTCCGTTTCTTTATCGTAGAGCAGTACATCGCTGTTGTAGAGTAAACCAGAGACACCAAAATGCCGTTTTTCCCCGGCAACCTCGCTATCAAAGACCATACCTGTGCCGCATAGTGGGCAATAGCTGATGACAATGGATTGATTGTCCAGCTTGTCGTTTACAATCTCATGCCAATTTAGAATCTTAATGGGATAGGCTTTACTTATTCCGTTAATTACAACACCGATCACTCGGTCTGTGTTCTGAAGGAATGTTGCTTTACTTGCTTTCACAAAACGTGGGTGAGTCAGTGCGGGTATACCGTCTTTCGGTGGACCGCCTTGATACACCTCATTACGATTTATGCTTGCATTTTTCAGCTCAAAACCATTAAATCCCCCCGCCAACAACAAATGAGCTGGCAGCAGGGTGGTTAGCAATAAGACTATGAGCGGTGCCGATGAGATATGCCTTACGGATCGTTTCATGATTTGCTGACCTAGCTAACTTGATGGGGTTACTGGATATTAGAGTCTCAGACAGTCAATCAGTTACACAATTTTTCAGCAAATTGACTAAAAGATTGGGTAGAGAACAAAATCCTTTTGTTAGATAGTGATTACTATTAACATACGCCATTTTTTTTAAGGAGAAACACTTTCATGCGCGTGATGGTTACCGGTGGCACCGGCTTTTTAGGTTCACATTCAGTGGTTGCATTACTAAAAGCAGGCTATGACGTGCGCTTGTTGGTGAGGAGCGAAACAAAAATGCGCCGGCTGTTTGCACAGCATGGTGTTGAAATAAAGGACTTTGTTGTTGGAGATGTCACGGATGATGCTTCTGTAGCTCGTGCGTTGGAAGGTTGTGATGCAGTTATCCACTCCGCAGCGATGGTAGCTACGGCAAAAAAATACGCTGACCTGGTTCATCGCACTAATGTAGGTGGAACAAAGTCGGTTATCAATCAAGCCTTGGATAAAGGAATTGAACGAATTATTCATGTGTCCAGCGTTACTGCAATTTATAACCCGGACTGCGAGCAGGTGAATGAAGAGTCTCCGCCAGGCAAGGCACATAATGCATACGGTCGTTCCAAGGTGGAATGTGAGCACTTTGTTCGTGGTTTACAAGAAAAAGGGGCTCCGATTGCTATTACTTATCCAACAGGCGTTATTGGACCTTATGACCCTGCGCTCACTGAGCCACTTGCCGGCCTACAATATTTCCTCAGTAAACCGCCAGTCATCACTACTACCGGCATTCAGTTCGTTGATGTGCGTGATTGTGCTGATATCAATATTTTGTTGTTGAATCGACCAGCAAAACCGGAACGCTTTGCTATCGGTGGATTTTATTATCCCTGGGGTGAATTGGTGAGCATACTCGAAGAATTGACCGGTCGCAGTTTAAAAAGGATTCCAATGCCGCCGCGGTTGCTAATGTGTGCTGGTTATTTGGCCGACGTGGTCAGTCGTATCAGTGGGCTGGATTTCATTTTTACTAAAGAAGCAGCAACATACGCTACGCGTTGGTCTTTTGTCAGTAGCGATAAACTGCTTAATGAACTGGATTTCAAATTCCGTAGTGATCGTCAAACCATGAAGGATACATTGCGCTGGATGGCAGAGGCCGGGCATCTTAAACCGCAGCAAATTGGTCGCTTGAGTCACGGGTAGTTTTAAGACGATAACTTTTTTTACTCTGTTTTGAAACGCAGTATTCAAAGTGATAAAGAGGTGCTGAAACTCTTTGGCATTACAGGGTTACTGATTAAAGTTAACAGCCTACAGAGGGGCTAGTCTTTACGCTGTTCTCGTAAGAAGAAACGTGTCCTCAATTTGAGGATTTGGTTTTTCTTTTTGCCAGTGATCCATTTTTCCTTTCTTGGACCTAACCAGAAATCATCTCCATCCATTACAGCCAATCGTTTAGCTTCTGTAATAACATCTGGCAGAATTAATTTGTCGGCATTCTTTTCTATGGTCATTAAATGAAATAATAGCCCGTTTTGGAATTGAGTATTTATAATAGATTATGATTGGTTTTTATTGACGGTATAAAATCACGTTCTGTGATATGTTGCGCAAATATTCTAAGGTGAACCTATCAGTGAAATCTGGATGCATACTATACAACATGGTGATCGACTTTTTACGGGATTGAAAATCAATGCATATCCAATTTACGCAAGAACAGCTCGCACTAAGGAAAAAAGTCAAAAGCTATATGGAACAGCTAATGACACCTGCCTTATGCGAAGAGAGCAAAGATCCTGAGTTTTTCGAAGGCGGTGGTCCTGAGTATTTCAAAGCGCTACGTCAACTGGGTAAAGATGGTTGGATCAGCCTTGGCTGGCCAAAAGAGTTGGGCGGGCAGGGCGCCACAGCGCTGGATCAGTATATTTTTGTTGAAGAGGTGATGCGGGCTGGATTTCAGTATCCATTTCTCACCACGGATGCTGTAGGCCCCGTACTGGCCAGTCACGCGCGAAATGATATTCAACGCTCATTAGTGCAGCAGATTCTACAGGGCGAAATCGTTGTGGCTATCGGTTACTCTGAACCCAGCGCCGGTACGGATCTGGCGAGTCTGAAAACAAAAGCCGTGCGTGATGGCGATCACTGGCTTATCAATGGGCAAAAAATATGGACTAGCCTGGGAGATTTTTCGGAATATATCTGGCTGGCTGTACGGACCGATCCTGATCCTGATAAACGACACAAGGGTATCACTATGTTTCTGGTACCTACGGCTAGTGAGGGCTTTTCCATCACGCCCATCAAGACTCTCGGTGTGCGAACCAATGCCACCTATTATGAGAATATCCGACTCTCCGACGAGTATCGCGTTGGTGAAGTCAACCAGGGCTGGAAGCTGATTACCGGGCAATTGAATCGCGAACGCTTGGCGCTGGTGAATCATGGTCCGATAGAATTGCTGTACGATGATGTGCGCCATTGGGCGGCACAAACACGGCATGCCAATGGAAAAACACTGATTGATTTGCCCTGGGTGCGCAGCAATCTGGCCAAAGTCAAAATAGGTTTGGAGGCACTTAAACTTATCTGTCTTCGACAGGCTTGGGCGATGAGTCAGGACACATTGCAAATGGCAGATGCCTCAGCCGCCAAAGTGTATGGCACAGAATTTTTTGTTGAAGCCTACCGTTTACTGATGGAAATCATGGGGCAAGCTGGCACCCTACAGGAAGGTTCACCCGGTGCAGTTCTGCAGGGGCGACTGGAGCATCGTTACCGCTGTGGTTCGATTCTGACCTTTGGTGGTGGCACCAATGAAATCCAAAAAGAGATTATCGCCGGAGCAGGTTTATGGATGCCACGCAGTCGTTAGACTATGAAAAAAATGCGAAAATGATTAACGCGACGGGGTAAGCAGGCCATGGATTTTTCATACAGTGAAGAACAGCAGGACGTGCAAAAACTGGCACAACAGATTCTTACCGATAAAGCGAGTAATGAACGATTACAGCAATTGGAAGCTCAGGGGGCTATTTATGATATTGAATTATGGCAACTGCTGGCTGAAGCTGGGTTATTGGGCGTTGCCATCGAAGAACAATACGGGGGAATGGATTTTGGCTACGAAACATTGTGCTTGGTAGTTGAGGAAATGGGACGCAGTGCGGCACCTCTGCCGTTGATTCCCTTGATGGTCAGCACAGCGTTAAGCCTGCAACAATTTGCCGACGAGGATATTAAAAAAGAGTATTTACCCAAAATGGTTTCCGGTAACTGCTTGCTGACTACGGCGATGATAGAGCCAGGCAATGAAAACATGGCGAAACCGCAAACCAGTGCTGAACGCCAAGGCGATTCCTGGTTGATTACAGGCACCAAATATTGTGTTCCTTATGCCGATAATGCGGAACGAATATTACTCAGCGCCCAGACCAAGGAGGGATTGGCGATATTTCTCGTGAATCCTCAAAATCCGAATGTCAAAATGAAGCGCCAGTACGTAACGGTGACTGAAGCGCAGTATGAGGTAGTATTGAATGGCGCTGAAACCGAGCAATTGATTGTGCTTGGTGAAAAAGCGATTACATTGACTAGCCTCTGTCAGCAACGAGTGGCAGCCGCCTATTGCGCTATGGCTGTAGGTCTTTGTGACAAGATGATGCGTTTAACAGCCAGCTATACATCGGAACGTGAACAATTTGGTCGCGCAATTGCAACTTTCCAGGCTGTAGGGCACCGTGTTGCTGATTGCTATATTGATATCGATTGTCTGCGACTAGTCACTCAACAGGCTGTGTCGCAGCTCGACAGTGCAAGCGATGCAACTGAACCGGTGATGACTGCCAAAATATGGGCGGGCGATGTGCTGCATCGCGTGAGTCAGGCCTCACAGCATCTACACGGGGGTATTGGTGTTGATCGTGATTATCCCTTGTTTCGTTATTCTTTGTGGGCAAAGCAGATTGAACTAAGTTGTGGCAGCAGCGCAGAATTGCTTTCTGAGCTGGGAGCTCGTATTGCGGTGCATAGTGAACCCATGTAAAAAAGAGCATCTTCTTTAAAACGGAAGGAGTATGGAGTTGGTAGCGATTGTAGTAAAAAATGGTCTCGGGGGATTGCACAACCTTAAGGATTTAATGGTGGAATAGTGTCAATCGTCAATCGTCAATCGTCAATCGTCAAGCACATGAGCGTTTATGGCCTACAAGCGTGATCAAGTGACAGTGCAATGCAATATGTGGCTGTGAGTTGTTAGCGTATTGGAGTATAGTCAGCTTACTGTTTTTGTGGTTATTGTCTGTTGGTTACTTGCTTTTCACAGCCTGCTCATAATAAGTTGGCAGTCACTCACAAGGGGCGTTATGGAGTCTTCACATGATTCGATATGTAATGAAAGCGTTTATATTGTTATTGATCTCTGTTCCCGCATTGGCTGCTGAGCGCGCACTTATCAACATGGGGGGCTGTTTATTATATCTGCCCGAAGAATATAAGCTTAAGAAAAAAGGAAAAGGCGGATTGATCTACGAGAACACCCGCAATCCAGGTGAAATTGTCACGTTTCGTTATAAGAAGAGGACAATGGGGGACGAGTTAAAGCTGGTCCGCCAAGAAAAGATTCAAAAATTGGACGTAGCGGCATACCAGTTGAATGATGATGCGCTAAAGGTTAATTCTACGCAAATTTTCAGTGCTGAACGAAGTTTAACGATCAATACCCAGGAACCTTACGAGTTTGCCAAGAAGCTTGCAAGCGAGTGTTATTGAGGCAAAAAAGGCTTTTCCGCAGTAGGTTTTCTATTCTCGGACAGGCTCTTAGTAGTGACACTATTGCGAATCTAGCGCAACCCCTTGAATGTGTGGCTATAGCCCGTATAATTCGCTCCCGTTGTGGATCAACTTTTCGATCCAACAGGGTGTAAGCTGAGGTAGGTCAGAGTAAAGCCTAGAAAGGCAACTGCAGAAAAATCAACAGCTTGGGCATGCTTTGCGTGTTTTGAACTGTCATTTGTCCGTTCGAGTCTCTCCCTTCGCACCAATAACACAATGTCAGAACTAAAGAGCTTTAGGTTAATGCAGTCACAAAATGCTGAAATAATACAAAAGCTTAATGCAGCATAAGATGTCACTAACCACCGAATATAATATGAGGAAAAACCATGCAGGTTTCAATTGAGACGACTTCCGGTTTAGAGCGTCGTTTAACCATAGGTGTGCCCGCTGCAGAGATTGATAACGAAGTTAATTCACGCTTGAAAAAGGCCGCACACAATGTGCGTATAGACGGTTTTCGACAGGGGAAAGTGCCTTTTAAAATCATCAAACGACGTTTTGGCGCAGGTGTTCGCCAGGAAGTACTTGGTGATGTCATGAATGAATCATTCTATAAAGCCATTGAGCAGGAAGATATTCGACCGGCAGGTCAACCCTCGGTTGAGCCGACTTCAATGGAAGAAGGCAGTGATTTGGAGTTTGTTGCGACATTTGAGGTTTATCCGGAAATTGATGTGGTCGCCTTCGATATCCTCAGCGTAGAAAACCCTATTGCTGAAGTGACTGAAGCTGATATGGACACCATGATCGAGACGGTTCGTCAGCAGCAAGCAAGCTATGAGCCGGTAGAGCGTCAAGTGGCTATGGAAGATCAGGTAACCATCGATTATGAGGGGACTAAGGATGGGGAGGCCTTCGAAGGTGGTACCGCTGAGGGAAGCACATTGGTACTGGGTTCAAACAGTATGATTCCCGGTTTCGAAGATGCCATAGTGGGCATGTCCGCAGGTGAAGAGAAAGTTGTACAACTGACATTTCCTGAGGATTATCACGCTGAAGACCTAAAAGGGGCGGATGCGGAGTTTAAGATCAAAGTCACTGAGGTCGCTGAAAAGACCTTGCCTGAGTTGGATGATGAATTTTATGAAAAATTCGGTGTTACCGAGGGCGGTGAAGAGGCTTTTCGTAAAGAAGTACGCAAAAACATGGAGCGGGAACTCAAGCAAGCAAGCAAAAATAAGGTTAAAGGCCAAATTATGGACGGATTAGTGGCGGGCACTCAGTTTGATCTGCCAAGGGCTGTAGTTGCTACGGAGATTGATGCTTTACGAAACCAGGCGTTTCAACAGTTTGGTGGTGCCGGTGCTGCCCAGCTAGATAGTTCCATTTTGCCTGACGATTTATTTCAGGAGCAGGCGGAAAAGCGCGTGACGCTGGGCTTGATCTTGGCCGAAATCGTGAAAAAGGAAGAGATTAAGGCCGATGCGGATAAAGTCCGTCAGACCATTGAAGAGATGGCCTCGACCTATGAAGATCCAGAGCAGGTTATTGAATGGTATTACAGTAATCAGCAACAAATGGCTTCGGTTGAATCGCTTGTAATTGAAGAACAAGTAGTTGAAAAAATCCTTAATTCAGCTACAGTTACAGAGAAAACTTCAAGTTATGAAGAGGTAATGAAACCGGCGCAACCGACTCAAAATGAAGAAGAGGTTGTGGATGAGAATATCCCCGAAGAAGACCAGGATAAATCCAAATCTGATTGATAATGGGTAATTTAAGGAAAAATGCAAGCAAGCGGCTACACTGAATCGTGTGGCCGTTTCAATTTTGTTGAGTCCTAATACAGCCATCAATAACGGAATGTTTCCAATATGAACAAATTGACGATAGGTGATCAGCGCTTTATGGATGTGAAGAATCTGGGTTTGGTGCCCATGGTGGTCGAACAGACAGCCCGTGGTGAAAGGTCTTACGACATATATTCCCGTTTACTGAAAGAGCGGGTCGTATTTATTGTTGGCCCTGTTGAAGATCATATGGCTAATTTGGTTGTGGCCCAGTTGTTGTTTTTGGAATCAGAAAATCCTGACAAAGACATTCACCTATATATCAATTCACCCGGCGGATCAGTCACTGCAGGCTTATCCATTTACGACACCATGCAATTTGTAAAGCCGGATGTCAGTACTATGTGCATTGGACAGGCTTGCAGCATGGGCGCTTTCTTGCTGACCGGCGGTGCAAAAGGTAAGCGTTTTTGTTTGCCGAATGCGCGTACAATGATTCATCAACCCAGTGGTGGTGCTCAAGGGCAGGCAACAGATATTGATATTCATGCCAAAGAAATTTTGATTCTGCGTCAACGACTTAACGAGTTAATGGCTGAGCACACTGGCCAGACAGTCGAGGCAATAGAGCGCGATACGGAACGTGATCGTTTTATGAGTGCGACACAGTCTGTTGAGTACGGTTTGATCGATGAGGTATTGGACAAGCGCCCAGGATCTTGAGCTAGGCGGCTTATAGGTGTATAGAGCAGATGCAAAGCTTGCAATTTTGCTCGAAAAACCGCATCTTTAGCAGATGCAATACCGCAGAAATAAGGGATACGCGGATAAATTTGAGGTAAGTTAAATGGCCGACGACACCAAAGGTGGCGGTGAAGATAGCGGAAAGCTGCTTTATTGTTCTTTTTGCGGGAAGAGTCAACACGAAGTTCGCAAGTTAATTGCGGGCCCTTCTGTCTTTATATGTGACGAATGTGTAGATCTTTGTAACGATATTATTCGTGAAGAGGTGCAGGAAAGTACTTCTGATACGCAACAACAAAAACTGCCTACGCCTAAAGAAATCAACGATATTCTCGATCAATATGTCATCGGGCAGGCAAGAGCAAAGAAAGTACTCTCAGTAGCGGTTTATAACCACTACAAACGCCTCAATTACGACGAAGGCAAGAAAGACGATGTTGAATTGGGTAAAAGTAATATCTTGTTGGTGGGGCCAACGGGTAGTGGTAAAACGCTGCTGGCTGAAACTCTGGCGCGCCTGCTAGATGTTCCTTTTACGATCGCTGATGCTACGACCTTGACTGAAGCAGGTTATGTCGGTGAGGACGTCGAGAATATCATTCAGAAGTTATTACAAAAATGTGATTACGATGTAGAAAAGGCTCAGATGGGCATTGTCTATATTGACGAGATCGACAAAATTTCCCGTAAGTCGGATAACCCCTCCATTACTCGCGATGTGTCAGGAGAGGGTGTACAACAAGCCTTGTTGAAACTTATAGAAGGGACTGTTGCCTCCGTTCCTCCCCAGGGTGGTCGGAAACACCCTCAACAGGAATTTCTCCAGGTTGACACTGCAAATATCCTATTTTTATGTGGCGGTGCCTTTGCAGGTCTGGATAAGGTGATCAGAGACCGTTCAGAGAAAGGTGGTATTGGCTTTAGCGCTGAAGTAAAAAGTAAAGACGACTCTAAGAATATTGGTGAAATGCTAAAAGAACTGGAACCGGAAGATCTCGTTCGCTATGGATTGATTCCTGAGTTTGTTGGACGTCTGCCTGTGATTGCCACTCTGGAAGAACTGGACGTAGAAGCGTTGGTGCGAATTCTGACTGAACCGAAGAATTCTTTGACCAAACAATATGCAAAATTGTTTGAGATGGAAAACGTCGAAATTGATTTCAGAGAAGATGGCCTGCAAGCGATTGCAACGAAGGGAATGGATCGAAAAACGGGCGCGCGCGGACTACGTTCTATCTTGGAGTCGGTCTTACTGGAGACCATGTATAGTATCCCTTCGATGGATTCAGTCCGTAAGGTCGTTATTGATGGCTCAGTGATTAAAGATGAATCCGAACCTTTGTTGGTATATGAAACTAACGAGCAGCAGAAAGCAGCGCCTAAGGAATCGTAGCCAGCCGGGCGGAACCAACTGTTATTAAAAGGCCTAACGGCCTTTTTTTTTCTCAAAGCAGCAAACAATTGATGACTTGTATTATCAGACAATAGTCCCCATTAATGCCTGCTAGTATGTCATTTTAATCAGTAGTTAAAGGGGGCTCCTAAAGAGGGAGCGCATCGCATGGAAAAGAATCAAGAACTGACAAAGATACCACTGCTACCGTTAAGAGATGTTGTGGTTTATCCACATATGGTTATCCCATTGTTTGTCGGCAGGGAGAAATCCATTCAAGCTCTAGAAACTGCAATGGCGAATGACAAACAGATTCTTTTGGCAGCTCAAAAACAAGCGGCTGAAGATGATCCCAAAAAGTCTGACATTTACGGAGTGGGCACCATTTCCAACATTTTGCAACTCCTGAAACTACCAGATGGTACGGTGAAAGTGTTGGTGGAAGGCAGTGAGCGAGCGATACTCGATCATATTGACGATTCTGGCGAGTTTTTCTCAGCCGATGTAACGTTAATGGATACGGCGCTCATTGATGAGCGTGAGGGTGAGGTATTAGTCAGATCTACTATGCTGCAGTTTGAGCAATACGTTAATTTGGGAAAAAAAATACCTAACGAAGTGCTTACATCAGTGACAGGTATTGATGATCCCAGCCGTCTTGCCGATACGATTGCTGCACACATGTCATTGGAGTTGGATCAAAAACAACAGATTCTTGAAATTGCTGAGGTCAATAAACGCCTGGAACATCTTGTCGGATTAATGGAATCGGAAATTGACTTGTTTCAGGTAGAAAAACGCATTCGCGGTCGTGTAAAAAAACAGATGGAAAAAAGCCAGCGAGAGTATTACCTGAATGAGCAAATGAAGGCGATTCAAAAAGAACTGGGTGACATGGATGATGCCACCAATGAAATTGAAGACCTGCAGAAAAAAATTACTGAATCAGGAATGCCAAAAGCTGCAGAAGAAAAGGCTACCACGGAACTAAATAAATTAAAAATGATGTCGCCTATGTCAGCTGAGGCATCAGTACTGCGTAGCTATATCGACTGGATGGTAAATGTACCATGGAAAAAACGCAGCAAGGTTCGTTTGGATCTGTCTAAAGCTGAAAGCGTCTTGGAAGCAGATCATTACGGGTTGGAAGAAGTTAAGGACCGTATTGTGGAATACCTAGCTGTGCAAAAGCGAGTTAAGAAACTGAAAGGTCCTGTTTTGTGTTTGGTTGGCCCTCCGGGTGTAGGTAAAACATCTCTGGGGGAATCTATCGCTCGTGCGACAAATCGAAAGTTTATTCGTATGGCGCTGGGTGGCGTACGTGATGAAGCAGAAATTCGAGGACATCGCCGCACTTATATCGGGTCACTTCCTGGTAAGATAGTGCAAAAAATGTCTAAAGCCGGTGTGAAAAACCCACTGTTTCTGTTGGATGAAGTGGACAAAATGGGAATGGATCACCGTGGTGATCCGGCTTCAGCCTTGCTAGAGGTGCTCGATCCGGAACAGAATCACAGTTTTAACGATCATTATCTTGAGGTTGATTATGATTTGTCCGATGTAATGTTTATCTGTACGTCCAATTCAATGAACATACCGGCACCTTTGCTCGATAGGATGGAAGTGATACGGATTCCCGGTTATACAGAAGATGAGAAAGTCAATATCGCCGAACGGTATTTAATTCCAAAACAAGTAAAAAATAATGGATTGAAAGAGAATGAACTGAGTATTGAAACGCAAAGCCTTCGCGATATTGTCCGCTACTATACTCGAGAGGCTGGTGTCAGAGGATTGGAGAGGGAAGTTGCAAAAGCCTGTCGCAAAGTGGTTAAAGAATTTGCACTGGACAAGGAAAAATCAGGCCCCGTTGTTTTAGAACCCAGCAACCTGGAGCATTATCTCGGTGTAAGAAAATTTGATTTTGGTAGGGCCGAGGAAGTGAATCAGATAGGCCAGGTTACAGGACTAGCCTGGACGCAGGTAGGCGGTGAGCTATTAACGATTGAGGCGGTTGCTGTGCCGGGTAAAGGGCGTCACGTGAAAACAGGCTCTTTGGGTGATGTTATGCAGGAGTCTATTCAAGCCGCCACAACGGTCGTTCGAAGTCGAGGTCAAGCTTTAGGTATCCCTGCTGATTTTCTTGAAAAACATGACTTGCATATTCACGTGCCAGAAGGCGCCACACCAAAGGATGGCCCAAGTGCAGGCGTTGGGATGTGCACTGCCATGGTGTCAGTGTTAACTGATACTCCTGTTAAGTCCAATGTTGCAATGACAGGAGAGATTACATTACGGGGCCAAGTGTTGAAAATCGGTGGTTTGAAAGAAAAGTTGCTGGCTGCTCACAGGGGTGGCATCCAGACAGTTATTATTCCGAAAGAAAATGAACGTGATTTAAAAGAAATTCCAGATAATGTTCTTGCCGATATTGATGTAAAATGTGTCAAGTGGATTGATGAAGTATTGGAGGCAGCGCTGGAATTTATGCCGACTTCATTAAGCGATGAAGAATATCAGGCAACGCTTGATGGGTTGTCACCAGATGAGCCGGGAAACAAACAAAAAAATCGAATAAATACCCATTAATTTAGGTTCAGCTGCTTGACCCTGTTTGGTTCGCTTGGTATAAAACCGGATTACCTATGCAGGCTGTGACCACCATACCAGACTTTCTGTTTTAGGTGTGTGCTTTTTGTACATATCAATAGTTTTATAAGGGGATAAGAGTGAATAAATCGGAGCTAATCGAAGCTGTAGCCGCCGCCGCTGATCTGCCAAAAGCTTCTGCTGGCAGAGCACTTGATGCAATGATTGAAACGATCGGTGTTGCGCTCAAAGAAGGCGATCAGGTTGTTTTAGTTGGATTTGGTACGTTTTCTGTGAAAGAGCGCGCGGCTAGAACAGGACGTAACCCCCAAACTGGCCAGCCGATTGAAATACAGGCAGCCAGTGTGCCGAGTTTTAAGGCAGGAAAGGCGCTGAAAGAAGCAGTCAATTAATTTTCATGTCAACTGATTAGCTGTACATCCGACAAATTGGTACAAACTTATCATAAGACAAGAAGCGCATCGGATGGTGCGCTTTTTTTTTCGATACAAGAGAATAACCAGGTGAGATAACTATGCTGCAGAACATTCGAGACAATATGCAGGGCACAATGGCAAAGGTTATTATTGGGATTATTATTGTGCCATTTGCAGCGTTTGGTATTGATTCCCTTTTAACCAGCGGTGGGAGTGAAGAAGCTGCGACTGTTAATGGTGAGGAAATCAGTGAGTATGAATTGCGACAGGCTATTGAGCTTCGAAAACGGCAGATGCTGTCCAGGATGGGAGAAAATGTCGATTTCTCTCAGTTGGATGATAATCTTCTTAGAAAACCAGCATTGGAAAACTTAATTCAAAAACAGTTGATGCTGCAAAAAACAGAACAAGCCGGATTGGGCGTTTCAGACGCGCAATTGGACGATGTCATTATGCAGATAGAGGATTTTCAGGTAGAAGGGCAGTTTTCACCGACGCTTTTTCAAAATCTGATTAGAAGTAGCGGCATGACGCCGCAATATTACAAAGATCTACTGCGATCAGAATTGCTCATTAGCCAGCTTTCCAGCCCAATGACTCAGGGTGGGTTTGTTACTCAAAAACAAGTTGAGCTCACTAGTCGTTTTACAGAACAAAAACGTGATCTGCGTTATTTGACAATCCCGATTGATAAAGTGCAAGCGGATATCACTGTCACCGATGAAGAACTCCAAACTTATTATGAAGAGCATTCCAGTCAGTTCTATAGCGAAGAGAAATTGTCGGTTGAATATATTGAAATAAAACGCTCTGATTATTATGAGGGCGTGACTGAAGAGCAAATTCGAACTCAATACGAACAAGAGATATCTGAACTTGAATCAGCGGAACAGCGTCGTGCATCGCATATTCTGATTGAGGTTGAAGGTGATATTACTGAAGAGAAAGCAAGAGAAAAACTACAGGATATAAAATCACGATTGGATCAAGGTGCCGATTTTGCAGAATTGGCAAAAAATGAATCTGATGATATTGGTTCAAAGAAGGGGGGAGGAGATCTTGGGTTTTCTGGTGGTAAGACTTTTCCTGATGAGTTTGAGGCTGCGTTGGCTTCATTGTCACTAAATCAGGTGTCGGAGATCGTGGAAACGGATGCGGGTCTGCACCTGATTAAACTGACGGACTTGAAAGAAAATGAGCCTCCCAGCTATGAAGAAAATCGAGATCGTATCGAACTACAGATTCAAAAGACCGCATCGGAAGACAAGTATGTTGAAAAAGTTGAACAGTTGGCAGACATAAGTTTCAATTCTGAAAATTTAGCTGATCCTGCGAGTGAACTGGGGATGCAAATCAAAACTAGCGATTTCTTTCCTCGCCGTGGTGGCATTGGGCTGTTTGCCAACCAGCGACTTGTAACTATTGCGTTCAGCGATGAAGTGTTGAAGGAAGGTAATAATAGTGAATTAGTAGAGATGTCTGATGAACATTCCGTGGTACTGAGACGCAAGGAGCATAAAACTGCAGCCTTACAGGCTTTTGCTGACGTTAAAGATAAGGTGGAAAAAGCCTTGAGGCAACATAAGGCAAGCCTCGTGCTGGAGGAAAAAGCCGATACCTTGATGGCTCAATTGCGGGAGGGGACCATTATTCAGGAACTGGCTAATAGTAATAAATTGATTTGGCAGGTTACTTCATCAGCTACGCGAAATAGTGGTGGAGTGGATCGTCAAATATTGAATCGAGCTTTTGAAATGCCAGTCCCCGGTGAAGATAAGCAGAGCCTGGACCAAGTAACACTGAGCAATGGAGACCTTGTACTGTTGTCGGTATCGAGAGTTAGAGATGGCAGTGTCGATGACTTGATTGATAATCAAGAAGATATGATGAAGAGTTATCTCGGTCGAAGTAATGGCTATACCGCGCTGGATACTTTTCAGAAAGCGCTAGTTAAGAAAGCAGACATTGATCTGCTTTAAAGTGATCATTTGTATTGTGGCTGAGCGGTTGAGTCTGCGGTTTCATTAGTTTTTTTGGAGAATTCATAACGTGTTCAAAGTACTTACCTTAAATCAGATTTCAGTGAACGGTTTGGAAAGATTGCCTCGTGATGAGTACGAAGTGGCGAGTGAAATCGGTCACCCCGATGCAGTCTTACTTCGAAGTCATGTGCTTTCCGAAAATGATATTGTGCCATCTATCAATGCAATTGCTCGAGCTGGAGCGGGTGTCAATAATGTCCCCGTCAGCCATTGCACGGAGATCGGCGTGCCGGTTTTCAATACGCCAGGTGCTAATGCTAACGCCGTAAAGGAATTGGTGTTGGTTGCGTTGTTGCTGGGCTCAAGAGGAATTTTGCCTGGAGTTTCCTTTGTGAAATCACTGGAAGGTGAGAGCGATGGCGGTGCGATGTCAAAATTGCTGGAAAAGGAAAAGAAAAAATTTAAGGGTACAGAGATAAAAGGTAAAACCCTTGGTGTTGTCGGTCTGGGTGCAATTGGCTCAATGGTTGCTGAAATGGGATTAACATTGGGGATGGATGTTATTGGCTATGACCCCGCAATTTCAGTTGATGCAGCTTGGCGATTGCCGAGTGAAGTGAAAAAAATGGAAAATTTGCCCACCTTACTGTCTAAGGCGGATTTTATAAGCTTGCACTTGCCTATGCTGGAGGCGACTAAACATTTGATCAATAAAGAGTCGCTGTCAAATGTAAAAAACCACGCATGCTTGTTGAATTTTGCTCGTGAGAAGATTGTTGAAATATCAGCGGTTACTGATAGTCTGGATGCTGGTCAGCTGCGAAGTTATATTACAGATTTTCCTACGCCGGAATTGGCTGGTCGAGAAGACGTTATTTTGATGCCTCACCTAGGCGCCAGCACTGCAGAAGCAGAGGATAATTGTGCAGTGATGGCAGTGGATCAGCTAAAGGATTTTCTGGAAAACGGTAACATAAAAAATTCCGTAAATTTTCCTGCTATTCATATGGAGAGAAGCGGAGGAAAGCGCATTGCCATCAGTAATAAGAATGTACCAAAAATTTTAGGCAGCATTCTGTCCGTACTCGCTGATGAAAATATCAATGTCATTGATATGATTAACAAGAGTCGTGACGAGATCGCCTACAGTCTGATCGATCTGGAGGGGACTTTGACAGAAACCGTAGCTGAAAAGATTCAACAGATAGATGGAGTCATTAATGTCAGAGCGGTGTAAATCGACCAAGCAATCTATCGTTTAATACTGGCTAACCTCAGTTTAGTAGCAACTGGCTGAACTGAGGTTAGTGTCCCTGTTATCAATAATGTTACGACTCTCATTCAGTCGTTTCAGCATGACAATCCAATAAACGTAATAACCTGTTTTTCATCATGGTATTAGTTTGCCCCTAGGAGCCTGTCCGAGAATAGAGCACCTGCTGCGGAAAAACCCCTTTGGCCCATTTTGTCGATCATTTTCGTTAAATAAGAGCCACTATTCGCCTCAAATGATCGGCAAAATGGACTCAAAATAGTTTCCCTTCGCTACGGTTCCTATTCTCGGGCAGGCGCCTAGATTACCTAATTTTTAGATTTTATATTTCAAACCCTGATCGATATCAAAGTTCTTAACCGCACAATCTTTATCGTTGAACTAATCCCTAATAGGGGTTAGTTAATAGGTTTGAGTGCCGAAATATCAAGACCGATTTTCTTGTACCGTATACCAGGATCATCATTCTAAGTGCAATTTAACATGCAGAGAGCACTGTAGGATCGCTTGGGCGGGGTCTTTTCTATATGGCCGATCGCAAATAATCGGGATGTGACTTGCCTGTCGCCAAACCTGAGTAGAATTAGAGGAATTAAGAATGGCAATATCAAGACGAACCTTTATGGTTGGAGCAGGAGCGGGAGTCGTTGGACTCGGGCTGGGCTTAACCTATCTGCGTCCCAGAGAAGGTATTACGTATCCCGATATCATCAAGACATTAGCCAAGAAAATTTCCTATGGTGATTGGAGTGATGTGTATCGGGAAAAATGGACGTGGGATAAAGTCGTCAAAGGTAGCCATAACCGAGCAAACTGCTTTTCTGCTTGTTCCTGGAACTTGTATGTGAAAGAGGGCATTGTTTGGCGAGAAGAACAGAATACGATTTATGAGCAAACTCGAGAAGATGTGCCCGATTTTAATCCTCGCGGTTGTCAGAAGGGTGCTTGCTACAGTGATTTGCAGCAGGAAGAGTCGCGCATCCTGCATCCTCTAAAGAGAATCGGCGAGCGGGGAGAGGGTAAGTGGAAGCGTATCTCCTGGGATGAAGCCTACGATATCGTAGCGGACGCCGTTATTGATGCCGCTGTGGCTGATGGTATAGAAACAGTCGTTCATGATAACGGAACAACCAATAACGATTACGGCCCGGATTCCGGTTCTGAAATGCGCTGGTGTAACGCGCTGGGTTGCACGCAACTTGACTCATGGGCGGGTGTGGGTGATATGCCTAACGGTTTGGTGCAGACCTGGGGTATGTACAATGCCGATGGCACTACAGATGATTGGTTCCTCTCTGACTATATCGTGCTCTGGGTAGCTAACCCAACCTACACACGTATTCCGGATGTGCATTTTATCCATGAAGCGCGTTACCGTGGCGCGCAGCTGGTTATCGTCTCCCCCGACTTTTCAGCCAGCACCGTTCATGCTGATTTATGGATTAATCCTGAGCAGGAAACGGACGCAGCCTTTGGTTTGGCAGCAGCCAATTTTATTATTGAGAATAAGCTCTATGACGACGAAGCAGTGCGTGAGCAAACGGATCTTCCTTTCCTGGTACGCGAAGATACGGGGCGCTATTTGCGAGAGGAAGATCTGAACAAAGGCGGTAAAGACGATCTGTTTTATATATGGGATGAAGCCAGAAACCAGATCGCCGCAGCACCAGGGTGTGCAGGTGAGGGTGGTACACACCTTAAACTCAATGGACTAAAACCGGCGATTGATGGGCGTTGGGAAATGGATTTGGTCGATGGCTCTAAAGCCTGGGTACGACCGTTGTTCCAGGTGATGCGCGATCACTTGAATGCCAATTATACGCCAGAAAAGCAGGAATCGACTACGGGCGTGAAGCCGTCAGTTGTTGAGCACTTTGCCAGAGGTTTGGCTGGCGCTAAGGCCGCCATGATCTATTCAACCTGGGGTGCCTGTAAGAATTATCACAGTGACTTGTATCAGCGTGCTATGGCATTGCTTATGGCTATTACCGGTAGTCAGGGTAAGAAGGGCGGTGGCTATCGAGTTGCAGCATGGTGGGAGCTTAAAGGAGCTGATGAGCTAGGTGGAGCTGAGTTTCAGCCTCCTCTGGAAGATGTTCTGAAAATGATACCTAAAGCCATGCGAGGCATAGGTCAGGGCGAATTTGAAAACCCAATGAAAGCATTGACACCTAGGGAGTGGGAGTGGATTTATACGGGTTATTCGAATAATTTTCCATTCACACCGCTAATGCCCTTTTTATATTACCACGGTGGATACGACACGATTTGGGATGCGGAGGAAAATCAGGACCCCGATTTCCCCCGTGCGACTCGTGATTACATGAAAGAAGCTGTGGCAAAAGGATGGATGCCCATTCATCCGCCACCAGAGAAGAAAGTGCATGTGTACATTTTTACCGGTGCCAATCCCTTACGGCGCTGGCCTTCACCGCAAACAGCGAAGGAGCATTTCTGGAAAACAACAGATTTGATTGTTTCTACTAATTTCCGTTGGAGTACCAGTACACTGTTTGCCGACATAGTGATGCCGGTTGCGGCCTACTATGAAAAATACAGCATAAAATACTGTGTATCCGCCTTGCCCTATATTGTTGTGTGTGAGCAGGCAACGCCGCCGCGTGGCGATTCGAAGATGGATTACGAAGTATTTGGCATGCTCTCCAAGCGCGTTGTGGAGCGGGCGGCGGAACGTGGCGTTACTGAAGTTGAAGGGCCGTTGGGTCGCACCTTGGATCTTCGAACTGTTTATGATGTATGGTCGATGGATGGTGAGCTTGATCCTATGGATGCTCTGGGTTATATGGATCGTATTCTTACTCGCAGTCCCAACGTCGGCAATATAAGTGCTAAGGAGGCTTTCAAGCTAGGTGCTGTCCCCGTTGTTAGCGAAAGTACCTTTAGCCTGGTCAACCAAACCTGTGGTGATTTTGATACGGAAGACACCATGACGCCTTATCAGTGGTTTACCAGGGATAAAGTGGCCTGGCCAACCATCACCGGGCGGCAGCAGTTTTTGCTGGATCATCCCTGGTTTGTTGAAAGCGGTGAAGCATTGCCAGTGCATAAAGATTCGCCCGGCATGCTCAGCAAATACCCCCTACGTTTAACGAGTGGTCATAATCGTTGGAGCATTCACTCGCAGCAACGAGACCAAAAGATGCTATTGAGATTACAACGTGGTGAACCTGCGGTGTGGATGCATCCGAAAGATATGGAAACGAGGGGTTTGGAGGATCACGATATGATCCGCATGTATAATCATCACGGTGAGTTTGAAGCCAGAGTAAAACCAGCAGCTCGCATGCAGCCTGGGATGGTGCAACTCTATCATGCATGGGAACCCTACCAGTTTAAAGGTTGGAAGAGCCAGCAGGAACCAGTGGCCGCTCCCTGGAAGCCCACGCATTTGGCTGGAGGATACGGACAACTGCATTACCGTTTCTATTACAACTCGCCCGGGCATGCTCCGCGGGGAATTGGTATTGAGGTTGAGAAAGCAAGTTAAATAGTAACTTAATATTAATCCCTGAATGCAGATTTAGGGCATAGAATGCCAACATAATAGCTGATTGATACTGAATGATCGCAGAAGGCAAATGAATACCTAACAGGAGGCCGAAATGCGCGCGAATTACGTCGCAAATGCTGATGATAAAAAAATTCTTGATCCCTATGCCGCGCTCTGGAATAGCGCACAGGCAGAGACCATTGCAATGGAGGGGACGCCCGCAGCAATGCAGCCAACGGCAGCCATAAGAGCGTCCTGGTCTGATAAGCCCATTGGTGCAGTGAACAAAGTCAGTGTGAAAGCGATTCACAATGGCAAATCCATGGCGTTTCGCTTGGAGTGGGATGCCCCCAGGCAGAACGATAGTCACGGTGATAATACGGTCTTTCCTGATGGCGCGGCGATATCCTTTCCGCTCAAGCCGGGTGCCTCTGCGATGGGTATGGGGACACCGGACCTGCCGATTGGTGTCTGGAAGTGGCAGGCCGACGCTGCAGAGGAAGGCAAGCAGATCTATGCAGAGGGCATGGGTACTTCGGAAGTGGTTGATCGTGGCGCCTTGAAGGTTAAGAGCGAATGGAAAGACGGTCGCTGGACAGTCGTGATCCTGCGTGACCTGCAGGTTATTCAAGACAACGCTGCAGTGCAGTTTCTTACGGACCAGGACGCACAATTCGCGCTGGCAGTCTGGGATGGCGGCAGTAACGAACGTGGTGGCATCAAAGCTTTTTCAGGCCAGCAGTGGCTGAATCTCACATTAGCAGCGAGGGCTTAAGCAATGAGTAAGCGACAACTGGCCATGGTAATGGACCTTAATAAGTGTCTTGGCTGTCACACCTGTACAGTCGCCTGTAAACGTTTGTGGACTCGCGATGAAGCCATGGAATATATGTGGTGGAATACGGTTAATACGATGCCGGGCAAAGGCACACCTCGTGATTGGGAAGAAATGGGTGGTGGTTTCAAAGACGGCAAGCCACAACTGGGCCATCTGCCTTCGCGGGAAGAATTTGGTGATGCCTGGAAATACAATCACGAAGAGGTGTTTAGCGGTGGTAAAGCTGGCGCCCATCTGGAAATTCAGGGAAAAAAACCGGAATGGGGCCCGAACTGGGATGAAGATCAGGGTGCTGGCGAATATCCAAACTCCTATTTTTTCTATCTGCCACGCATCTGTAATCATTGCAGCAGTCCAGCCTGTGTTGCCGCTTGTCCGCGAAAGGCTATCGAGAAACGTGAGGACGGAATTGTCGTTATCAACGAGGACCGTTGTCGAGGTTATCGCTTCTGTATGGAGGCATGCCCGTACAAGAAGATTTACTTCAATCCTGACAAGGGTGTTTCTCAGAAGTGTATATTCTGCTTCCCGCGTGTTGAGCAGGGCGTATCAAATGCCTGTGCGCGTCAGTGTCCCGGTCGAATCCGTTTTGTCGGTTATCTTGATGATGAAAATAGCGCTGTCCATAAGCTGGTCAAAAAATGGAAAGTGGCTGTACGCTTGCATCCGGAATATGGTACCAAGCCTAATGTTTATTATGTGCCGCCCACTAGCCCAATGAAGTTTGACGCCGATGGGCATTTGGATGAAAAGAATCCGCGTATTCCAGAAGACTACCTGAAATTCTTGTTTGGTGAAGAAGGACTGGAAGCCAAGCGGATTATTGATAAGGAAATGGCAACCGTTCGAAACGGCGGCAAGTCCGAAATACTGAGCGTTTTGATCGCCTACAAATGGTCCGAAATGTTTGGTGGTTTCGATACAGATCCCGCAACGATTGAATGGACGGAGGTTTAATAAAGGAGGTTTCGTAAATTTAATCTTTACAGTATTACAGTATGTTTATCTTTGTCATGGATCAAAGATGCATGCTCAAAAAAACCGTAGCTTAACGACAGGTTTTACACAAAGTGTCTAGTGGTAAAGTGTCTGCTTCTGGCAGGTGCTTTACCTGGACTGAACATTAATCTGTTGGCAAGGGGTGCATAAAGTGACGGTTTACGGATATATAAACATCTCCGAGAGGTGTGGTCTGTGAGAAATACTCAAGAAGGGATTCAATCAGACCTGCCTGACATATCTAATGCCGCCACTCAGCGGCGCGATTATATTGAGATATTAAACGAAGCCTTTGCCCGTATTGGCACATGGTCGTTTGATCATCGTTGGTGGGTTGTGCTGTTTTGCACAGCCATATTCTTCCTGGGCGGCTATTACTCTTCACGCGCCCATGTCGATATGACCTTCGCGGCATTCTTCGAAGAAGAAGATCCCAGTTATGCCGCCTATCTGCAGTATCGGTCCGATTTTGGCTCGGACGAAATGTCCTACATTCTTTACGAAGTGCCTGACGCGCCCAATGGCCCTTTTGATCTGGCAGCAATGCGCAAAATTGCCCGCTTGACGGATCAGTTAGCTGAGGAAGTCCCCTTTGTCCGCAAGGTTACCAGTCTGGCGAATGTGGAGTTCATTGAATCTATAGAAGACGGCATTAAAGTGCATGCCTTGTTGGAGGAGTTTCCTCAAACACAGCAAGAGTTGCTGGCCATACGGGATAAGGTGTTGCAAAAGCCGCTGCTGACCGGTGGCATCGTCAGTGAAAATGCCAAGTACGCCGCGATTATTGTTGAAATGGAAAAGTCAGCGGTTGATCCGCCCGACGAACTCATGTTGGACCCTGAGGGTAGTTCATGGATAGAAAATCTCTACCCGCAGGTGAGCGAAACAAAGATAACAGAAATTCTGGCACGACCTGAGTACCAAAGTATCACCTTCTATCATGCTGGTGATGTGCCGTGGAATGCGAAATACAACCGCATCATGATTCCGCAAACCCTGACCCTGACCATGGCGACCTATTTTGCCATCGGCGTTCTGTTGTTTTTGTTTTTCCGTCGGTTTACTGCAGTGATTGGTCCCTTTGTGGTGGTGACCATTGCGATCACTATCTCTGCCGGTACCGTAGGCTTAATGGGTTGGAATCTGGACTTTATGTTTCCCTTTGTTCCCAATTTGCTTATTGCTATAGGCATTGCTGATTCGGTGCATATTATTACCGAGTTTAATAAATATCATAAAAAATTGGGTGATCGCAGAGAGGCGATCAAACAAACCATGTATCTGGTGGGTACACCGTGTCTGTTAACGAGCCTAACAACCGCCGCAGGCTTGCTGGCGATGTCTACCTCTAACATCCAGTCACTGGCGCATATGGCGATCTACAGTGCGGCGGGCATTATGGCGGCGTTTTTGTTTACGGTGACCCTATTGATGACGCTGTTCTCATTTGGTCGCAAGTCCTTTGTGATTCCCGAAAAAGAAAAAACAGATCAACGTCGCAAAAGTGACCTTATTGATACGCTGTTAGGCCGCGTTGTCGAATTTGATATTCGTTATCCCAAACTGATTATTCTGTTTTCTGCCGTTATCTTTGTTTCTTCTGTTGTCGGCATGAGCAAACTGGTTGTCGACAATAATTTTATGGAAGAATGGCGTGAGGATGAACCCATCCGTCATATCACCATGAAGGTGGATGAAGAAATGGGTGGCATGAGTTCTGTCATTTATTTGTTTGATACGGGCAAAGCCGACGGCATTAAAGATCCTGCTGTGCTGCGTGAAATCGAGCGAATTCAAACACTCGCCGATGCACAAGCGCCGTTTGTAAAGAAAAGCTACTCCATTGTCGACGTGATCAAAGAGCTGAATCGACAGTTTCATAACGACGACCCCGCCTATTATCGTCTTCCTGAAGATCGGGCGTTGATTGCCCAGCTGTTGCTGGTGTACGAGATGAGCGGGGGCGATGAGTTAGAACAGTATGTATCGGGGGATTTATCCCGTGCCAATCTAGAGCTGAGGTGCCGCATGGAGGCCGTCAGCAGCATGGTTACGTTGGCTGAGACGATCGATGCAGAAATAATCAGGCAGCCTCTGGAACATTCCAGTGTGCAAATCACCGGCATTGGTGCGCTCTGGGTGATCTTCTCTGAGTATGTTGCAGAAAGTCAGATCAAAGGCATATTGCTGGCTTTCAGCGTTATCGCCGTGATGATGTGTATTATCTTCAAGTCCGTCAAAATCGGCCTGTTATCCATGATACCCAATCTGACCCCCGTTTTTTTAACCCTGGGTTATATGGGTTGGGTCGGGATGGAGCTGGATTACACTCGGTTGTTGATCGCTCCTATAGCAATCGGTATCGCTGTCGATGATACCATTCACCTGGTAACGCGCTTTCACGTTGAATTTCGACGGCTTGGGAATTATGCCGCCGCTTTGCGTGTCAGTATTCTCGATGTGGGTAGGGCACTGACCAGCACAACCGTGATATTGATTGTTGGATTTATATTAAATGTTTTTCATGGAATGGAGACGCAGGTTATTTTTGGTAAATTAGTGGCCTGGACGATTTTTGTGGCATTGGCGGCAGATTTGTTCCTGATGCCAGCTTTAATACTGGTATTGAAGCCGTTTGGCATAGAAAATAGCCAACTTGAGCCGCAAGAGAGTCAAATGGCAAGTCATAAGGTAGATAAGGTAGAGAATGTAGTGGGGTACAATAATGAAATTGCATGAAGTCAGACGTTGGGTGCATCGATCAAATGGCACCTTGGCCATATTGCTATTGTTCACAGGGGGCTTGGTTACCTTTCCCGATGTTAGAGCGGCGTTGATTGGTGGTTGGGGGCAGATGTTGTCTGATGTGCATGTTTTTTCAGGCTTTATCTTTGTCACTGTCCCCCTATTGGCGCTCTTGTGGAAAGGTTCCGATCTGTTGGATAATTTGAAAAAGCGCATTTTATCGTCCAATAAAGTGCATTGGCGGCGAGTTCATTTGGGTGTGGCGCTGCTTTCAGCTAGCATCATGGCGCTTACCGGGCCTGTCATGTGGCTGGATGCTCGGTTCGAGTTTCCAGTGTTGATCATGGATGTGATCTTTTTCATTCATCTCACTGCTGCTTGGGTTGTCGGACTTTCATTGCCTTTGCATCTGTGGATGGCGCGCCACGCCATTGCTCGAACCGGCAGAAAATGGCTGGGATTTGGCAAGAGTGCTTCAGAGCCTAAGGCGACTGCAGCCTCTGAAATGTCAGAGGGCAATGAAATATCAGCGGATGAGGCATTTGGCCGACGCGCTGCCTAACGGTGGAACAGCCACAGTCGGATTTCTATTCACAATAAGCTCCCTCTCCCGCTTGCGGGAGAGGGTTGGGGTGAGGGTGGAGTAAGGCCATCAGGCCTTATCAATAGCGGCTTTACCGCTCCCCCACCCCAGCCTTGCTCCCCAAGAGGAGAAGGAGAGAAAAAAGCCGTGCTCCAGCCTAATTCAGTGCCGTTCAATGGAGAGTCAGGTTTATCGCGGTGCCAGAGTGTTCCGCAACTTTGTCAATGAGGTTTAATGATGTCAGAAGAAATTAAAGAAAATATTACCAATCCTGTGGCGATACCTATCGCCACCCGCAGTGTTTTATATTCAACCTTTGCCGCTGCATGGGAATACCCGGATTTGGACATGCTGGAAGCGATACGATCGGGTGCGGTTGTGGGTAAATTCAAGGAGTTATTGGCTGTGGTCAACCCCGATTTAATTAGCAAGGTTGACTGGGCGGCCCTCATGGAGGGTGGTAAAGATGACGAAGAGATGATGGTGGAATTTACTCGCTTATTTGATGCGGGTGCTGCTGGGCCTCCCTGTGCACTGTACGGTGGGTTGTACCTGGGGGCCAGAATGAAAATCATGGAAGAGGCCGTACGATTCTATAACCATTTTGGCTTGTCCATGTCGGAAACACCCCATGAGCTGCCGGATCATATAACGACCCAGTTGGAGTTCTTGCACTTTCTGTCATTTCAGGAGGCCCGCCTGGTAGACAGTGGTGAAGATCCCAGCGATTTTCAGCGTGCACAAAGAGATTTTATTGCACGCCATATTGGTCGTTGGCTGCCTCGCATGATCGTGAAACTGGACCAGCAGAAACCGTTGCCGTTTTTCCAGGAATTGACAAAAATGCTGAATGCATTCTTGGTTGCAGAGCTTGACAGACTGGTCGGATTGGTTGGCAAAGTCAATAAAGATGGCGACAGTGACGTTGTTAGAATGGTAGAGATTTAGACGATAATATTCTATCCCAGACAATAAACTTCCCGTGTTGAAGCCTGTCCAAGTCGGAATAGGTGAATGGAAATACTTCGCACGGGGGTTGGGAATGTCGAATTTTGTTCAAACGGTGAAGCTCAAAGGTAAGGCAGAAGAGGATATCTATTTTGCCAAACGTAATCGTGAATTGATTGAAGCACTGCATAAAAAGAAATGCCAGCATTTTGATGAAGATGAATCTCAAATAGATGACGCGGTAGTAAATCGCTACCTTAAAGAATCTAACCAATCAATTCGCAGTAGCACATAATATATGTACATTTTGTGCTGCCATTCTCTTTTAAGAAAGCAATAGTTGATTGCAAAAGAAGAAACTGTGCCTAGACGTTTCTGATATTGATTGTCACATTCCCATCTGCATTTTATTACATTTTTCAATTACGGTAACTTTTCTAAGGTACCAAATACAATAAGCGTAATTTTTTCTTAAGTTCGTCGGTTAGTCCCAAACCAGTTGCTAAATAATTGTCAATTGAACCGTAGTCTTTTGTAATTTGATCAAATGCTGCGGACAGGTAATCCCGACGAACTTCTAGCAAAGGTTTCAGCAGAGCGTCATCGTATTGAAATAGAGTGAAAATCTTAAACTTCAATAAGGTTGAACGGAGATAGTCCTGAGAATATTGATTGCTTAGCAGATAGTCTTCCATGACGATTTCTTGCGAAACCCCAAGCGCAAGCAAGAGTACAGTGGAAGCAAAACCTGCGCGGTCTTTGCCTGCAGTGCAATGAAACACAATGGGTTGTCCATCACCATTAGCCAGCATATGTAACCATTTGCGGTATACGGGCGTAAAGTCAGTAACCAGCTCTCGGTTGAGTTTGGTCATGAAATTCACCATACTCTGCCCGCTATTATCGGCCTTTTCTATCTCCTTCTTAATATACTCATGGGTGTTATTGCCCGGATTGATAGGCAGCTCGATATAGTCGATGGAGCCGTTTTTTGGCAGCTGATCGGGCTTCTCTTCTTTTTCTTCGAGTGTCCTGAAATCGAATACGGTGCCGACCTGCAATCGATTTAGGTATTTGCGATCCTCAGAATTAAGCGATGATAAGCGACTTGATCGGAAAAGAAGCCCCCATTTAACTTGTTTTCCATCCGCAGTTGGGTAGCCACCAAGGTCCCTAAAATTATGCGCACCATCCAGTGGTAGTGCAAAACCTGGCTTGGCTGTTTTACTGTAACCCAGGGGCAAAGGGCGTTGATCGGCTGGAGAGCCACATGAGGTCATAAATATGAACAGGAATAAAAAAAATGGATAACGTATAAAATTGGAAAATCGCATAATTTTTTTCAGCATTATGAAATACACTTCATAAGTAGCAAATATTTATCTATGGTGTAGGCGCTCAGTTTTCAAATTGTTGACGATATTCTCCGGGTGTTAATTTTGTCCACTTTTTAAATGAACGATGGAATGCGCTGGGTTCATCAAAGCCCAGAAGTGCAGAGACAGCATTGATTTTAAGTTCAGGGCGGTTGAGGTAGTTAATAGCCGCTTCTTTACGTAAATTATCCTTAAACTGCTGGTAACTGGTACCTTCTGCCTTTAAACGGCGGCGGAGTGTGCGAACTGACATATTGAGTGATTCTGCCAACTCGGTGACTGAAGGGAAGCCTTTGCCAATATCATTACCTATGGCAGAGCGTAATTTTTGTATCAGCTCATTATTGTCATCTTTTTGAAGTGAAGTGAGTTGAGAGGGTGCTGAGCGTAAAAAAGCTTTTAATGACTCTTCGGTATGAATAAGTGGAGATTGCAAATAACTTGCATTAAATTTAAGACCGTTGAAGCGTTGATCATATAAGACCGTGCAATTGAATAATTCTTCGATACGCTCCGGTTTGGCTGGTTTTTTTGCTTGAAAGCAAACTTCGACCAGTTCGATATTTTTGCCAATCAGCCAACTGCAGAATCGTCGCCACATGTGTAGTAGATCGACAGCACTGCTGATATTGTATTTATCAGCATCTTGAAATAAGGCCTTGTTTCCTGGCAGGTGATTAATAACCGTGCCGCCGCTTTCATAGGTGATAGGTGTCAGCAGTAAAGGGGGTAAACCTGCAAGATTACGACAGAATGCGGTAAATTCACTGGCACGAATAATGGCTTGTTCCAGCGTGGAGCAGTGAATAATGCACATGCACATCATGCGAAAGCTGCCCGCTGGCGTTTTCTGCTTCATATTTAGGCCAAAGGATTCATCCTGCAATAACCAGATGACGCGGGTATAAAGTTTGTTGTATAGCTCGGTAGGAATGGAATCTGGTATATCCTCTGTTTTAACGAGGGGATTAAAATCCATGCCGACAGATTGCAAGACTTCCTCCACGTTATAACCTTGCGCATCAACGACTTGTAATATCGAAATTGCGGAGGCAATGGGGGTATAATCTTTAATCATCGAATTATTGGTTCCTGCAATTGCTAGCTGTTAATAAAAGGCGGCTTTGAGTAATGTCTTAGTGTATTCATGTTGCGGATCATTGAATACGTCAGTAGCTTTCCCTGATTCAACGATATCACCATCTTTCATTACAATAAGGGAATGACTGATTGTTTTAATGACTTTCAAATCATGGCTGATAAAAAGATAGGTCAGATTGCGGTGTTGTTGCAATTTTTTTAGCAAATCCAGAACCTGCGCCTGCACCGATCTGTCTAATGCTGAAGTTGGTTCATCCAGGATAATCATTTTTGGTTCAAGAATAACGGCTCTGGCGATAGCGATACGTTGGCGCTGACCACCGGAAAACTCGTGAGGAAAACGGTGCCGAATAGCGGGGTCTAGTCCAACTTCTTCCAGAACTGAAACAACTTTTTGTTCAAGCTCTGTTATGTTTAATAATTGATGTATACGTAGACCTTCACTGATAATGTCATTGACGCTCATACGAGGGCTTAAACTGCCGAATGGATCCTGAAATACTACCTGCATGGCTTTTCTCATTGGTCGGATCTGACGCTGGGAAAGCCCTTGAATATTCTGGTCACGGAGAATAATGTCCCCCTCAGAATTTACCAGACGTAAAACAGCCATGGCTAATGTGGTTTTTCCAGAACCACTTTCACCTACAATACCCAAAGTGGAACCTTGTTCAACCTGAATGTTCGCACCCTTAACTGCACGAAGATATTCTTTTCTTCGCCCAAACAACGAGCTTTTGATTTGAAAGCGGACTTGTAGGTCATGCGTACGTAAAAAAGTCGTAGCGGATTTGCTGTTGGTTAAAGTGATGGGGTCACCGCAGGGTTCTGCTGCAATCAAGTCCTTAGTATAAGCTTGTTGTGGTTGGCTAAACAGGGATCTTGTCTCTTGGCATTCGACCAGTTGTCCTTGATGCATGACAGCAACGCGATGCGCAAAGTGCTCAACAATGCCAAGATCATGTGTGATTAATAATACGGACATGCCTAAGTCGGCTTGAAGTGTTTTGATTAATGCCAATATCTGCGCCTGCACTGTGACATCCAAGGCTGTAGTAGGCTCGTCAGCGATCAGCAGTTTAGGATGGTTTGCAATAGCCATGGCAATCATAACGCGCTGGCGTTGTCCGCCGGACAATTCATGAGGGTAGGCCTTGAGCTTTTCGCCAGCTGATGAAATTTGAACCATATCCAATAATTCCAACACCCTTTTGTTAAGCGCTTCGCCTGCTAATCCCTGGTGGAGGTTGAGCACCTCTCCTATTTGTTTGGCAACCGTATGCAATGGATTGAGTGCCGTCATCGGTTCCTGGAAAATCATGCTGATCTCTGCGCCACGAATATGTCGTAGCGCTTGTTCTTTTGAGTTGAGCAGCTCATGATCCTGAAAAATAATGGAACCGCTGGGATGAAATGCTGCCGGGTAGGGAAGCAGACCCAAAATGGAATGAGCTGTGACAGATTTTCCAGAGCCGCTTTCACCCACTAATGCCACGGTTTCGCCCGACATTATGTCTAGCGAAACGTGATTGACAGCTTCGGTGATACTGCTGCCCTGGCGAAAATGGGTTGAGAGATCACGAATGGATAATAAACACGAATCATTCATATTATTTCACCAAACGCGGATCCAGCGCATCACGTACACCTTCACCAATAAAGACTAACAGACTCAACATCAGAGAGAGTACGACAAAGGCCGTAATGCCCAGCCAGGGAGCTTGAATATTGGCTTTGCCCTGAGCGACGAGTTCTCCCAGAGAAGCTGCATCACTGGGCAGTCCAAAACCGAGAAAATCCAAAGAGGTGAGGGTGGTGATGGCACCGGTCAATAGAAAGGGTAGAAACGTTAAGGAGGCTACCATCGCATTGGGCAAGATATGTCGGTACATGATGACTGGATTACTAACACCCATGGCTCTTGCCGCACGCACATATTCAAGATTGCGACCTTTCAGAAATTCCGCTCTGACCAGATCCACCAGATGAGTCCAACTGAATAACAGCATAATACCCAGTAGCCACCATATTGTCGGTTTGACTAGACTGGAAAGAATGATCAACAAATACAAAACAGGTAATCCACTCCAGATTTCAAGAAAACGTTGTCCTAACAGGTCGACCTTACCCCCGTAATAGCCCTGAATGGCACCCACAGCTATTCCAATAACCGAACTGGCCAGTGTGAGTGCCAGGGAAAATAATATGGAAACACGAAATCCGTAAATCGATCGTGCCAACACGTCTCTGGCCTGATCGTCAGTTCCCAGCCAGTTACGCTGACTGGGTGGGGAAGGGGCAGGGCTTTGCAGGTCTGCAATATGCGTATTGTAACTGTAGGGAATGGGTGGCCAGAGCATCCATCCATCTTGAGTGATTAATTCATTTACATAAGGATCTTTGTAATCTGCTTCCGTTTTAAAATCACCTCCAAATGCAGTTTCTGGGTAGGTAATAATAACCGGAAAATACCATTGCTTCTGGTATCGAACAACAAGGGGATTATCATTTGCAATAAACTCAGCAAACAGTGAGAGAAAAAACAACAGCAGAAAAACAACGCAACTGTAAAGAGAGCGTTTATTACTGAGAAAAGCGTCTAGTCGACGTTCGTTGATCGGGTTTAGTTTCATCGGGCTATGTTTAATGGAGCTGTGTTTAATGGAGCTATGTTTAATGGAGCTATGTTCAATGGAGCTAGGCATTATGTCTCACGGCTTTCAAAATCAATGCGTGGATCGACCAACACATAAACTAGATCGCTGATCAATTTCATAATCAGCCCTAGCAGTGTAAAAATAAACAATGTGCCAAAAAGTATGGGATAGTCTCGGTTAACAACGGATTCAAAGCTTAGCAATCCCAAACCATCCAGCGAAAAAATCACTTCAATTAGCATGGAACCAGTAAAAAACATACTGAGAAAGGCACTGGGAAATCCGGCAATAATAATTAACATCCCGTTACGAAATACATGACCATATAACACACGACGCTCTTCCAGACCTTTTGCTCGAGCAGTGATCACGTATTGTTTATTGATTTCATCTAGAAAAGAGTTTTTTGTCAGCATAGTCAAGGTTGCAAAACCACCAATCGTATAGGCTGTTAGTGGAAGCGCCAGGTGCCAGAAATAATCTTTTATTTTTTCAATTAAACTCAATTCTGCAAAATGGGTGGATGTGAGACCTCTAAGGGGAAAAAGGTCGAAATAACTGCCACCAGCAAAAAGAACGATCAACAAAATAGCAAATAGAAATCCGGGAATAGCATAGCTGACGATGATCATGCCGCTAGTCCACAAATCAAAACGACTACCGTGAGTTGTGGCCTTTTTAATGCCTAAGGGAATTGAAATTAAGTAGACCAACAGTGTGCTCCATAATCCCAGGGAAATTGAGACAGGCATTTTTTCCTGGATCAGATCGATAACACTGGCGTCACGGTAAAAACTGTCACCAAATTCAAATCGAGAATAGTTTATCAACATTTCCCATAAACGCTGATGGGCCGGTTTATCAAAACCGTACATTTTTTCAATCTGCTTGATAAGGGCGGGGTCCAAACCCTGTTGACTGCGGCTTTGATTTGACTTGGTGTCGCCAGTTTGTGAACCGCTGATACGGTTAGTGGCTCCAATTTCATGCCCCTGCATCTGAGCAATCATGCGGTCTACAGGCCCACCTGGAGCCGCTTGCACAATGGCAAAGTTTATGACGACTATACCCAGCAATGTGGGAATGATCAGCAGCAGACGTCGTAGAATATAATTTGGCATAACTCAGCGAGTCGTTGCGCTACGGTAAGTGTTGATGCTCTGAGCTTTGACCGGATCAATCCACCAGGTAAAAAAACCAGCGCTATGCACAGCATCGTAAATCGGAGCGATCTCCGGTTGGCCAAATTTGTCCCAATAAGCAGCACGGTGCTTGGTCGTATGCCAATGCGGTACCACCAGGTGTTTGTTCAGCAGAACACGATCAAGCGCACGTGTTCTGTAAACCAGTTCCTCGCGACTGGGTGCTTCAATGACCATTTTCACTAACTCGTCCACCACCGGATCTTTCACACCCATAATATTGCGACTGGCTTCGACATCGGCAACGGATGAGTGCCAGTAATCGTGCTGTTCATTACCGGGTGATTGTGATTGGCCCATGCTGTGAACAAGCATATCGAAATCAAAGCGTCGGCGTCGGTTGATATACTGTGATACGTCGACAACTCTTACCGTCACATCAATGCCTAATTTCTGTAGATTTTTCACATAAGGATTAACAATACGTTCAAAGGCTGGTGATACGAGTAAAATTTCAAAACTAAACACAAGTCCGCTGTTGCTGTTGGTTAATTGATTGTTTTTTACCTGCCAACCGGCTTCATTTAATATTTTTTTGGCCTGCCGAAGATATTGGCGGTTATGACCGCTGGCATCAGTAGCGGGGAGGGTAAAGACCTCGTTAAAGACACTTGCGGGCAACTGTTGTTTAAAAGGCTGTAGTATTTCCAGTTCACGTCCCTGAGGTAATTCGGATGAGGCGAGCTCCGAATTGTCAAAATAACTTTTACTTCGTGCATAGGCGTTGTAAAACAGGTTTTTATTTGCCCATTCGAAATCAAAAGCGAGTGCCAGTGCTTTGCGTACGCGGATATCTTTAAACAGGTCTCGTCGCAAGTTCATAGCAAAACCCTGCATACCGGCGCTGTTTTGATGCGGAATTTCATTTTGATGCAAAGAGCCTTCATCCAAGGCCTTGCTGGCATAGCCGGTTGCCCACTGTTTTGAGCTGTTTTCATAACGATAATCGATTTGCCCGGCTTTCAGCGCTTCGAGCATGACAACGGCATCCCGGTAATAGTCGTAATGCAGGATGTCGTAATTATAACGCCCTTTGTTGACAGCTAGATCTTTGGCCCAGTAATCATCGACTCGTTCATAGCGAATGCTGCGCCCGGGATCAATGGATTTGATGCGATATGGGCCACTACCGACAGGGATCTGCAGATCAGCTTTGCTAAAGTCGCGGTTTTCCCAAATATGCTTTGGGAGCACGGATAGTTGGCCAATAATCAAGGCCAGTTCCCGATTAACCCCTGCCTTAAAATCAAACTGCACACTGCTTTTCGTTAGGGCTTTAACAGATTCAATGCCTGCCCAATAACTGCTGAGCATCGGTGAACCTTTTTCCATCAGAATGTTAAAAGAAAACACAACATCATCAGCCGTGATGGGCTGACCGTCATGAAAGCGTGCAGCGGGATTGAGGTGATAGCGAATCCAGGAGCGATCTGCGGGCAATTCAATCTTTTCTGCGATCAACCCGTATTCAGAGAAGGGTTCGTCGGCAGAGTGCACCGTGAGCTTATCATAGATCAAACCGATACCTTCGGCTGCATTTCCTTTGGGAATAAAGGGATTAAGGCTATCAAAGGTGCCGTGTGCTCCCAGTCTTACCTCACCACCTTTGGGGGCATCTGGGTTTACATAGTCAAAATGAGTAAACCCAGGCGCATATTTTGGCGTGCCATGCATGGCAATACCATGGTGGAGTTCTGTTTTGTCGGCTGCGCTGACCGAGACGCCAGTGAGTACCAGAGAAAAAAGAAAAATTGTATAGATAATATGCGGTATTGCTTTCACCCGGTATCCCCGTCTTTGCTCATTATTTGTGAGACGTAAACTATCAAGAAGGTCGCTGAATTTAAAGGTTTTTACTGATAATTGAAAAAGTTGGCTACACTTAATGAGAATTATAACGAATAGTTGGACAAACAATGGCACCGAAGCAAACCAAAGGACTTGATGCATGGGTTCAACGCCTTGGTAATTTGGAGCTTCCTGTGCTTGGCGGTGTTGTGAAAGAGCTGAATGACCTTACTGATGGTCAGGACACATCAGCCAATCAATTGGCGGATGCAATCCTCAAAGATGCCTCATTGACATCTCAAGTACTGCGCATCGCTAATAGCGTGACGTATAGCCCGGGTTCCAAGTCCAATGTGAGTACCATTAGCCGGGCGGTGGTTCAAGTTGGCTTCTCGGGTGTACGGGCTATTTGTATCTCGGTCATGGTTATCGATTCCTTATTAGCCAAAGACTCCCGGGAGGAGATGCTCAGAACTTTGGCACGTGGATTTCACGCAGGTGTCCAGGCTCGTAATTTGATGGCTAATTTTGACAAACAAAAGAAGGAGGAAGCTTTTACCACGGCATTAATGATGCACTTGGGTGATATGGCATTTTGGAGCCGGGGCGGTAAACAGGCGGATGAGGCTAGTATTTTATTGGGTCAAAACCCTGAAAAAGCAAATGAGATTGCACAACGTGTTCTGGGCACCAACTTACATTCCATTTCCGTAGCACTTGCCAGGCAATGGGGTTTAGGCAACACGCTGATTGAGGCGTTGACACATCCTAATACAGATAACCCTGTATCGCGTTGCGCCGTGCTCGGAGATGAAATCAGCCTGGTGGCAGAATTGGGTTGGGATTCTACGGAATTCGGTGAGACACTGGCGCGAGTCTCACAGTATACGCGATGCTCAATAACCGATGTTAAAGAAACAATACATGCTTCAGCGGATGAGGCGGGTGAGGTGGCGATAACCTTTGGTGCAAAGCAGGTATGCCATTTGATACCCACCTCAACAGGGCCTACCGAACACATATCTTTTGATCGTGCCTTGCGGCCAGACGCACAGTTACAACTTGATATTCTGCGTGAATTATCAACCATGGTTGCCGATAATACAGATATAAATACGATTTTTCAGACTGTCATTGAGGGTATGCATCGTGGTGTCGGGCTGGAGAGGGTTGCAATTTTATTGATAAATCACAAAACAAAGGATTTGCGAACAAAGTACATGTTAGGAGATGGAACAGAAGATTGGCGGGAAAAATTTCATTTCCCAGCACAACGAGAAGACGATAATGTATTTTCTCATGCTTTCTTTAAACATGAAATACTGCAGGTGAAAGGCAAGAAAGATCCGCGTTATCGCCAACTGATTACGCTTGACTGCAAGCGTTTTTTAACGCGAGGAATCTGCCTCATTGCTCCAATTTATGCGTCTGATCGAAACATCGGCATTTTTTATGCCGATAGAGGCGATACCGAAGCCCGGGTTAGCGATGAACAAATCGACAGTTTTTCCTATTTTTCGCAGCAGGCAAACTCGGGGTTGTCAAAACTCGTCGGTGGAAACAGAGCGCCTGAACGCACTGGCTCCTAAGCTGTAAGCTCTTCAGAGACAGTACGGACGATGCGCCTATCCACTTCGAGCAATTCTTCGCGTTTGTCTGGATAATCAAATTGATCGAGAAAATAACGCATCGCGTTGATACGAGCTCTTTTTTTATCGTCGGATTTGATGACAGTCCAGGGGCAGTCCGTGGTCGATGTATGGTAAAACATATCTTCCTTAGCGTTTTTATATGCATCCCATTTATCCTGTGATTCCATATCAACCGGTGATAGCTTCCATTGCTTCAACGGATCGGTCTCGCGTTTGCTGAAACGACGCGCCTGTTCTTTTTTACTTACGGAAAAATAAAACTTGTGGAAGCTGATGCCAGACTGAATCAACATCCTTTCAAACTCTGGAACGCTACGTAAAAATTCACGAACTTCGGTCATTTTGCAGAATTCCATGACCCGCTCGACACCGGCTCGGTTATACCAGCTGCGGTCAAACAAGACGATTTCTCCGGCCGCAGGTAAGTGTGAAACATAACGCTGAAAGTACCATTGGGTTTTTTCTCTGCCCGTCGGTTTTTCTAAAGCCACTACTCTGCAGCCTCGAGGGTTTAGGTGTTCAACAACGCGTTTGATGGTGCCACCTTTGCCAGCCGCGTCCCGGCCCTCAAAAAGACAGCAGATTTTAAGTCCCTTTTCTTTGACGTAATTCTGCAGTTTAAGTAACTCGACATGCAACTGATCAATGATCTCCAGATACTCTTTGTTGCTCATTTTTTCATCTGGTCGTTTGCGTCGCTCTTCTTTTTCTGGTGTTACATCGCCGTGTTCTTCTTGTTTGGATTGAGTTTTTACACCAATTTTTCCGCTTTTATCTGAGTGTTTCTTGCTCATGTCAACATCCTTCGAATGCTAGCTCGCATATCTCACAGAACTTTCAGCACAAAATATAACTCAAATTGCCGTCTTGTGAGAAATGTGGGCTAAGTATATTGTATTTTCTATATAAAAAAGCTTAGCTGAGTTTAATCAAAAGTAAATCGAGTAAGTAGATATGAGTAGTGGAAGTAGAGTGAGTTGTTTATATTGCTTTGAATCGCACAACTTTGTTCAATCTGCAGAACCTGTAAGACTCTGCCATTTGCCATCAATCTTGCGATAGTCGAGGTGATTTCATAAACCTCTGTTGCTGTAAAATGTTTGTGTTAAAGTGTCAATAAGATACAAAAAGTGACCTGGTTATAAGAAGTGAACCTGATTGAGAGTCGAAATTCTAAACATACAATTGTCTTAAACAAGGCCCAGCAATCAGACGCTCCGCATAAATGTCACGCATTTTAAAAGTATCACAGTATTAGAGTATTAGAGTATTAGAGTGTTAAGGTAGACATATGAATGAATTGCATTGGCCAGATATCTTAGATGCGGCGATTAAAAACCAAACCATCAATGGAGTAAAACCTGGCGCCCCTGCAAATGAAACCTTAAGTGTTCCCAAGATCATTTCATGGAGTGAGGGAAAGCTTGAAGCAGAATGGAATATTCTTGAATCGTTACATAATAGTCGAGGCGAATTGTTTGGCGGGTATTACTCTGTATTGGCGGACGTAGCATTAAGTTATACCGTAATGACTTATGTAAAAGATAATGAACGATTTAAAACGATTGACTTGCGATTGTCATATTATCGTCCTGTGTCAACGGGAAAAATACGCATTTCATGCTCTGTTACCAATAAGAGTAAGTCATTTATATATGCGGAAGCATTATTTATAAACGAATCCGGGAAAAATCTAGCAAAGGGCGTGGCAACATTTGCTATTGTGCCAGCATAGCATATGCGATAACGGCTGCTTCAGTGAAAAGCATCACAGCCTGCCTCTAGTAACTCGTTAATATCACTTTCATATACGCTGGCTGTTACGGCGGCAATGGTGACATCTTTTAGTTCAGTTATTTCGCGGATAGCGTTGGTCGCTTGCAGGCCATTTAGTACAGGCATTTTTATATACATAAAAATAATGTCGGGGTGTAGGGATTTTGTTTTATCAACGGCATCCTGGCCGTTAACCGCTTCAAATACCTGAAAACCCAGCGGCCCTAACAAACCTTTTAACACGGCTCGATTCGATTCATAGTCATCAGCGACTAAAACAGATTTTCTCTCTCCTTTGTAAGCAACGATATTGAGCGGTGAATCTGAAATATCCTGGTTTTTATCGTCATCGGTCAGGTGTATTATCAGCTCAAACCAAAAGCAACTGCCTTTCCCCGGTTCGCTTTTAACCTGTATATTGCCTCCCATGGCTTGTACAAAATTCTGACTGATCGCTAGCCCGAGTCCTGTTCCTTCACCGTGCTTTTGGGAATCACCAACCTGCTCAAAGGGAGTGAAGATGTTTTCGAGTTGATTGGTCTGCATACCAACCCCAGTATCATGTACCTCAAAACGAAGCCCCTGTGATTTTTGATCCCTGTTTTCAATAATTGGCCCAGTCGTCGAGACTTTAAGCGTAACAGATCCTTTGTCGGTGAATTTCACCGCATTGCCCAACAGGTTTAACAATACCTGACGCAATCGCCTTTCATCGAAGTAGACACTTTTCGGTAGATCTGCATCGGCTTGATAGTTGCAAAGAATCGATTTGTCCTGGGCTTTCATTCTTACAACGGCAATGATGCTGTTGATGCAGGTGGGAAGATGAAAGTTCTTCGGTGTAAGGGTGATTCTGCCCGCTTCGATTTTTGCCAAGTCGAGTCGTCATCCTGAAAGATAACGACTGACATATCCGTGCTGAGCGTTTTTTTGGGATTGGCCGGATCATGACGGATATACGTCAACTCACGCTTTTGCTTGTCCAGGCGAATCAAGCCGACACCTCAGGAACCAAACCAGATAATATTGGGATCGTTGATATCCCCCAGTGGGAAAGAGGGCCATTCAAAACTGGGAAAGCATTGTTTGACCTGCCCTGCAACCTGGTCAAACTCGCAAATGTAATTGACCGTGCCGATATTGTTGAAAACGGTTGTTGTTTTTGTTGTAAGTAGTGACTCCGTTGGGCGTACCAATCCAGATCAGACTAGTACTATCTTCATAGAGCGCTGAAATCCAATGAGAGCTCAGGCCATCTGGACCGGCCTCATATAGCTGAAAATTGTAGCCGTCATGTTTGTATAGGCCGTTTTGTAGTCCAATCCAAAAAAAACCGTCTCTATCCTGGATAAATGTATTTAGCGTGCTCTTTACAGTTTTTGGAGAACCACAGATCTATTATGAAGTTGTAACGTGAGTTTTTCCACGGAGTCGTAACATAAGAGAGAGCAAAAAAGTTACCAAGGCAGAATTTCACCGTTGGAATGCCAAAAAGTGCCGCTGGTTTTCATGCTTAGTTCATCAATGCGCTCAGCCAGACGTTCCGCCGCTTCATCTGGTGTAATATCACCGTAGCCGCTAATCATATCGGTTCCCACCAAGCCGGGATGCAAAATTGCCACCGCGATGTCCTGTGTCGCAACATCCTTCGCCAAGGAGACGCCTGCAATGTTCAGGGCGGCCTTTGACATTCGATAACCAAAATAGCCCCCTGTGCCATTATCTGCTATAGACCCCATTCTGGAAGTGATAAGTGCTATTTTACCGCCTTGGCTTATCTGTGGTAACAGAGCTTCGGTGACTCGAAGCGGGCCGAGGGTATTGGTTTCAAATTGATGGCGCATGGAATCCATATCCAATTCACCCAATACTTCATTGCGTAAGATGCCAGCGTTATTGATCAGTAGATCAATGCTGACGTCAGCCAGATTGTCTTTCAGGACCTTCTCCACGGCATCCTTTGAAATATCCACACCTTCCAGTACATAAACGCCCAAAGCATCCAGCGTTTTAGAGCTGTGACGACATAACGCGTACACCTGCCACCCCTTTGCTTTATACAAAGCAGCAAATGACAAGCCGATTCCACGATTACTGCCGGTAATTACAACTGTTTTTGACATAACTTTATCTCCCTGATTTATTAGTCAGCGATAATCGGCAGCGCCTTGCCGTGCTCAGTGGCTCTGATTTGTTGGGTTGCTTGGGTAACGATAGGGGTATACATGGTCCAAGTGATGACATAAAAAAACCAGGTGATGGTATCAATTAGTAAGTTCTAGTCAAGGAGGTAAAGGAGATTCTTTTGATCTTTTTTTCACCATGTAAGGTGAGCAAAATTAACTCCGCCCCTTCGTTAGCTGTTGTGTACCTAAAAAATGTAAAGCGTAGCGTAAATTCTGACTATACTCTTTTAGTGTTTCGATTCCTCGAATCCGTATTACAACTCAATGAATGGAAGGAATTATCATGTCGACCAACATACTAGATGTCGTAAAACCAGGTGTGCTTTATGGGGATGATGTACAGAAAGTTTTTAAGATTGCCAAGGAAAACAAATTTGCCCTGCCAGCAGTAAATGTGGTTGGCAGCGACTCCATCAATGCTGTTCTTGAAGCGGCGGCGGCGGTCAAATCCCCGGTTATTATACAGTTCTCCAATGGTGGTGCAGTTTTCAACGCTGGTAAAGGTTTAAAAGACGGAGCTGTTGTTGGTGCGATTTCTGGTGCTCAGCACGTCCACACAATGGCCGAAGCCTATGGTGTCGCAGTGATTCTGCATACGGACCACGCAGCCAAAAAACTGCTTCCCTGGATTGACGCTTTACTCGACGAAGGTGAAAAATGGTTTGAAGCCAAAGGCCGCCCACTGTTCAGCTCTCACATGCTCGATCTTTCTGAGGAGCCTATCGAAGAAAACATCGAAATCTCCAGCAAATATCTCGCGCGCATGGCCAAAATCGGCATGTCGCTTGAAATCGAACTGGGCGTCACCGGCGGCGAAGAAGACGGCGTTGACAACACCGATGTGGACGAGTCCAAACTCTATACACAACCCGAAGATGTTGCCTATGCCTACGAAAAACTGTCTGCAATCAGCCCCAACTTTACCGTTGCGGCATCTTTCGGCAACGTTCACGGTGTCTATAAACCGGGTAACGTAAAACTGACGCCGACCATACTTCGCGACTCACAAAATTTCGTTGCTGAGAAATTCGGTACGCAGGCACAGCCTTTGGACTTCGTATTTCACGGTGGTTCCGGTTCTTCCCCCGAGGAGATTGCAGAATCCATCTCCTACGGTGTCATTAAAATGAACATCGACACCGATACACAGTGGGCTGCATGGAACGGCGTACTGAACTATTACAAGGAAAAAGAAGCCTATCTGCAAGGACAGCTCGGCAATCCCGAAGGTGCGGATAAGCCTAATAAGAAATTTTATGATCCCAGGGTTTGGCTGCGCAAGGCCCAGGAAAGCATGGTAGAACGTGTTAAGCAGGCCTTTACTGAACTCAATGCAATGGATCGCAACTGATCGTTTGATTTTTAAACGCTGCCCACACGGGGCGGCGTTTTTTCCTTCACTTATGATGACGACCGCAGTCAGTTCATTACCTTCTATATATTCGAGAAAAGTAGTGCATCCTCTTGATATATAGAAGATCACGTTGGCTAGGTAAGTCAGGGATGCTGGATTGACAATCGGACATGCTAGGCCGTATTTCTCACAAGACGGTAGTTTGAGATGTGTTTTGTGCTTACGTTTTAGTGCATTTGCCTGTCTTGCAGGGGCGTGCAAGCCGGATTGGCTTGACAAGATCGATGTCTCAGCCCGCCACTTGCTCTCTATCAAGCTCACCGAACAAGGCTCAATCTTCTCTTTACAGCTTAACGGAAATATCATTCAGTATCTCAACCAAAGACGAAGCTCTGACTGGTTTTTTTAAAAACCATTCTGAGTTGAGTGTATTTTCGTCAGCATATAACAGAGGCAAAGCAGAGGTATTTTTTTTACAGGACTCAAGAAAGTACTGACTGCCTGGAGACTCACCATCAATAACGATAACATCTGCCCTTTCGTACTTATCAATACTCCAGTCTGATGATAACCTGGGAGGAATGATTTCGAAGAGAGACATAAACCGGTTTTTTTCCAATACATTTGATATTTTTAAAGCAATCGATAGTGGCATATCTTTTTCCTGTATTATATCTGGTCAATACGAATAATCGGAGCAAAGTAAACACCACGTTCTAGCTTGCTTCTTTGTGTTCCGGTAATACAAATTCCTGAATCGATGCAATCAACTCACTGGAAAAACTCAGCTATTTGTTTGCCTGCTCGTTCTGCGCGATTAATTCCTCCGACGTGATATCAAAGCTTGAAGCATATAGAGCTTTGCCATTATGTGAGAGAGTATTCTTTTTCTCCCTGACAAATTGACTAATCAAACAATTGCAATTCACCGTTTTAATAATATTTCATTGCGATGCATAATCTACTGAAGACTAAAATAAATTTTTAAATCTGTGAAAGTGAGTTTAGCAAAGTTCAAAAAAAAGCCATATTTTCGGCAGCTATATGCAAATAGGTTTATATTGCATTTTTCGCATATTGGAAATCACAATTAAAAATGCTTTTAGCGGTCTGGTTAGAAATAAAAAATGAAATGTGTAATTAAGTCGTTGATTTATTGAAAGGAACCAGATGATTGATTTAGGAATCTATTTAACAATAAGTAGGTATTAAAATATAGTCTGCTCACTATTGCATGGCACATCACAGATAGCGTATCTGCAAATATTCGTTTTTCATACAACAACAAGGTATACAATTTGAAAATACTCTAAGTATCATTCAGAATCAATTTTGCCATGAATAGCGCAAATATAACCAGTCCTAAATCAATGCCTGCTGATGGTAGCAATTTTGCAGAGAAGTTATGATTCAAAGACGCACATTCCATAATGTGATTGGAGAGAATTGTATAGAATTATTCCTGTGTACTTTGGCTCCACGGAGGTAGACTACGCGTCAGTTTGCTAATAGATTTGTAGCATATGGTCGCTATTCCTAATGATTAATTAGTCGCTCAATTCTATATGTGAAACTAGGTTCGTCGTCTACCATATAATGAAATGTAAATCAGAGTTCTAAATGAAGGATCAAAACAAAACAAATAATCAACTTATCGCTGAGTTGAATGAGTTGCGCGAACGTGTTTCTGAAATGGAACAATCAGAGACCGAGTGGTTGCAGGTGAAAAATGAGTTAGAGGATAGCAAGGCCCAGCTTGCTGAATCCCAGCTAGTTGCAAAACTCGGGAGCTGGAACCTAAATTTTGCTGAGCAAAAACTTGAGTGGTCAGACGAGACATACCGGTTGTTTGATAAGAATAGGGTAGAATTTACGCCCAGCTTCGAAGAGTTTGCACGTTTGGTACACGCAGATGACCTAGAAACCATGAAGACCAACTTCAACAAAGCACTAGAAAGTAACGATTCGCCATATCATGTGGTAATCCGGATCGTCAATGATTCGAGGCGAGAGTGGGTGATGGAAGCATTTGGTGTTGTGAAACGTGACGAAGAAAATAAGCCACTCGGCATTTTTGGTACGGCACAGGACGTTACTGAGCGGGTATTAACACACGATCGACTTATAGAAGCAGAAAAAAAAGCTTCTGCTGCTTCACAAGCCAAATCTGAGTTTCTGGCGCACATGAGCCATGAAATACGCACGCCTCTGAATGGCATTATCGCAACGGCCGACCTGTTACTTGAATTGGAAGAGGAGGGTGATCGTAATAGATACGTGCAAATCATCAAACAATCTGGTTCAGTGCTAATGTCTATTCTTAGTGATGTTCTGGATTTTTCAAAAATTGAAGCAGGTAAAATGCTGCTTGATTTTCATAGCTTTAGCCTAAAGGATTTACTCAGCGATATTTCAGTAGCGTTTGAGCCTGAGCTCAATAAACAACAGATAGCTTTGCGCTGCCAGGTAAGTACGGATGTACCTGATATCATTATTTCTGACCCCAATAGACTTCGGCAGATACTATTCAACTTGCTGGGCAATTCAGTAAAATTTAACCAGAAAAATGGTGTTATCAATCTGCATGTCAGTACCTTTGACGACAAAAACAATCACGTAAACTCGGGCGAGTTTATTTGCATACAGTTTAAAGTAGAAGATACTGGTATTGGTATTCCTAGCGAGCACAAAGAAAGGATATTTGAATCTTTCACTCAGGCTGACCGGTCAGTTACACGACAATTTGGTGGCACTGGCCTTGGTTTAAGAATTTGCAAACAACTCTGTCAACTAATGGGTGGTGATATCCATCTTGAAAGCGCTGAAGGTATTGGCACTTCTGTAATGTTTCGCATTCCCGTCAAAACAGGAAGCGCCATCAAACAATCACAAATTTCACTCGCACAGAGTACAAAAATGGCACAAGAAACACGTATTCTGTTAGTTGAAGATAACCCAATCAACAGGCAAGTGGCCTGCGCCTTGCTAAAAGCACTGGGATATACGATAAACATTGCCGAAAATGGAGAGAACGCAATAGACTCGATCCTGGTCAATAACTACGATATTGTTTTAATGGATTGTCAAATGCCGATCATGGATGGTTATGAAGCCACACGGAGATTAAGGGAAGAAGAAAAGTTTAAAAACTTACCCATCATCGCAATGACAGCCAGTGTAACAAAAGAAGAGCGCATGCGATGCAAGGAAGTTGGCATGAATGACTTTATAGCCAAGCCGATTGATATGCGCTCAGTAAAAGCCACGCTATCGAAGTGGCATTAAGCAATATGAGATACGCTAGGTGGTGTCAGAAAACTTGTTCACAACAATAGATCGCGTATCAGAAAAAATATGATATTGATGTCTGTGAGGCTTCTATTGCGATGGCGTAAACCCATGGCTGGACGGGCATGCAGCGGTAATTTTTTACCAACCACATCATACAACAGTTTCCATTTCGGGGAGGTGATCGACGTGATCTATCAGTTGCACACTGAGGATATCGCATTGACGCAACAGTCCAGTGCAGCAAATGAAAAAGTAATTGTCGTTATTCAGGCTGGTTCGGCAGTGACCGTGGCCGATTGGGAGAGCGATATCGAAGCGGTGCTTATGGCCTAAGTTGTGTCGGTATTGATGATGTCGACCCCAAAAAGGTAGGCGTTGATCAAACCGCCATGTGGGAAGCTTATCTTATTAAGGCAATCGATATCAGACAGAGTTTGGTTAAAATAACAAGCAGTTTTTCGATACTCAGTTCGAAGATGTTGTTCGTGATCCAGTAGCATTGATTGAGCGTATCTACGAACATTTTGATATCCAACACAGTAGTGATATCTAGTCCGCTTTTCTCACAAGACGATAGATTGAGATGTGTTTTGTGCTTATAACACAACACCAATACCCGCCTAACGCAGTCCTATTATTTGTTGCATGTTTTATATCCTGTTTTTGTGTCTGCTTGTTTTTCAAATTTTCCACCTCCACTCCGACCCAATACCATATTTTCTCTCCAAGGCCCCAAGTGAAAGCCGTTACTTTTATCATGGACAATTTGTTGGCAGCGTATAAAAAGATTGTGTAGTGTCTGGTTTCGCAGCAAACAAAGAACAGGAACTCAATATTGAAATTATTTACGGCGTCATATTTTTCGAGCGCTAGAATAATCTGGGGTCTTATCACAATTTCCGATAAGCGAGATATAAAGCTAGAAGATTTACGAACATTCTGACGCTGCTTTTGTAAATCGCACACATCCTTTAACTCTATTTTTGTCGTTCTGTGATGACTATAAAACAAAAATGCGATATAAAAGTGAAATGAAAATTCGTTTATTTGTTTGTCGAATGCTTCTCTTTAACTGCGGATGACAGGTTGTAATTTAATATTATTTGTGTGGATATGGCTAAAAAAATATGACGCCTCAGTGAATTTATATAAGAAAATAGGGTAACACTTCACAACTAACGAATTATAAGCTACGTTTGATAAATGACGATAAACGCATATTATGAAAAATATGTTTTCTTCATTGTTTAGTGTCAAATTTGAATGCAAGAGCGATAGCATAAAGGGAGAGCTATATGCTCAGTGATTTTTTCTCAGTACCGACACGATATCGGGGAGCCGTCATTGTGAATCGAGGAAGTAGTCTGATTTGCCTGCCAATAACAGCATTTGTTGTGAATCTGATTGTATCAGCTTGTTCCGGTAATGATTTTGTTTCCACAGCATTAGCAGGTGGCAATACCGTTATTAGAGGAAGAAAGGGTCGATCAATTGTTTAATTCAGATAACGTATAAATTCAGGGGTGTTTTATGCAGAATAAATATTTAGCCTGTTTGCAACACGCAGAAGGTGTAAAAGTGAAACTGGCAGTATGTGCTGAATTATTTAAGCATATAGCTGGGTTTAAAGTACTGACCGCGCTGATGCTGTCTGCTGTCGTCGCAGTTTCGGGTTGTGATGTATTTGATGATGACGATGATGATGATCCCGTGACTACATTTAGTGGCTCAGTCGTATCTGGTAGCACTGCACTGGATGAACATGTGGCGCTGATGTTGACGCCCACTGGGGGTGGAACGGGTGTTTCCTTGATTGTCGCGACGGACGGCACCTTTAGCGATAGCACGGTTACCGTAGGAACGTACAGTGTTGCCGCAACCCGCCCTGGCTATGAAGACTTTAGTCAAAGCAGTTATGAGGTGGTTGTGGGAACCGCTAACACGCTGACTGTCGATATGAATGCATTGGCTGCGAATACCTATATTGGTTCTGAGGATTGTGGTCTTTGTCATGAAACTAATTACGCTAGCTTTATTCAAACCGGCCATCCATTCAAGATTAACAAAGTCGTGAATAATATGGCGCCTACCTATCCGTTTACGGATCTTGATGCCATATTAAGTGGCGAGGGTCCATTTGGCGCTAACGGCATCGACGATGAAGATGGCACCACAGATAATACCTTGGGCACACCTGCCGGTTGGTCTGATGTCACCTATGTCATCGGTGGCTACAATTGGAAAGCACGGTTTATAGATGCAGACGGTTATATCGTGACCGGTTCAGAAGTGCAGTACAACTTTGCGACTGATGCTTTCTCCTCCTATCATGATGATGAGACGGACAAAGTGTTTAACTGTGGTAACTGCCATACCACGGGTTGGCGACACCAGGATGATACGCTCAATAATGCACGTCAAGATAACCTGGCGGGTATGGACGGTACTTTCGCGGCGGCTGGCATACAGTGTGAATCATGCCATGGTGCTGGTTCCACCCACGCCCAGGATGAAGCAACAACATCCATTACGCGTGAAGCTGATCCAAGAACCACCGCTGAATTGACGGCAGACAATGCTGCTTATGGCCAGGCCGTTGCTTGTGGTGAATGTCATACTCGCGATGGTGAGCGTGATTACTCAACTTATGTGAGCGCCTTTGATACTGCGCGTACGGGTGCATCATTGGCTACATTGCCAATGGGTGGTCGAATTGCGGCTAGTGGTAGTCTGATCCGACACCATGAGCAATATGATGAATTATTGGGTATTGATCCTGACACGTTGTTGGATACCAGAAGTGCTGGCTTTGAGGCGAATCATCTTGATTGCGGCAAGTGCCATGATCCCCATGGCTCATCAGTTAATCAGGATAACGCTAGTTATGCGGGTGTTGACGGTGTGAATAAAGCGAATGCAGATTGCATGGTTTGCCACGCGACCAAGGATCCTTCCCTCAGGACTGGAGGCATGACTAGCTTGAGTTGTACGGATTGCCATATGCCTGACTTGGTTAAGAATGCAACCTCTTCTACTAATCGCGGTTCATCCAGTACGATAGTAACCGGGGATATCGCTACGCACATCTTTACGATTGACGTAAATGCAACGAGTCAGTTTACCTCTGATGGTAAATATGCTTATCCTGCTATCACGGCTGATTTTGCATGTAGAACTTGTCATCAAGGTTTTGTGACGGGCACTGCGTTCGAGTTGGACTCGGCTGCTCTAGCGGGATTTGTATTCCATAACAATTAGTAACTCGTATTAATCGACATAAAATTAAGGCTCCCGCTAATCCGGGAGCCTTTTTTGTTTCCGCTAATGCAAGCGGAGGTTTGTACGATAATTCGAGTTTCCGTGACTGCTGTGCTGTCTGGTACAAAATCGAATGTTGCATCGCCGGTAGCGCCACTGTGGTCACCATCATCTCCTTCGCAAGCGACCAACGATAAACCCAAGAATACTGCAAACAGCAAACATCTTAAGTGTTTCTATTTATATCTATTTATAATTTTACCTTAGTAGTTTTTCACATTGGTAAATTATTTTTAAACGGATAATCAAAAAAACGGATGGAAAAAAACGGATATAAAAAAACGGATAGAAAAAAGCAGTAATAATTTTATGGTTTTTGTTTGATTTTTGTTAGAGAGAATCGAATTTATGAGCTTAGCAATATTTTTATTTCATACCATGCTAAAAACTAATGCACCTTATAGGCGAAAGCACTTTCTGGTCGCGTATTGACAGCGAGAAAAATTAAACGAAATTATATGGCTATGAATAATTGCTACCCATGATGCTGACATTACACTACACTTATTTTCAATGCTTAACGTTATACCCAATGATTGTTTAAGGTTTTTTTTTGAAATGAGACACTGCTTAGGTAACGAGACAAAGCAAAAATAATATTTTTATTATGCTATTTTAAATTTCTTGGGGTTTTATTCCCCAGCAGCTTGCTGCGGGGTAGTTTATTAGAGATATTGGGGAGAAAGTATAAGACAAATCTTCAATATTCAGGATTATTCCATTTTAGATTGATTCCGCTGGGAATGAGGATGGAGCATGATCTGACACAATATCAAAGTTGGAGTAAATGGGTTTTGTAGTAAATAATTCTTGTGGTTATCGTTGCAGGTTAGTGTTATGACTATCGGTTTGAAAGATTCTTTACATAAATTGCGTGCTGTTTTTTTTGCCAGTGTGCCCTTCCTATTCATTGCATGCGGAGATGATGGATCAGACGGCCCTCCTGGCGATACGGGGCCAACGGGACCTGCCCCAACAGCTGTTTCTGTCAATCCAACCGCTCTGGTGGCGACGATAAGCTCTGTGACCATTGAGGGCGAGCCAACTGTTGCGTTTTCAGTTGTCGATCAGGATAACCTGCCTTATGTCGATCTGACGAGCGTTCGTTTTACTCTGGCTAAATTAAAGCCGGTAACCGGCAACGATCAACTCAGTGACTGGCAAAGTTATATTAATCGCACAGAAGAGGTTGATGGCAGTGTGGGGTCAGGAACTGAAGATGAGATACAGGCCACTAACGATCGCGATGGTACCTTGGTAAATAATGCTGATGGTACCTATTCCTATACATTCGAAAATGATGTGACTGCAATAACTGAACCTGTGGCTGTTAGTTATGAGTCAACTCTGACACATCGACTAGCGCTTCAGATCAGTGGTGGGAGTCAGCCTGTTGTAAATGCTACCTACGATTTTCGACCTGATGGTGGGGCCATAGAAACCACCCGGGATATTGTAAAAACAGAAAGCTGTAATAGCTGTCACGGAAATCTGGCGATACATGGTGGTGGTCGTGTTGAGGTTAAATATTGTGTGACCTGTCATAACCCGGGAACAATCGATGCCAATAGCGGCAATACGGTGGATTTTAAAGTGATGGTTCACAAAATTCACAGTGGTGCTAATTTGCCCAGTGTGGTAGCGGGTGGTGATTATATTATATGGGGCTTTACCGATAGCGAACATGACTATTCTGAAGTGGTGTATCCGCAGGATATTCGAAATTGTACGAAATGCCATGATGATAGCGACACAACGAATACGCCCGATAGCAGCAATTGGCAAGACGCACCCAGCAGGGCAGCCTGCGGTTCATGCCATGATGACGTCGATTTTGCGACGGGCACAGGACATGTTGCCGGTCCTCAGTCTAATGATGATTCCTGTGAGACATGTCACTCAGCAAGTGGTGTGGTAAATGCCCATGTTATTGGTGCGGAAGTTGCGGCGCAGGCATTTCAATATAATCTTATCAGTGTCACCAATACTTCTCCGGGTGAGTTTCCTACAGTTACCTTTTCTGTAACCGATCCGGCCAATGCCGATGCTACATATAATCTGACAACAGATCCCGCATTTACAACCGGGAGTGGTGTGAGTCGCTTGGCGATTGATATTGCCTGGGATACGCGCGATTACACCAATACTGGTAATGGTGGTGGCAATGCATCAGCTGTTTCACTTGATCCATTGGGTGGCGGTGCAACGGCAGTAGGAGACGGTTCTTATGTGATAACGTCAGGTGTGGCGATTCCCACAGACGTCACTGGCAGTTTGGCTGTTGCTATTGAAGGACATCCAGCAGGTGATGTGGACGGTGATGGCACTTACAGCGATCGCATACCCGTAACAGGTGTGGTTTCCTATTACGGCATTACAGATTCAACCGCTGTGCTACGGCGGGATGTGGTTGATATCGATAAATGTCAGGCCTGCCATAACATTCTCAGCATTCACGGCAGTAACCGCAATGGCTCGGTCGCGTTATGTACGCTCTGTCATAATCCCAACAATACGGATATTGCACAACGACCAGCAGATTCTGCTACAACCTCTGATGGCAAAGTGGAGGAGTCGATTGATCTTAAGACAATGATTCATGCGATACACGCAGGTGATATGAGAGAAAATGATCTCTTTGTTTACGGCTTTGGCAATACGGAACATGATTTCAGTGCTGTGCAAATACCGGGCGAGCTGGAAAATTGTGAAACCTGCCATTTAGAGGATGCTTATACACTACCTCTCGCTGACAATGTGCTTGGCACAAGCATCAGTACGGGTGTGGATGTTGCCGATCCTGCCGACGATACAAAGATTACGGCAGCAGCAGCAGTTTGTTCATCCTGCCACGATAGCGCATTGTCCCAGGCCCATATGGAGCAGCAAGGTGGTGCCTCTTTTAGTACAACACAAAGCGCTATTGATAACGCCGTTGTAGTTGAAACTTGCGAGTTTTGTCATGGTGAAGGCAATGCGGAAGATGTTAAGACGGTTCACGGAATTGAATGAGTTTTTTAAGATTATTTACGCAATAATTCGAAGGAAGATAATTATATGAAGAATTTGAAAAAGCATAGTTGCTGGAATCTCCGCGCATTATCGATGACTTCATCATCACTTCTAGTGCTGCCGCTGTTATTGGTTACCAATGCCGTTTTGGCAGAAGTTGATTGGGGGAAGATTGAAGCCAAACCGGTCACGACAATCTATGCCGGTGTTTCCTCTTGGGAATTTATGAAAGATAAAGATCATGGTACGGGCCAGCCGGTAATGAAAAAAGGCAAAAAGTCCTGTGCAGAATGCCATGTTAGTAAAGAGGGTAAATTTGATATCAATGCGGATAAGATCATAACTGGCGAATTAAAGAAACTGAAATCGAAGAAGCCTTTTGAGCCAAATCCGATTCAGGGAGTCAGTGGGTTTAAGGATGTAGGCGTACAGGTTGCCTATGATGCGGAAAACATTTATATGAGATTTGCCTGGGCTGATACAGGCGCTGGAGGTGAACAACCCGCCAAACTGTCAGTGCAGTTCAGCAACAAATTGAAACCCTTCAGGCTTTATGGTTGTTATATTGCCTGTCATGATGATCAAAAGGGCATGCCAAAGGGTATAGGCAAAGATAAAAAACTGTATGGTCATTACACCCACAAAAAGGGTGAAGTAAAACCTCAGGAAAAACTGGATAAATACTTATCAAAAGGACAGTTTATTGATTTATGGGTAGCAACACTTGAAGGTGATAAAGTGACCTTGAGTGATGAGTATATTCTGGAGAGTCGAATTGAAGATCAAAACGACCTGTCAGCAACAGCGAGCTTTAAAGATGGAAAATACACGGTTGTCATCACCCGCAAACTGAATACCGGTGATGCCAAAGATACGGTATTGAGTGATGGAGCCAAAGTTGATATCGGTGTGGCGATACATCATAAGGGAAGAGAGGGCGTGCAACATTACAGCTCGTTCCCTGTCAGCGTGGGATTTTCTGCTGAGGCTGACATCAGTGCAATGAAGTTATAACACTCTTTTTTTAAACGCAGATACTTTCGTTAAGGGGATGCTATGAATAGAAGGTTCTGTAAGTTACGGCTGCTCACAGTGGCGGTAACCCTCCTTCTCCAGGTAGAAGTAACTCAGGCCAAGGACGTTGATTGGGTGGCATTGAATCCTGGTCTCCAAGGAGCAACGTCTGTAGAGGAAATCACTGAGTGCTATGACTGCCATGAAGAGTATATGAAACCCTACGCGAAAACCAAGCATGGCAGAGCGCTTCCCGGTGACTGTGAGTCATGTCATGGTCCAATGAGCAAACATATGGATGCGCCTCGGCAAAAACCACCGTTGGCCATTTCTTTCAAACCAATTGGCGGGCTGAGCAGCGATCAGAAAAATGCCATCTGCATGCAGTGCCATGAAGGCGGTGAACAGAGCTATTGGCAGGGAGGTGTTCACGAAGCGAATGAAGTGAGTTGTAATACTTGTCACTATCTAATGGAAAGAAAGAGTGACCGGTCGCTGACCATTAAAGAGAACGCAGCAACAGTGTGCATGGATTGTCATATTGAGAAGAGGGGGCAATCATTGAAGTCATCTCATATGCCGGTCAGGGAGGGCAAAATGGGCTGTTCTGATTGTCATAACCCTCATGGATCCTATGCTCTGCATTTACTAAAAACTGCCACCGTCAACGAAACCTGTTACCAATGTCATGCCGAGAAACGTGGACCCTTTGTTTGGGAACATGCACCGGTCCGAGAGGATTGTTCAAGCTGTCATGACTCTCACGGTTCGAACAATCCCGGGATGTTAAAAACAAAAGGCGCTTTTCTTTGTATGAACTGTCACCAGTATGGGGGGCATTCTAATGTGCCTGGGTATAACCGGGCGAGTGCTACTGTGGGGCAGGGTTGTGTTAACTGTCATAACCGGGTTCACGGATCCAATCATCCATCCGGCGCGAAATTTACGAGGTAGCAGGTAATGGAAATGAATATGAGGGCATTGATAGCGTTATTTGCAGCAATGCTGCTGGTAGTGACTCCTGTTTTAACCATCGCCGAAGAGTTGGATGATGAAGATGATTTGGAATTGGATGATGAACTGGACGATCTCGACGAAGACGGTGATGAGGAAGAAGAGGAAACGGGGCGCTTTCGTATCGTTGGTGATATCAATATAGGCATCAAGGTTGTTGAACAGAATTCGGACTCAAGTAAATTTAATGAATACAAGGATGATGACACAGCAGTCTACCTGAACCGGTTTCTTTTTGATTTGGAAGATACTGAAACGGGACGGGTTTTCGACCTAAGAGTTAAGAATCTTGTTAGGGATGATCAGGATATTTTTATGGAGTATGGAGACCCAGGGCATTACGCCATCGATTTCCATTTAAGCGACACGCCTTATCGCATCAGTGATAATGCCAAAACGCCTTACCAGTACGCTGGAAGCGGATTCTATCGGGTTGCTGATGATATTGTTAATGCGATTCAGATCAGTGATGTGGCGAGCGCAGATTCCTGGGCTGCGCCTGATGCCGGCGCAGGTGGGGCAGGTGAAGATGCCAGGATCAGCAGTGTGTTGAGCGAAAATGTTCATGATATTGGTATAGGAACGGAGCGAAGAGATATCTCTCTTGGCCTGAAATACAACTTCTCAAAACGTACAAAAGCGCGCTTGGAATTTGCTGTTGATACAAAAAAAGGCAGACTTATTACCGGTGCTTCGATCGGCGACCGGCCATCAAGATCAATGACTGTGCAACTGCCTGAACCCATTGATTACCGTAATGAAGGCATTAAGTTTTATGTGGAACACAGGGCTGAACAATATCAACTGGATGCGACTTATGAGTATTCCAAGTTTGAAAACAAAGTTGACACATTAAGCTGGAATAGTTTATTTCATGCTGCAGGTTATTTCGGTCCTGATGGCGATTCGTCAACAACAGATGGTGGTTCTGATTATGATGATATCAGGATAGGTGCTACAACACGCTATGCGACAACTGGCAGAATAGCATTATCACCTGACAATACCTATGAGAATATTATGCTCAATGTGGGAATCAATTTGCCGATGATGAGCAGGCTTAACGCTACCGTATCAATGGGCAAAATGGAGCAGGATGAAGACCTTTTGCCTTACGCGACTAGCAGTTTCGGAGGCACCTTGGACAGTCTGCCAAGGGCAGAGGCTGATGCAAAGATAGATACAAAGATGGTCAATCTTTTTTATACCATCAGGCCAATCAAGAAATTGAATACCCGAATTTATTATCGCTATTACGATCTGGATAACAAAACGCCTGAGAGTGAGTTTTACTACTATACCCAGGATAGTAACAGTGAATATACATCAGATATCACAACGCGTAACTATCGTAATGAACGAGTTAGTCTTGCATACGCTTACCAACACTACGCCTATGGGCTGGACTTGAGTTATTATCTTGGCAAAAAGGGAGCTGTTGGGCTTGTTGCGGAAAAAAGTATCAAAAAACGTGACTACAGAGCAACGGATGAAACTGATGAAGACATGTTGACATTATCATATCGTGTCAGACCGATGGAAAAGGTTTCGGTTAAAGTCAAGTATAAGTGGGCAGAAAGGGAGGCCGGAAACTATGATGGTGAAGTGACAGATCTAAGTTACCATTATGATACCACGGTCTATGCCAATGAGAGTTCAAGTCCGGTATCGGGTTTTGGTAATAACCCTGGCCTCAGACAGTATGACATTGCCGATAGGGATAGAGATCAGTTTGATTTAACGGTCGGTGTAGTTCCCATCGAAGAAGTCACTATCAATTTCGCTTATCACCTGCTAAAGAATGATTACAGCAGCAAAATCGCATCACAAATCACATCCTGGGATTCAATACGTGGTGTCTTTGATACAGTGTCTATAGATCCTACCCAGCTTGGCTTGCTCGAAGATGAGAGCACTCGTTTTGTTTTGGATTTGAATTATCGAATAAACGACGAGATGCTCGCATATGGATTTCTCTCCCAGGAAATGATTGATACCGACCAACGCGGCAGGTATATGAATGAAAACCACAAGATTAACAATATTCGTGCAGCGAGAGACTGGCGGGACGAGAGCGGAAAATACGTTTGGAATGCAGATTTAAGTGATGAAACCAATACCATTGGCATTGGTTTTGATTATTTCGTTGAAGAATCTTTTGATATCCAAACGTATTTTACGCATTCCGAGGGCGTAGTGGATGTCGATTATAAACCAGGTTCGGAAATTGCGGAGGACGATACAAGCAGTTTACTGGATCATGCTGAATGGTATTCGCCTGGTGATGTTAAATTTAAAACTAACACATTTAATATAATTTTTACAAAGCACTTGGCGGAAAACATGAAGATAAGTTGTTCCTATCTTTATGAGGAGTATGACGAACAGGATTGGCAACAGGCTGGCAGCTCAGCACACCAGCAAGTATTTGGGGGACAATATGTTGCGAATGCCGATCCAGAAACGGCCGGAACCGGCAATGATCGAGTTGGCTCAAGATTGGTTACATTATCCAATAATTTGGCGCCTGACTATGACGTGCACATGATATCAATTAACTTTGGGTATAAATGGTAGCTTGCCATTGAATAGAATGTAAGTGGAGTTGTGAATCAATTTCATTGTTTGGTGTTACGCTTTTTTCGCGCCCAAATTGTAATGAGAACCAGGAACAAAAATCCATAATTAGAAACGACCTGTCTCATCGAAAGGAAAAAGGAGCTTGTAATGCAGATTGCCAGTTTATTTACACGTCGTTTTGCAGTTATTGCTGCTGGCATCATGGCCGTGATGTTTGTAGGCTGGCTTTTCGCTTACGAGCATGTTACTCGAAATGTGCTTGCTACGGATGAAATCTGTATCTATTGCCATTTGAAAAAAGAATACGATCCCACCGCGAGACTTACTTTCACAAAGCTCCATCCTTTAGAGCCTGAAGAGGGCGAAGTACAAACGACCTGTGTGGACTGTCATCTTCCAGAAGGTTTTTGGTATGCAACCTTTGCCTATACCCACTATGTCAGCGCAACCGATCTGTTTGGCCATTTCCGTGATCGTGAAGGAGAACGTTCAGGGGAGTGGATTCCACTGAGTGCGGCCAGAGCGTATCGAGTGCGCGACCGATATTTGGAATATGACAGTAATACCTGTCGAGTCTGTCATATCGAAGAGGAAATTGAACCAAGCCGTGATCGTGGTAAAAAGGCACATGAAGATGCCTTAGAAACCAAAGAAACATGTATGTCATGCCACACCAATCTTGTTCATCGCTATGTTGATATACGCGAGACTGAAGATGAGGATTCCGATGATGATGAATCCGATGACTTGGATGAAGACGATTTGGGTGATGACGAATTGGATGAAGACGACGAAGATTTGGATCTGTGAAATGACTTGGTCGCCTAGGAGGCCGTTATGAAAGAGCAGGATAAGATGCCGGATGATCGCCGAGGTTTTGTGATGGCATTAGGTGGTGCGATAGCGACTGCCTTTGCGGCGATTGGCAGTATGCTATTACCTGGCTCGGCGGCGGCTAGCTTGACAGATGATGAAGATGAACACGATTCTGAAGAGGCAGTCGTCGAGGTTCAATACGGTATGGTCATTGACGTTCGCCGCTGTATTGGTTGCCATGCTTGTACCGTAGCGTGCAAAAGTGAATTTGACGTGCCGCCGGGTGTCAACCGTTCATGGGTTGAGTACACGGAAAAAGGTCAATACCCCAATGTGGGCCGCAGCTTTTTACCCCGTTTATGCAATCATTGTTCAGAGCCACTGTGCGTTGATGTGTGTCCCACCAATGCAACGTATCGTCGCGACCAAGATGGCATTATCGCAGTAGACCATGGTGTGTGCATTGCCTGTAAATATTGCATGCATGCCTGTCCCTATGATGCACGCTTTCTGGACCCGGTTAACGAATGGGTTGATAAGTGTGATTTCTGTATTCATCGGGTTTCCAAGGGGTTGGCCCCATCCTGTGTGAATACCTGTGTCGGAGGTGCCAGGATTTTTGGCAACCTCGCAGACCCCGATAGCGCCGTATCAAAACTGATCGCCCGTCACCGCGTCTCCGTTTTGAGAAGTGAAATGGGCACCTTTCCCAATGTCTATTATATTGATGCCGATTTTACCGACGAGGTTGATCGAAGACGCCCTGAATTGCGAGAGGTGCGTGTTATTACTCACCGTCGTCATAAGGAGAGGACATAGCTATGCATCTTGGAACCCCTTGGGGCTTGGAAGTCATACTCTATTTGTTTTTGGCTGGTATGGGGGCTGGTACCATTACTGCGAGTGCCTCAATGTTGCTTCGTGGTGGAGGCGGGGATGGCCAATATTTCTCGATTGCACGTTACGGTGCGCTGGTAGGCCCATTTCCCGTAGTGATTGGCACGGTCTTGCTTATATTTGAACTTGGGCGGCCCTTTAGAGCGTTAAATCTCTACAAAGTCATTAACCTGTCTCCGATGAGTCTCGGCTCATGGTTTTTAGCCTTTTTTATTGTCATTAGCATCCTCTATGCGCTGTTATTTCTACCTTGGCCAAATTGGCACGGAGAAAGGATGTCTAGCTGGCGAAGAAGAATCGCCTGGATCTGTGTGCCGTCAGGGCTTAGTGTTGCGATCTATACCGGTGTGTTGCTAGGTGCAATGCCCGCAAGACCTTTCTGGAATTCCCCCATTATTGCCATGCTGTTTATGATATCGGCGATATCCACGGGTATGGCGTTGATTATTTTTACCCGCGCACTTTTTTACAAAGTCCACCTTGATGTGCCGACCGAAGAAAGGAGCTGGCATGGTAGTGGTTATGTGCTGGCAGCGACGGACGTGCTGCTGATTGGATTTGAGCTATTAGTGCTATTTCTGCTGTTGATGTTCGCCCATTTAACCGTTGGGAGTGTTAAGTATGCGGTGGAGATTATCTTGCCTGGTGGTGAGCTGGCGGTATTGTTCTGGGGCGGTGTTGTCCTTCTCGGACTTGTGATACCTGGAGTTATCGAAATGTTTTTTGTTGCACCAAAACTACTTTATGGCGGGCATTACACGGCGCCGAGATCAATAGATATCGTCGTGCCCTTGGCCGTGATGGTGGGTGGTTATCTGTTGCGTTATGTCATCGTGATGGCCGGTCAGTTAACTGGGCCGGTGGGGCTTTAGAAGATAAATCCGCTGAGGCTATAGATATGAAAACTGGCAGCCACCGCTTAGGAACACAGAGGAATTTGTTATGATCAACCGTCGAAATGTCCTCAAGTTAGGCGCCACCACGGCCGTGGGTGTGCCGTTCTTAAAGAGCAAAAAGGCAAGGGCGGAACAAAATGGGTTTGAAGCCGGAAAAGACTACGACTATCTCAGTGGTACCGAACGTGATCCCATTGCCACCAACTGTGCTTTGTGTCCCAGTCGTTGTGCAGCCATTGGTTTTAGGGAAAACGATTACGTCGTCAAGATAGAAGGCAATCCTGCTTCCAAGCGAACGATGGGCAAGCTTTGCGCCAAAGGACAGGCAGGTGTGAATCAGGTTTACGATCCTGATCGAATTCTGACTCCCCTTAAGCGAGAGGGTAAACGTGGTGAAGGGAAGTGGAGGAAAATATCATGGGATGCTGCACTCGAAGAACTTACGAGTCGGCTGAAAACAATCAGAGATCAAGGTGAACCCGAAAAGTTTATGTTTCATCATGGCTGGATTTCAGCGAGTGCAGACAGGTTAATTAATAAGGTTTTTCTGCCTGCCTACGGTACTGGCACCATTGGGAGTAATTCCTGTCTAGGTCAAAGCGCCCGTTTAACGGCGCATGAATTGACTTGGGGCGGCAAGGAAGATAGCTGGGATTTTGAGAACACACGATACGTGCTCAATTTTGGCAGCAATGTGATGGAAGCACATACCAATCATGTGGCGCTGTCACGCAGACTTTCACTGGCTCAGGTTGATCGCAATGTCAAGATGGTCACCTTTGATGTTAGATTGTCGAATACGGCATCCAAGTCCGATGTTTGGATCCAGATACGCCCTGGCACAGATTGCGCAGTGGTTCTCGCCATGTGTCATGTGATTATGGATGAAAAACTGTATCGAGGTGAGGGCGAAGCGTTTCTGGCTTTTTGTCAGGTGACAGCGAATCCGAATGCCGCTATCGCAGAAAAAGTGGATGTATTGAAAAATCATCTTGCCACCTATACGCCCGAATGGGCAGAGGGTATCAGTGGCGTTCCCGCACAACAAATAAGGGAAATTGCGCAAGAGTTTGCTATTGCCAGACCCGCCTGTGTGATCAGTTCCCGAGGTGTCAGTGCGCAGTACAATGGTGTTCAGTCAGAACGTGTGATTCAGATGCTGGCAGCCATCACGGGCAATATCGATAATCCGGGAGGGCGGTGTTTAGGTGTATTACCCGAATGGCATTATCCAACGGGGCCGGAGGAAAAACCGGCTGTTCGTAAGCTCGATATACTCAATGGCTTTGAAGGTGAGTCCTTACTGCCAAATCATGATATTGGTCATCAAGTGCTTAATATGATCAAGGATGGCCGTGCTGGTCGGCCGGAAGTGTACATGTGGTATAACTATAATCCGGTGTTTTCCAACGGAAACTCGCAAAGGAATATTGACATACTGAAAGATGAATCGCTGATTCCTTATACAGTTGCGGTGACGCCGTTTTATGACGAGTCTGCCGCTCTGGCGGATCTTATCCTGCCAGATGCCATGTATCTTGAACGTTTTGATTTTGAGGATGGTATTTCTCCCGATCAAATACCCGAATACGCTATTCGACAGCCTGTTGTTGAACCGAATGGGGAAACCAGAGATTTTAAGGATGTGTGTTGTGATCTGGCAAAAAGAATGGGTTTTCCCTTAGGTTTTGATTCGGCAGAAGCATTTGTGCAACAGTCCTGTAATTTAACACCGGTTACGAAGAAAGTCGGTGGTTTTAATGCCATGACCACATTGGGGGTATGCTCTGATCCGGAGGCGAAACCGGCGTATTATTCCTACAAAAAGATTGTCAGTGAAGAGACGATAAATAAAGAAGGCATCATTTATGATGACGCATCGGGTGTATATTGGAATTGGCAAGAGGCCGGAGTTGACAGCGAGCAAGAGGCTATCAAGCAGGGTTATCGAAATACACCTGAAGCGTATAAAGGTTATGTGGCACAGAAAATTGGCGAGAAGGTTTATTCAGGATTTAAACCAGCACGGATAAATAAATCGGGTTATTTTGAAATTTACTCACCAACGCTGAAGGAGAAAGGATTACCGGCTTTGCCAATCTGTACGCTCATTCCACAACATGAAGAGTTAAAGGACAATGAACTGATACTGACGACGTTTAGAGTAAATGTGCAGACCTTATCGAGAACCCAAAACTGTCAATGGTTGGATGAAATTGATGTTGAGAATGATGATGGTTGGATTAATCCAACAACGGCGAAAAGCCTGGATTTTTCTGATGGAGACTGGATAAAACTGAAGACGGACCTTGGTGAAATTAAAACACATATTAGAGTGACGCACAACGTGGTGCCCGGTGTTATAGCGATTTCCAGTCATGGTGGGCGCTGGGAATACGGGCGCTATGCTTCAGGTAAGAAAGCCCCTTTTGGTATTGATTTGGAAGTGCCCTACGATGGCCTTATGTGGTGGGGAAATAAAAATGAAAGAGCGCATCCTAATTGGTTAATCGATAATGTGTCTGAATCCATTAGCGGGCAGCAGCGCTGGATGGATACGGTGGTGACAGTGACAAAGGTGTAAGTTGTAGTGCACATCCATAACTCCCTACACACAAATATGCAATTCATTTAATAAAGCGGCCGTTCTTCAGCCGCTTTTTTTTATTTAGATGTTGAAGACTTACAGTCTACCCTAACTTAGCGCCGCACGCTCATGGCCATTATCCTAGAAAACTCAGTTGAACCTACTGCGAGGTTCTAAGGCACTAAATCTAGGAGTTTTTTCTGAAATTTTGAACTCACCGTATGGGTGATACTGCTTTCGCCCAAAATTTCAGGAAAAACTTCTATCTTCAGCACCTTAGTCCCTCTCGCTACGATTCAACTGAGTTTTCTAGGATTATTCAATGCCATGAGCAGTTTTTATGTCATTGATATTGTCTTCGCCATGACAGAAAACGCAGGTCTCTATTACCGTACCATCATCTATGAGCGCTTGGCTTGTACTAAATGACGCGCCATTTTGCGACATGTGGTTTTGCGCAACAGAGCTGTCATGACAAGATGAACAAACGGCTGCTATGGGTGTGATCTTGGTGTCATCCGTTGGATCCGTACTGTCTGTTCCACTATCGATCGTTGTGCCGAGCACTCCATCAGCCAGCGGCAAGGCATAGCTCTCATTCACATGGCAGGTTTCGCAATTTTCCAGCTCGCCAATAAAACGTACTGTACTATAGCTATGCTCCGTTCCGCCGAAACCATAGACCACCAAGCCGTTTTCTCTGATTCCATCTTCATCTGCTGAACCGGCATGAATGGCGTGAATCATGGTCTTAAAATCAATTGACTCCTCCGCCTTGCTGTCGCTTGTGGTGGAAATATCGGATGGTCGTTGGTTTATGTCAGTATTATTAGCGTTGTGGCACATTACACAGAGTTCAATACTGCCTGTTCTGTTGGCTCCATGGATGCTGAGTTGACTATGGCAGTTATTGCATTTTTCTATTGTGACAATTTCACGGCGAGATTTTGCTTCTGCATCTGTTATAGAAAAATAGTCAACGGTGCTAATCACGGCGATGCGATCACTATAGGTTTCATCACCATCAAGATCAGCGGCGGGGTGGCCTTCGATTCCTATGGCGAGACTGCCGGTAGCTGATGCCGGGATTGCTATGCCTGATGTTATGGTGTAGCTGCCGTTGTTGTTATCTAACAAATTGGAGTCTGTTAAAGGATCTAAGGATATTGAAGAGGCAGCACCGTTTCCAGAACCTGTATTCGTGTAATCTGCTGTGGACCAAGCAATATCAATGGCCAGTCGGCTCGCACCATCGCTTGCAGTCCAGGCAGCGTCATTGAGGATATCATTGGTTGCATCAGCATCGTTGGGATCGGTGACAGAAAAAGTGATCTCAGGAAATTCACCGGGTCCCGTATTGTTTGTACTTACTATGTTATAGGCAAATGATAGTGCGGCCAATTCACTGTCAATTGCATGCGATTCAGCGACGCTGTCAGCGATTCTTTCGATGGTATGACAACTCGTGCATTCATCCCGGTCGTTGTGGCATTCGGCGCATTGGGTATTGTCCGTTACTATGCCGCCGGAATGACCACCCGCTGCAAAATCCACGTCATCATGACATGAACCACAGGCTTCCATCGTTGGTCTTGTTTGCCAGTTTCTGGCATCAGGTGTTTCAACATCTAGTGCATCATGGCACTTGCTGCAGTGGCGAACATCCTGTGGTAGCGTTACATCAGAATAATCGTGGGGGGAATCATTAAAACCGTAAATAACATAATCGCCGCCGGCAACAACACTGGGCAATTGAGTTCCGCTATGTATTTTGTGGATCATTGTTGCAAAGTCCAGAGTGTTGGTGCTGTTCGCGTCGATTGTGCCGGGATTATGGCAGGTTACACAATATTTGACTTCGACTCGTCCACCACCATGTATGGCTAAGTTACCGTGACATTCGTTACAGCTTTCAGTCATTACGATATTTCGTGAAAAAATATCGGTCGTAGCGCCATCTGATGGTCGCCAAGTATAGGTGGTATTCGTCACGGGTTGATCACTGCCGCTGACCTGCAGACCAATGCGGTGAGTTAAAGTTGGCTCATATACAACTGCGATGGGAACGGAGATTTGAGTAATGTCATTCTCAAATGTATAGGTGTAAATGCCATTTTTGTGATTGACCAGTGCGCCATCGCGTTCGTAATGCGCCTGAACGGCGGTTTCAGTGCCAATACCGATAGAACCATCCGTTTCTTCAGTGCGATTGATGTAACTTTGCCAGGCACTGTTATCGCCATTGGACCCTGGCACCAGTTTGGCTAAGGTAAAACGAAATCCGCTTAGCTCAGTGTAGGCGGCGCCATCTTGATCGACGATTGTGAAATTTACTATGGGTGGGCCATTGTCGATGTTGATGGAGTTAATGGTGGCGGAAAGAGATGTTTGAGTTTGCGAAATAACGGCCGGCCCCTCTGGTCCAGTTGTGCCGGTGACGCCCTTGTCGCCGGAATCTCCATCATCTGCGCAGGCCAGCAAGATGAAAGTGAAGAGAATTATAATTCCTGCTTTAAATCTATTCATGATATGACGATTAGTTTTATGCATTCTTGTACTCCGTCAAATTTATTTTTTCCAACAGCCAACAGCGGACAAATGTTAACTTTACTTGTTCTATTTTAGTCTATTTAGGGCTTATAGGGGGGCAAGATAAAAGGTAATATATGGAGCCCCCCTTAATGGAGTTGTGTTTGATTAAATGCAGTAAATCCACGTGATATAGGCGGGTAACTTAACTTCCGCAGTTTTTTGATTTATCTTGCTCTGATGTCAACCAAGCCAAAGCCTCAGCTCTATTTGAAAAAACTTTCAAATTCCATTCTACCTCTCTTGGAATTGCTGATGACAACACTTCTGTGCTTATCTTTGTCGCGCGATTGTAGGCTATCACGGCCATTGCGTTAATTTCTTTCAGTGTGGCGATATTCAATTGGGCATCAAAGTCATATGTGTATGAGTTGACCTTATTAATGAGTAACGAGAATGGACTGCGTAAATGCGAGAGTAAAAATTCATGGTATTGCTCTACCATTATTGCATCCATTTCAACGCCATCATTAATTATCACCTCAGCAATATCATCGCGAAGAATGATTATTTTCGCGAAAGACAATTCATATAAGTCCATAATCTAATCTCATATACTTCTGACTTCGTTTGGAATGCTTCGTTGTTTTGTAATTATAACACTCAACACTTGAGATTTCGTAACGATCCTTACGCCATGTTTTGCCTCACGGCCATATTCATCGTGTTAGTAATTTTACCTATGAAAATCAAAAACACTTTTTAGACCCAATGACTCTAAGTAATCACTACCTTAATAAAAAAAGCGTCTGACCCCAACAAGCTATCGTGGTTACACTTAATCTAATAGAAACAAGGATGTTCGACGTAAAAAGCGACGTAAAATGAGTTAATCGGATGAATGCGGTGGACCTAAGACCACAGAGTGACAGCCTGCTCTCCAACCTGAAAATGCTACTTCTTTTGGGGCTGTTTTTTAGTCTTCCCACAGAGGTGTTTAGTGGAGCGCTTTCTCTATCAAAGCTCGATAGCCTAAATGAGGGAATTGCGCTAAAAACTCATTTTCACTATTTGAAAGATCCGGATAAGCGTTTTTCAGCTCAACAACTGTTGCAGGAACAACAGTCCGGTGCAGAGCCATGGTTTATATTATCACCGGATCAACGGGTGAGAAAACTGGGTTGGACTGCCTATTGGATGTCGCTCACGCTTAAGAACGATACACAGGCATTCAAGCGCCAACTGATCGTTGTACCATTCCCATTTATCGGTAACTTGCAGGCCTTTATTAGCAACAAGAGTGAAATTACCGAACATTACCGATTGGGGGTGCAGTTTCCCTACATCGAACGACCCATTAAAGAACGTTACCCAATGGTACCTATTGATATCCCCGCAGGGGAGAGTCGCACTATTCTGTTGCGTTCAAAAAACGCTGCGGGCTATCCTATTGAATCGGCCACTCTTTGGGATAGAGCCGCCTACTTTGAACAACCCGATCGTGAACTGGCCATCAACAGCTTTTATTTTGGCATCGGCCTCATTTTTATTATCTACCATTTGGTGATTTACGGTTTTTCCAGAGACAGGGATTACCTTCTCTATGTTGGTTTAGTCAGCGTCACCCTAATCCAATACTTTATCAATCGAGGTTTTGGTTACAGTTTGCTGTGGCCGACTATGTCTAGTTGGAATATCACGCTTAACGGTGCATGCCCATCATTGCTCTATCTGTTAAGCGGTTGGTTTAGCTGGTCATTTCTCGACTTAAAAATAAAATCGCCTGTTTTTTCTAGATTCATAGTCACCATGCTGTATGGCATCGCTGCCACCATACTAGTGACTCTATTTTTAAAACCCGGTCTAAAAACCATTCCGGTGTTTATTTCACTGCTATTGGCCACAGTGATGTTTTTCAGCCTCTGGCTAGCCAGTCTTTATATGTGGTGGAAGGGTGATCAGAATGCACGCAACTACAATTTTGCCTGGAGTTTTTATCTCTTTAGTTGGTCAACAGTCGTGCTTTATCATATGGATATTGTCCCGCACTTTCAGGGCATAGAATACAGCATTGTACTTGGACACATCACTCTGATGCTGCTGCTCTCCTTTGCGCTTGCCAGCAAGATCAATCAATTGGCAGAGCAGCGCAGCCTGGCACTGATGGAAAACAAAGCTAAAAGCGAATTTCTAGCCAAAATGAGTCACGAAATTCGCAACCCGATGAACGGTGTACTCGGCATGACTGAGCTGCTGTTGCATACCGATTTAAATGCAGAACAGTTGCGCTATAGCAAATTGATTAAAAAATCCAGCAACCTGTTACTCAATGTCATTAACGAAATATTGGACTATTCAAAAATCGAAGCAGGAAAACTTGAGCTGGAACAAGCCGTAATGGATCTGGAAGAAGTGGTCTCTGATGTCATTGCGTTGTTTAGAGTACAGAACAAATCAAGAGGCGTACAACTGATTGCCGATATTACACCAGGCACTCCCACACAACTCATCGGTGATCCCATGCGTTTGCGTCAGATTCTGGTTAACCTGCTTTCTAACGCATTCAAATTTACCGAAGTCGGCGAGATCCGCCTCAACGTAAAGCGGGTAAGAAAAAATCTAAAGGAAACAGAAGAAAGGCCTGTCATTTATTTTTCGGTTACTGACACGGGTATTGGCATTCCAACCGAGACGCAGGCAAAACTATTCAGTGCCTTTAAGCAGGCGGACAGCTCAACCACTCGACAATATGGCGGTACTGGTTTGGGCCTTACTATCTGCCGACAGCTCATTGAGCTGATGGACGGAGAAATTGGTGTAAAAAGCAATCCAGGTAAAGGCGCCACTTTTTGGTTTTCTGTACCGTTGTCAGAATCACATGAAAAGATTGAAAAATTCCTGGTCGATGAAACCCTGCTTCATAACAAGAGACTATTGGTCGTCGATGACTACGCCACTTACGCTGAAGCCTTGCAACAACACGCCAGAAGTTGGGGGATGGATGCACGAATCACCTGTAATGGAGAGCGTGCTCTCGATATACTTCGAGCGTGCAAAACAAAGCAACAAACCTTCGATTTGATTGCTGTTGACCTGGATATGCCTGGCATTAATGGTGTGGAGCTGATTCGACAGATTCGTCAGGAAACGCTGACCCCTAATACCCCTTGTTTGTTAATCTCCGCCACTCATACCCTGCCGGATAAAGCGTTTCTGGCCGCTGCTGGCATCAATCGAGCAATAGCCAAACCTGATACCGTCAGCCAGCTCAAAGCGGTTTTTCTGAATCTGCTAGGTGCTGTTTCCCAAGAGAAGAAAGCCGAACCTCAGCGTTCGCTGGAACTACCCGACAACCTGCAAATATTGGTTGCCGAAGATAATGACGTCAACAGGCTTGTAATCAAAGGCCTGTTAAAAAGTCTTGGTGTTACCTCCACGCTTGTCGAAAATGGTGAGCAAGCTGTGATGCTTCTCCAAGGAAACCACGATCTTTACGACCTGGTGTTTATGGATTGTGAAATGCCGATTATGGATGGCTACCAAGCAGTGGAGGCAATACGTCGTATGGAAATGCAATACTCATTGACCAAAATACCCATCGTTGCACTTTCCGCCCACGCAGTATCTGAAATGGTGGAGAAGAGTCTCGCAGCTGGCATGGATGATCATCTGGCCAAACCGGTCAATGCAGAAGCTTTGTTAAAAGCAATTCGAAACTACTGCACAGAGTCCGCTGATCAACACGTCAGAAACAATAAACATTGAATCTGAAACGCAAATTGGGTTATAAGGGCGTGGTGCGGGCGCTATGATTTACCGAATATTGGCTGACCTTATCGTTATCCTCCATTTACTATTTATCGCTTTTGCGTTACTGGGTGGACTGTCTGTCATTTGGCGAAGGTATTTGATATTTGTTCATCTCCCCGCAGCCATTTGGGTATCACTGATCAGTTTTAAGGGTTGGATCTGTCCTTTGACACCGTTAGAAAATCATTTGCGAAACGCCGCAGGAAGCAAAGGTTATACGGAAGGATTTGTAGAGCACTATGTGATTCCTATTGTGTATCCTGTTAACTTGACTTCCGATATTCAAATGGTGTTTGGCGTGATTGCGTTAGTAATAAATATCTTTATCTATGCTCTTGTATCGCATCGTCGACTGAAAAAGAAAATCAGGAAATCTCTATGAAAAGTGCACTTGCCACATTTCTAATAGTCTATCTGGCATTTTGTCTTTCTCTGTTCTTGTTGCAACGAAAATTATTATATTACCCACAACCCGCTAATGACGTTGTTGGAGTGTCTGAAATTAGCTTCAATACAGATGGCGAACAGCTGAACGGCTGGGTAGTTAATGAGGGGCGATCCAAGGCATTGTTGTATTACGGTGGCAATGCCGAAAACGTTGAAGATAACATTCTATTTTTTAGGAACGTATCACCGAATTATTCCGTGTATTTGATACCCTATCGTGGTTATGGTCGTAGTACAGGGAACCCCACAGAATCGTATCTTTATAGCGATGCACTTCATATATACCAGCAGGTAAAAACGAAGCACGATCAGATATCATTGATGGGTAGAAGCTTGGGGTCCGGTGTTGCTACCTATGTGGCAGCAAATCGTCAAGTGGAAAAATTGATTCTGGTAACGCCATACGATAGCATCGAAAACGTTGCTAAGAACATCTATTGGATGTTTCCTGTCTCTCTGCTGATCAAAGACAAATTTCAGTCGTTAAACAGAGTTGAGAATATTACTGCAAAAACGTTTATCTTTATTGCAGGAAACGACAAAATCATTCCGCGTGAACGTACTGAACAATTAATTGCTCAGTTTAAAAAGCAACTCATGGGTATTATCGATATTGCAGGCGCTGGACATGACAGCATTTCGCAATATCCTGAATTTTCCGTTGAGTTAAAGCATGCGCTTGAGTAATATAAAAATAGTGGAATCAACTGGGTCTGTCGTCTGATACCTTCTGCAATTCTTGCCGCTCCAGGGGCTTTGTGAGGACACCATTCATACCCGCGTCAATGCACTGCTGTCGGTGTTCTTCAAATGCATGAGCGGTTAAGGCAAAAATGGACAGAGCTTGCAGGGCATTTTCTGCTTCATGGCGCCTGATCTGCTTAGTACTTTCCAGGCCATTCATCTCAGGCATCTCGTAATCCATTAACACCAGATCGAAGTGTCGTTCGGCCGTTTTAACCAGCGTTAAGGCTTCCAGTCCATTGTCAGCGAATACAGGCTTATGTCCCAACTTATTAAGCAAGCCACCAATAACAAGTTGATTCGCTTTTAGCCTTGCTCTCAGCGAGTGCGCTGTCTCGATCAGTTTTTAAGATGGCCAATTTTTTCATGTACAGCAGATAGAGCGTGATCGAAACAAATAGGTTGTTAATCCTGAACAGAGTAAGCCATGCGGCTGGATCTTCTTCTTTGATAAAATTCAACGCATTGAGGACCAGTATAACTGCCATATATCCGCTCCAACATATAAGGAAATACAACGCCACCGTATTGCCTCTTCGCCACATTCGCAGAGCTGCGACTATAACCAGCAATATCGGTACGCTGGATCCTGCGGCTATTAAAAAAAGCAGTAAAAAAAGCAGTAAAAATACCAGTTCCAAACTGCCAATAACCAACATAGCCAGACAAACGACAAAATATACCACCATTAAGCGGCAGGTAAAATCGATGCGTGGTGACTCACGTTTGAGTTCTAGAAAATGCCTGCAATACTGAATGAAACTAATCCAGGATAAGGCTAGAAATAGAGGTATGGCGATTTGCCCCAAAAAATCGCTCTGCGGCCACAGAAGTTGGGCAGAATAACCTTCAATATGAACCGCAGACCCAATACCGAAAAACAGAAATAAGGCATAATAGGCAAAGCCGGTTTCTTTGGTTTGGATATCGGCTATCAGAGCAAACAGAACAATGAGTAGAACGGAGCCATAATAGAGTCCATCGACAAGAACATATGTTTGGTTAGGATAGAGATAAGTCGACTCCGGCTTTATAGACGTGTTGAGCAATACCGTGCGCGGATTTCCCTAGCGCTTACCGATGAGGGCCAAACAATCAGGAGAAACAAAATCAGCATGGGCATTGTCATTGTTTCTGAATGGAATGCCTGCGCATTCATGCGAAAAAACCCTGTCATTAACGTTAGCTGGGAGCGTCATTGAGTGACGTGGCGCAAAAAGACAATGAAGCTCCTGTGGGTTTGAGTGCTAACTTCGCCTGACGGTGATCAAAACTCAAAGTGCGCCACCAATCCGTAGGTCCGCTTCGGTGCAAACAGTTTTGCTGAGTTGGCGCCCTGGCCGGTTTGAAAACTGTGAATCTCGTACTCCTCATTGTCGATATTCTTGATATACAACGCCAGCTCCAGTTTTTCGCTTGCATTGGTCCAGGTCAGGCGCGTATCCCAAAGCTCGCGTGAGCCGAATTTATTGATTTCAAAGTTATTGATATCCTGAAAGGTTTCGTCACGGTACACATAACTTAAGAGCCAGCTGAGCGCGCTGTCATTGGGTAGCCGCCACTGGTAATTGCTGGCAAGGTAAATCGAGTTTAACGGTGCATTACGCAGATTGTTTCCTGACAGATTGCCAGTAGCGGAAAGCAGTTTTTTGTATTCAGTGTCGTTATAGGCATAGGTGCTCGATAACAACCAGGACGCGGAGGCATACCACTGGGCTTCCACCTCCAGCCCCTGGCTGACTGCATCGGAGGCATTTTCGGTGACTTGGATGGCTTGCGCGCTTTCGCCTTCCCCTATCTGAATAAACTGCAGTACTTGTAGATCGGAATAGTCGACATAAAACAGTGCTGCATTCAGTCTTACCGAGTTGTCCCAGAATTCAGATTTCGCTCCAATTTCGTAATTAATGGCAAACTCGGGATCAAAGGGAGTGGCAGCACTGATTGCCTCACCCGCCTGGCCCTGGTATCCGCCACTTTTGAAGCCACGATCAATGCTGACATAGTACATGGTATCGTCTAATAGATTGAACTCCAGCGCCAGACGTCCTGATGTGGAGCTCCAGGATCTGTTCTCATCAATAGTATAAGGGGCTGAAATTAGCACGGGAACCGGGTTATCCACAATGCCTGGTATAGATTCGCTGGTTCCGGTATTTTGAAAGTCTTTGCTCTCGTTGGTATATCGAATTCCTGCGGTTAGGACCAGCCAGTCGTTGAGATCAATCTGCATCTGGCCATAAATCGCCGCGCTTTCGGTTTCATTGCGCTGCTCAAATTGGTCAAATATATCAACACCTGTACCAAAATTGGTGGGAGCAGCATCAAGGTAGAATTGCCATTCGAAGCGCTCTGTGCGGCGGGTGTTTTCGTGCAGAAAGTAGAGTCCAGCCACATAGCCGAAGCCTTCGTAGTTGTCGTAGGCGATACGAAATTCCTGACTTAACTGGTGGGTGGTTTCAAACACGATATCGTTGATGTCGAGAATCGCCGGCATCCCGATCTCTTGTCGTGCCATAATCACATCGCCGGACAAGCCAAATGCATCAGAAAACCAGTCATAACTGCTCTCGCGGTAGCCGGTCAGCGAGATAAACTCCAAATCTTCTGTGACCTCCCAGCTGTACTGAATATGTCCTCCGCTGGCGATACGGGATTGCTCACCGTCGTTTTCGATTCTCACCGTAAAGGGATCATCGTCGTGAAAGAGCGCAAGCTCGCCGAACACCTGCCGGCCATTGCCCAGGCGGTCGATATCCTCATAGTCCACAGAGATATGCAGTTCCATGGAATCGGCGAACTCGTACAGCAGCTGCAGGCGGATTGCGTTGTCATTGATATCCTGCAGATCGTGACCCGTGAAGGTGTTTTTCACATAACCGTCGCGTTTGCGTGCAGACACGGCCACACTGCTGAATAAACTATCCGTTAATGGTACATCGACTTTGCCACGTAACTCACGAGCGTTCAGTTCATCCAGGCCTAGCGTGACTTCCGCTTCGCCGCCGAAATCTTCTTTGGGGTTTTGCGATACCACGTTGATGACGCCGCCGATAGCATTTTTACCGTACAGCGTACCCTGGGGACCGCGCATTATCTCGATGCGCTCAACATCCATAAAATTAAACGATGACGCAGAGGCACGTGCTACATAGATGCCATCGATATACACTACCACCGATGCATCCCCTCCAGCACTGTCTTCATTGGAGCCGATACCGCGGATATAGGGTTGTGGTTGACCGAGATTAAAATTGGACATGCCAAAGCCGGGCACGATGGCTGTCATTGACATCATATCGTCAAGATCCAGATGCCGCACTGAGGTGGCATCAAAGGCAGTAACGGCGATGGGGATTTCCTGCAGGGTTTCCAGTCGTCGTTGGGCCGTGACGATGATCTCCTCGAAATGCAGCTCATCCTCAGCCAGAATGGGAAGAGATGGAGAGAATAGCACGGAGGTAACCGTGACAATAGCAACATGCTTATTACGGCTCTTCAAGGTCATGGTGGCATGCTTTTTTGTTCAACAGTAGTTCTGTCTAATAGTATGGACAGAGATGGCTGAGATAAAATGGGCTTGGCTTTTTTTTAGAAATCAATTCGAACTATCGATATAACCTTTTTTACAAAATGTGTTCTGTATGAAACCTTAATGTCAGCTATAAATCAGCAGGTTAGCACTGCTTGTAAATTCAAGCTTTGGCTATGGGTGTATAGCCATGCAGATATATGACGCTTTCGGAATTGCCATTAGTCGCTTTGCTGTTCATGCAGGCGACTGCGACGGCACTACGTATTGTAGAATGTTCAACAGTATTATCTCCAGAAAAACGCTTCCGAAATATTTGAGTTCTGTCGGGGACGCCTAGTTAAAATCCGCTGTTTCTATTTCATCAATGGCAAGCCAATTTGAGAATCGTTGATGTCGATGAAATAGCCAAAGCACTCGCCATGCTCGCGGGGCTCTAAAATCCGTGCCGGGTGTTCCGACGAGCCATCCACTTAATAGAAGAACAATTGGATGTATTCATCGAGAGTGCCTAAATCACATGCTGTTTTTCAGCGAACGGGATTTGCAGAAGAAACTCGACCACTTCTGTATTATCGTTGATTTGGTCCATTCGAATAACAAACTAATTGGCTTGTTATGCAAGCCGGCAAAGATTCCTGTTTTCTTCCGTTTTCCTTTGCCATTATCATTGGTACTACTGCTTACGCAAATTTGAAAGTATGGCTGAAAAAGCCCCCGGCTCTCCCTGTTCTGTGAGCTAACGGGGGCAATCTGTTGGTCAGGATACATAGCACTAGTTATCCAAAGCGCCAGCACTTACCCAATCTCGGATGTCCTGAATTTGCTGTGCCGATAGTGGAGAGCGGCCTAGTGGCATGCGACTGCCTACTGCTGCGCGCCCCTCAATTTTTTGAACCAGATAGCTACCATCAGGATTACCCGGTTCGATTCTCTGCAGACCGGGTACTTCAGTACTGGAAATACCGACGATATTTGCATAAGCCTGCCCGGCAGTGAGGTCTTGTCCTTGCGCCGGTGATGCGCCGGAGTGGCAGCCGGAGAAAGCGCAGTTGTTGGAAAAAATAATTTGTATCGATGCAAAGCTGGGAGAGGTAGGGGTTGAGCCATTAGTTCGGAAGATGCTAGTGAAATTTCCCCCCGCGATATCGTCACCATCGCCATCCAACAATATACCGTCTGAGTCAGTCAGTGTTGCGTCACTGATTACGCGGATTTGGAATGAATCGTCATTAAGATTTGTGCCTCCGAAATTGAGACTGACTGCTGTATTTGTCGTAGTCAGCGAATTGGCGAATATTTGGGTTTCGTTACCACTGGAAAAATTAGCATCCTCTCCGCTTTGCCAAACCTGGATGTTGTCCATACTCGGCGAATCTTTAGCGGGTGTTCGATTAAAAGTTACAGAAATGGTTTGTGGAAATACTGGTAGCACCGTGCCATCTGTTGGTGACACGGCGCTGACCCGAAAGCTTTTTGTTTCAGAAGAGTTATCAACGTTACTACCGGAAGAAGAGGAACTTCCGCCACAAGCAGGAATGAATAATAGGGGAAATAGACAAAAAATATAATAACGCATTTTCTCACCTCCATACTAGTTATATAAAACATGCCAACATTGTTAGGTTTTGTTTCAAATTAAATGGACGCATAAGCCATCTGATAGTTACAAAATCAACATTACTGGCATAATTGGCTATTGAACCTAGAAAACTCAGTTGAACGACGCAACAAATCAAAAAAGATAGACCCAATAGATAAATCAGCATTGTATGACTTTGAAAATTGATTACCAGATAAATTTGATCGATTTTTGTTCGTGTTTTGTGATTTGCAGGCGAGTAATTGTGCGCAATGTTTTTGGCTCTAAAGAAGAACGGATTTCACTTTGAAGATGCCATGAGAAAGCAATTTATTTCGAGAGACCACAAACGGACAGGCAAATTGTTAGAGCTAGCTTTCTTATTGCAAAACATTATTTCGTTCGACTAATTACCTTAGCGTTGCCTCGATTATTGTTACTTACCAGGCATCGATAACAAATTATGCCAATGGCATATTGCAAGGCGCCATGCTGGATAATCCTAGAAAACTCAGTTGCTAACGGAAAAATTTAGGTGGCTACAAGCGAAATGCAAAGGCGAGACGAGGGCTTTTAATAGCAAAAAGAACCGTCCATGAGGCGATGGAACAAGCCTTTGACCAGAAGGGTGCCAAAAGTGCCAAGGGTTTCAGTGATCAATAACTATTCATAACATCCACGTAAAGGGTGATCGCCTGACCGGGTTGGAGGTATTTCGATTTATTTAGGGTGTTCCAACGAGCAATGTCGCTGATTGTGACATTGAATTTGTCGGCGATGCGCGCCAGGGAATCACCGCGACGTACTTTGTAGGCGACTTTTCGAATCATGGAGTCGCGGTTCATGGAGGGAAGTGCGGAGACTTTGGCTACATTGTTAACAGGAATCCAAAGGGTAAGGGTTTGTCCGGGGCGAATTAAATCAGCAGGAGCCATGCCATTCCATTTGGCAAGCTGTCTCACGCCAACGTCGTATTTACGCGAGATCGTCCAGAAACTGTCACCCGACCGTACTTTGTAATTGATTTTTCGTTTGTTTGATTTGGACGAGGGCTTTCTGGATAGAATTTTTTCCAGACGTTGTCCAGCACTAAGGGTATAACTGTCCAGCGGTGCCTGGGCAATAGGCACCATCAGTGTTTTACCGGCTCGAATTCTGTTTCCCTGAATGCTATTAATTTTTTTAATTATATCAACCTGGGTATCAAAGCGTTTTGCAATGAGCAAAAGACTATCACCGGAACGAATACGGTAGCGCTTCCAACCTATACGTTTGTCAGATGGCAGATTAGCCAATGCGGTTTCAAATGCATCAGCCTTATCGAAGGGGACTAATAAACGATGGGGGCCTTCTGGAGCGGTCGCCCAGCGATTAAAGCCGGGATTGAGACGATAGATTTCGTCAATGCCGATGTCGGTGAGTGTGGCTGCCTGAGCAAGATCAATTTGGGACTTTATATCGACAGCCTTGAAATAGGGTTTGTTGTCTACTGCTGGCCAGTTAACCCCATAGGCCTCAGGTTCTGCCAGTAGTTTTGCCAATGCGATTAATTTGGGTACATACGCGCGGGTTTCTTTGGGGAGTTTCAGTGCCCAGAATTCTGTAGAGCGCCCGGCTTTTCGGTTGTTTCGTATGGCGCGGGCAACTGTGCCTTCGCCTGAATTGTATGCGGCCAGTGCGTGCTGCCAGTTGCCGTCAAAACGTTTGTTCAGTTTGCTGAGATACGACAGTGCGGCATCTGTGGAAGCCACAACATCACGACGGCCATCATACCACCAGTTTTGTTTTAGTCCGTACATGCGAGCTGTGCCAGGGATGAACTGCCACATCCCTGCAGCCCTGCCGTGTGAATAGGCAAAAGGATCGTAAGCACTTTCAACGATAGGTAATAAGGCAAGTTCCAGCGGTAGCTGACGTTGCTCCAGCTGTTCCACTACGTAGTACATATAGCGCTGAGATCGCTGGCTGACACGGGAGAGATAATTGGGGTGGCGTTTATACCAATTCAGTTGGGCGGTAATACGCCGGTTGTCCAGTTTAGTATCCAATTCAATGCCATCGCGAATTCGCTGCCACAAATCCGAGGGGGGAGGTGGTGGTAATGCTGGCTGTTCAGATTCTGCGTTTGCCGCATAAGGCAGGCAAAAAAGGCCGTTGTCTGCTGTCAGATAAACAGGGCTATCATCCTGCTTAGGTGGAAGAGCGTTATCCTCCTGTTTTTCAGCAAGTTGTGATGCCGTGAATGTATTTGTACATGCGCTGAGCAAAAGCAGGCAGCTCATTAGGACAGAGATATGTAAGGATCCAAATGCTCTGCTGAGAATGCTGCAGTATTTCGGGGAATTTTTTCCAATAAAAACAAAGATCATAGCGTTTACGGCAGTTGAAAAATTAACCTGATAGATGAGTCACAGGCATGAAAGCCAATATCAATGATAGTCGTAAAAACGGCTAAAAGACAATGACCTGCATTAGTTACTTAGAGTTAGAAATTATCCTTCCACTGACGTAGGCTTGCAAATACTGCGGCGGGGGAGTTGGCGTCAACAGCTCTTTGTTTTGCAGACAAAATCACCTCTGCTTGATCAGTTCGTAGAAAGGGGTTGGTGGCCAGCTCCTGCTGCAATGTGGATGGAACTGTGGGAATTCCTTGACTGCATTTATGATCAACCTCATCGCTGAGTTGCCGAATGGCTTCATTGTTTGGTTCCACTGCTGTCGCAAAGGCCAGATTTGCAGCGGTGTATTCATGTGCACAGTAGACGTGGGTATCAGTCGGCAGAACAGCAAGCTTTTGCAAAGACTCATACATCTGCGAATGGCTGCCTTCGAAAATGCGACCGCATCCGGCTACAAACAGGGTGTCGCCGCTAAATAATAGGGGGCTCTGAGGGCTGTCGGCACAAAAATAGGCGACATGATCAAGGGTATGGCCTGGGACTTCGATCACCCGGAAATTATGCCCTGCGACAGAAACAGTGTCACCCTCCGTCACTGCCTGTGTGACTTCGGGAATGTGTTGGTCAGGTCCAATTACAGGGATATCCGCTAGTTGGCATAGTTTGGAAACGCCGCCAATATGGTCTGCATGCCAGTGAGTAATGAGAATTGCAGATAATGTTAATTTTTGTTTTCTTAGTATGTCGACAACAGGCTTGGCGTCACCAGGATCAACGATCACAACGCTACTGTCATTCTTGTTTTTTATCATCCAAATGTAATTGTCACTGAATGCTTTAATTGCTGTTATTTCCATTCTATTCTTGACCCTTTCGCGACACGTGGCTTTGGTCCATAATGATAGGGAGGCTTCTGGCAATTCGCCATTGGATTTACCATCGAATTGTACAGGGTGAGTTGCACTTAGAGAGACTGACTGATCACCAGTATGGCAAACTACCAACATTCTAACAGTGCGCGTTTCCCACTGACAACCATGATTCCTAAGTTGGAAGACTGGTTGGAGACCTCATTGGGCGAGGATATTCTAAAAAAAGAACAGGCCTTGATAGATAAAAAAATACATAGTCTCTTCGGTTACCATTTATTGCAATTGAGCATCAGTCGTCAGCATGACCTGGCAAAGCAAAGCGCCATCAGGCATCGATTTTCAATGTGTCCCGTCGATGAATTCAATCAGCAGGTTGGTGCGATTGCGGATCCGGATAATTTGCCTTTGGAAACGGATAGTACGGATGTCGTCATCCTTCATCATGTGCTTGAATATTCCCAGTTTCCCCATCAGTTATTGCGAGAAGCAGCAAGAATCACTGTTCCCCATGGTCATTTGGTTATCATCGGATTTAATCCATGGAGTTTGTTGGGTGCATGGTCTGCTATGTCTGGCAGGCTGTCCAGCAGTAGTATCTGGCAAAATCGTTTGATCAGCATGAAACGAATGTATGACTGGTTGTCTCTGTTGGACCTTGATCTGATGAGTGTCGATTACTGTTTTTACCATTCACCACACCCTCGCATATTACAAAAACTGTCAAGCTTCGAACGGCTAGGTCAGCGCTATCGTTTGCCCTTTGGTGGTAGTTATGTCTTGGTGGCAAAAAAAGAAATGGCTACTTTAACGCCACATCGTCCCCGCTGGTTGCGGGCGCCCAGTTTTGTTGCTGGCCTTGAGCCAAGTATTTACAGCCATAAGATCCCAAAAAAAACCACGATCCATTAAACACGCTCCATTAAAATTAAAAAACCAAGGAATATCTATGAATCGTGGCGTCGATCAGGTTCATAGGGGAACTTTATTATGAGACAAGTCGTACTGGATACTGAAACCACCGGTTTAGAGCCTTCGCAGGGACACAGGATTATTGAGATTGGCTGCGTAGAAATTATTAATCGCCGCCTGACAGGAAAACACTATCACCAATATATTAATCCACAGCGAGGAATTGATGAGGGTGCCCTTGAAGTGCATGGCATCACTGAGGAGTTTCTAGCGGATAAACCACGGTTTTCAAATATCGTGGAAGAGTTTATGGCGTTTATTGACGGCGCACAGTTAATCATTCACAACGCACCGTTTGATGTTGGTTTTATCGACCATGAATTCAAGCTGGATGGCAACCGCTATACGGTGGTTAGTGATTACTGCTCCATTATCGACAGTTTACGTTTGGCGCGCGAGAAACACCCAGGACAAAAGAACAATCTTAATGCACTGTGTAAACGCTACGCTGTGGATAATTCGCAGCGCGATTTACACGGTGCCCTGCTGGATGCTGAAATTCTGGCGGATGTCTTTCTGACGATGACTGGCGGGCAAACCCACCTGCAGTTGGGTGGAGCGCAAGGAGACGGTATGGGTGGTGCCCAAAATCAAGAAACTCAGATACAACGTTTAGCTGTTGACCGGAATAAAACGGCTGTTATCGCGCCAACGGAAGAGGAAGAAATGGCTCACCGCGCCTATCTTGATGAAATTGACAAGGCGAGTGGTGGTCATTGCGTATGGCTTAGGGAATGAGGGGGAAGGTCGTCACGACTGCCCGAAATAGGGCAGCCGCGACTTAGTGGGGCACTAGGAAATACTAGAGGAATGCCGCTACTGCGGCCAAACCGGTGCCACCCATCACGATGGTGTAGGGTAGGGCCATGATAACCATCTTGCCGTAGGATAAACGCAGTAACGGTGCAATGGCCGACGTCAGCAGGAACAAAAAGGCGGCTTGTCCGTTCGGTGTTGCCACACTCGGAATATTGGTGCCGGTGTTGATGGCGACAGCCAGCATTTCGAAATGCTCACGATCGATAGTGCCTGCGTCAAAGGCGGCTCTCACTTCGTTGATATAGACAGTGGCTACAAACACGTTGTCGCTGATCATGGAGAGCACGCCGTTGGCGATATAGAACATGGTGGGCTGTTTGGAAGGCTCCATTGCAAGCACTGCGTCAATAATCGGTGTGAACAGATGTTGTTCATGGATGACTGCGACGATGGCGAAAAAGACTACCAACAGAGCGGTGAAAGGCAGAGCTTCTTCGAAGGCGTGACCAATTCGATGCTCTTCAATAATGCCGTTGAAAGCGGTGAGCAATACAATGACCATCAGGCCCACAAGGCCGACGGCCGCAACATGGGTGGCTAGCGAAATGACCAGAATAAGAGCAACAACAGCTTGAATAATTAAGGCCATGCTGTCCTTCGGGGTGCGTTTAGCTTCTTGCTCTGCGTCGTATTCAGTGAGCACTTCCTCTACGGCTTTAGGTAATTGTGCGCCATAACCAAAGACTTTGGTGACTTCAAGTATCGCGCAGGTGGCCAGGCCGGCAACCAGCACAGGCATGGTGATCGGCGCCATAATCAGGAAGAACTCAATGAAATTCCAGCCCATCTTTTCTGCAATTAACAGGTTTTGTGGTTCGCCCACCAAGGTGCAAACGCCGCCGAGGGCGGTTCCCACCGCGCCATGCATCAACAGGCTGCGCAAAAAGGCGCGAAATTGATCCAGATCTTCACGGTGATATTCGATCACTTGCGTGTCATCGCCGTGGTCATGGTCATGGTGAAATTTCTTGCCGGAGGCCACTTTATGGTAAACCGTATAAAAGCCTACCCCGACACTGATCAATACTGCGGTTACGGTCAACGCATCCAGAAAAGCGGAAAGAAATGCCGCGATAAAGGAAAACAAAAGTGAAATCAGAATCTTAGATTTTATTTTCAATAGAACTTTACTGAAAACGAAGAGCAGCAAATCTTTCATAAAGAAGATGCCCGCCACCATAAAGATCAATAGCAGGATAACTTCAAAATTACCGACTGTCTCATGGTAAACCGTTTCCGGGCTGGCCATGCCAATGGCGATGGCTTCGATCGCTAACAAACCACCCGGTTGCAGTGGATAGCACTTGAGCGCCAGCGCCAGCGTAAAAATAAACTCGATGATTAAGACCCAGCCTGCCAGGAAGGGGCTGATCATAAAGAGGAAAGGGTTAAGGACTAAAAAACCAACAATGGCTAACTTGTACCAGTTTGGTGCTTGTCCAAGGAAGTTACTAAAAAATGCCTGAGAGAGTGTTTGATTCATAGGTGATACGTCCAAAATCTATTTGGGGGGGCTGATTACAGTTAATAAAATGTCTAACGAGAGATCGAAAATTAGAGTGTTCAACAAGTTCGCTGACACGATAATTTTGGGTACGCAGACGATATAGTGATTTACACAATTTTCAATCGACTAGCTCAATAGTTCTGGAGTAAACGGATTGAAACTGCAGAAAACCCAATTTTGGTCAGGTAATTGTTATCCGTTATGCGTTTCACCCAAAGCAGGCCAAAAACCAAGTATGTTTGTATGTTTTTCTCCATTTCATTCTAGAATTTGTCTTATTTACCAAAATTCGCCGGGCTGACAAGAAAAAGCGTTGTGAGCGCATAAGATCCAACCACTATGTGATAAACCGCACTAATTAGATTAATAAAGTGATTCATTTGTTTGGTATTATCCGTTGCCGTTTTGGAATTGGTCTACTCTAATAGAGTGCAGAAACTATCGATCCAGGCGATTTTCAGTGATTTTCTGAACTCAATCGTCCGCAGAGCGATGGATAGGTAGTTGAAAGGAAATTAGATCATCGGAAATGATAAAGTAGGGTAAATTGTGATCAAACGCATACCTGTCAATGTGTCGTCCTTAAAACTCGTTGAAGAAGAGCTTAACCTGACGGTTCGCGCAGCATCTGCTGCCTTTGAAGCCTATCTTTCAGATCGTAATAAGCTCTCTCATATGGAAGAGTGTAGTAATACCCTGGTGCAGATTCGTGGGATTTTGAAAATCCTGGAATTGAAGGGCGCCGTGATGTTGAGTGAGGAAATGCTGACAGTTATCATGCGAATTCTGGATACGCAGAAGGCAAGCGATATTGCATTGTCAGCACTAAGTCATGCTTTTGTCGCATTGCCCTGTTATATGGAACATACCGTTGCCCGCCAGTATGCACTACCCATCTTGCTCGTTGATTATATTAATGAACTGCGCAGTACACGACGTGTGGAGCTTACGCCAGAGAGTCAGTTTGCCGATATGCAATCAGCTTACACGGCTAATATTCCCATCACAGCGGCCGTGACCATTAATGAGGATTTTGTTGCCCTTGTACGACGACTGCGCCATATGTACCACCTCGGTTTACTTGGCATTATTAAAGAAGAAAATCTCGATTACAAAATGAAATTGATGCAGCGAGCAGTCAATAGGCTGCAGAGCATTTCTGCTGGCAAGAAAATGGCGGAACTGTGGTGGCTGTCAGGTGTTGTTATCAGTGCAATGGCTGAAGGCGATTTGGCACTTCGTCTTTATCGAAAACGCCTGTTATCTTCTATTGATAAATACATTAAAGCGTTGGTCTATGGCGGTTCAGCTGCTTTGGATACTGCAATTCCAGAGGTGTTGCACAAAGAACTGCTGTTTCTAGCCTGTCTGGCAGGAACGGATAATGAAAGCTGCAAGGCTGTCGTTAAAGCCTACAAATTACCCGATGCTGAATTGTCAGATTTGGATATCATGAAGGAACAGGCATCAATGAAAGGTCCCAATGCGGCTACCATTGCATCAATGGTTAAAGTGTTGAAGGAGGAACTTTATAGGGCCAAAGAAATTTTGGAGATTGCCTCTCAAGATGTAGGTTCCACAACTGCTGAACTGCAGCCGCTTCTTAAAATTTTGCAGAAGGTCTCTGATATTCTTATGGTTGTCGGGCTTAAATCACCTGCACAGATTCTCAAGGAGCAGATAGAAACAATTACTCCGTGGGCAGAGGGGAAAATAGATTTGAATACCCAGGGCCTGTTGGAGGTTGCAGATGCATTACTCTACGTCGAAAGCACTTTAACGGGGTTGGATCGACTTGATCTCAGTGATGAAGATATTCTTACCGCTAGTGAAATGGCCAAAAAAGAAGTTATAGCTAAAAGTCATTTGCAGGAAGCAGAATTGGTTGTGATAAAAGAAGCGTTGGCCGGAATATCTCTGGCCAAGCGAGCAATTACATCCTTTATTGAATCAAATTACGACACAGTGCACATTTCCAATGTGGCGGTGACGCTGAAAACAGTGCGTGGCGGGCTATCCGTTCTTTGTTTTGGCAGGGCAGCCGCTGTACTCAACAGCTGCATCAACTTCGTCGAAAACACGTTAACTAAAGGTTTCTCCGAAGATAGTATTACTGAACTATTGGAAACGTTGGCTGATGCACTGATTTCTCTGGAATATTATCTAGGAGAGATGGAAGGACATAGAGAACCCGATGAGAAGGTTCTGGAATTGGCTGAAGAAAGTCTGACTGCGCTGGGCTACCCTGTGGATGTTTTAAGCCCAAAAGCTGCCAGTGTCGCTATTTAAATGGAGTGTTTCCTGAATGCTTTCTTTACTACGCGTTAAACAGGGTGTTTAACGAATGGTCTTTCAAATATTAACAGTTATTTGCCTTGTTCTTGCCGCGTTGTTGGGTTTACTAACAATCAAAATCTTATTCAAGAGAGATTGGTTTTTAGGATGGTTACGGGGCATGACGGGTATTTTTGTGCTCTTACTGTCATGCGCTGTGGCTTTAGTGTCTTTGGATGTGGCAAGCTATCATCAACTGACAAAGGAAGAAGCCGTTGCAAGTATCAGCTTTGCAAAAAATGCTGAACAACAGTTCCGAGCGACGGTGGTTGGAACTAACGGTACTGAACGTCAATATGAGTTATCTGGAGATTTGTGGCAAATTGATGCGCAGATTATTAAATGGAAAAAACCACTAATGGGCTTGGGAATAAAGCCAGGGTATCGTTTGGGGCGCATAACGGGGCGTTACTATTCACTGGAGCAGGAACGAAGTGCCGAACGGACTGTTTATGAATTGGACAAAACAACTTTTGGTATCGATATTTGGCACTGGTTGAGGGATAATGCCGCTTTTCCGCTGGTCGATGCTCTTTATGGCAATGCGAGTTTCTTGCCAATGTCTGACGGTGCTCTATATACCATCAATTTAACGGGTACCGGATTGATTGCGCGACCATTAAACGAACCAGCTGAAAAAGCTGTTTCAAATTGGCAGTAATTTAGGGCGTGGAAATAAAACATTGTCCCATCTTGAGGGTCTTTTGGCTCCGCTTCTGCGTTGTTTCAAGGGTTACATAGGCACACTATGCGCCCCTTGATACGCCTTGAAGCCGAACCAAAATCCTCCTCAATCTTGGGACAATGTTTTATTTCCAAGGCCCTTATAATCCGGAGTGTGTCCAGGTGGTCGAGTTTTTTTCTGAGTACGGGCTATTTCTAGCCAAATCCATCACTATTGTAGTAGCAATTTTGTTCGTTGTGGGCAGCGTTTTTTCGCTCAGCCACCGAAATCGGGGTGAATCAGAGCAGGGGCATATAGAAGTTAAAAGCCTGAATGAACACTATGAGGGTATGGCGGATACACTGAAGCAAGCAGTGTTTACGGAACATGACTATAAACAGGATCGCAAGAAACAGAAAAAACAACATAAGGCGGATCAAAAAAAGCAAAAAAAAGAAGAGGACAGCAAAAGCCGTATCTATGTGCTCGACTTTGATGGTGATATCGAAGGATCAGATGTAGGGAAGTTAAAGGAAGAAATTAATGCGATACTCACTCTGGCAGAAGAGAAAGACGAGGTCATTGTTAATCTGGAGAGCCCAGGCGGCATGGTACATGCCTACGGATTGGGCGCCTCTCAATTAAAGCGAATAAAGGAAAAATCAATTGTATTGACCGTTTGTGTCGATAAGGTAGCCGCCAGTGGTGGCTATATGATGGCTTGTATTGCCGACAAAATACTAGCGGCACCCTTCGCGCTGATAGGCTCTATTGGCGTGATGGCAGAAGTGCCGAATTTTCATAGACTGCTTACAAAGTATGATGTTGATTATGACGTATACACGGCAGGGGAGTTTAAGCGCACTGTGACCACCTTTGGTCAGAATACCGACAAAGGGAAAGAAAAATTTCGTGAGGAACTCCATGAAACGCATGAGCTGTTCAAGCAATTTATTGCTGATAATAGAGAACAGGTTGACGTTGATTCCGTATCAACAGGTGAAGCTTGGTATGGAGCTCGAGCGATTGAACGAAATCTTATCGATGAAATCCAGACAAGCGATGCTTATTTAATGGATCGGTACAAAGAGGCTGACATATATCAGATTTCGTTTGTGGAAAAGAAATCTTTGCAGGAAAAATTGGGATTCGCCGCCCATCACGCGCTTGATCTCACTGTGAATCGGTGGTTACGCAGGGCTCAGCAAACGCGTTATTTCAGCTAAATCTGTTTTGTTTATTTCTGTTATCGCTAAACGTCAAATCACCAAGAATTTTGAGACGTGAAAACCATTTAAATTATATGGAGTATTGTGCGAGAGATGGTTCTACCATTCTAGAATAACGATTAGTAATAAATCGAGTCATATTCTATGTCAGCATTTAAGGGCCTCGGAAATAATAAATTTTCCAATTAGGCGCAGAATCATGCTTTCTCACCGAGGCGTTCAAATGGGAGCATATTGGAATATGTAAGCATTTGAACAACGAAGGTGAGGGAGC
>PIVM01001064.1 GCA_003353945.1 Gammaproteobacteria bacterium
TAGGAAAGTGCCTATGGGGTTTCATTTGGTGTCGTCACTTTTGACCTTGAGTGACCTTGAAAGGTCAAATCGAGGTCAACAATTACATTTTCGACTTCTTCTCAAAAACCTTCGGCCAGATTCGCTTCAAACTTGGTGGGGACGTACCTTGGGTGGATGTCTGCCAAATTTGTTCACTAGGGGGCGCTGCGATTATTTTCTGATTTTTAGCTCAGCTGAATTTTAATTCAGGCTGAGCTTTTAGGATAGTGGGCCGTCCGTCGTCCGTCGTCCGTCCGTCCGTCGTCCGTCGTCGTCGTCCGTCAACTTTTACATTTTCGACTTCTTCTCAAAAACCGTTAGCCGGATTCACTTCAAACTTGGTGGGGATGTACCTTGGGTGGATGGCTACCAAGTTTGTTCACTAGGGGGCGCTGCGATCATTTACTGATTTTTGATGAATTTTTTCGTTCATTTTTTGGGCAAATCTTAAAAAATCTTCTTCTCCGAAACCGCCGGGCCGATTTCTTCGAAATCACACAGGAACACTCATGGGGGGTCCCAGACCTTAATTTGTTCACCAGGTGGCGCTGCGATTTTTTTCA
>PIVM01001065.1 GCA_003353945.1 Gammaproteobacteria bacterium
ATCTTGTATTCTAATTTGTGTTAAAATATTATCTACATAATCGTCTATAGATGCTGAAGCATCCCCAGTATCTCGCGTATAATCTAATGTTAATTCAATAGTACCTGTTGCGAATACAATTTCATCGTCAACGGCCCGGGCAACAACAATTGATACATTGTTATTTGGAAATATAGTATCATTTACTGTTAAAGTTGAAAATCTTACTGTTGTATATTTACCTTGTATTGTTACTATAAAATCGTCGTTAATTGCTGGCATATTATATTATAGTATTAATTAATAAATTAATTTAACGTAATTAAAATTAATTGGTGATATATTTTAATATTACATATAATATATTAAAATGTTCGTTTGTATCAAAGAACAAATTGATGGATTTGGTTCTCAATTTCAAAACATAATTGCCTCAATTTTATATGCTGGAATTAATAACTATGAATATATTCATCGGCCTATTTGTAAGATGGAACATAATTATGATAATAGTAAAAACTGGATAGAAACGGCAAATAATTTAATGAATATTGATAAAAAATATAGAACATTAGATGATTTACAAAAATTAAAAAAAAGAGAT
>PIVM01001066.1 GCA_003353945.1 Gammaproteobacteria bacterium
TGGGTGCGGCTCTTTTGCAACGCCCTCTAAAAAATCTAATATTCATCGAATTTCTCCCTTCCGTTGATCTTACTTGATGATTTTTAAGTGACAGCGCCCGGTAAAAAGATGTTGAAGCGTTGCGGGCCTGACTTTACCGTTGGCATAACATTTCTGATGATTACGCTTATATTCACAGGCTTCATGGAAGTCCCAGTACTCGTCAAAATCGTTGCTACTACATAATGCACGCAGGTGTAGTACGGCTTCAGCGTTAGTCATTCTCCATTTGGCTCCAGTTATATCCATACGATCCTTGACAAGATGACAACATGCGCCCTCAATGACCCCAGTGGCAATAGGGAATCCCTGGGCAAGGTAACGATCATATTTAAGGTAGGGTGCCTTATTTTTCAAATAAGTTGCACAGGTATCCACTGGTTCACGTTGCTTGTCAGTGAGTTTTTTCATTGTGGCGCTCCGACGCAACCCACTGTTGTTCCTGTTTGGGATCACGATGGGAAGCCTCGGAAAAAGCTGATTCAATAACCTGTTCGGCTGATTTTTCAAGACTTGCCCAGACACGCTTCTGCTCGGGACGAGG
>PIVM01001067.1 GCA_003353945.1 Gammaproteobacteria bacterium
TCTGGTGAGAATGGGCCAGCTAAATCGACGTGTACTACTTCTCCATTCTGCTTAATGGATCTTGTCCCTCTTTGATAGTGAGGGATCGTCGATTTGGCTTCCTTGCAAATCCGACAGTTAAAATCGTCTATCGTTTTCTCCCCATTGACCCTGATTAGCCCTCTCTGTTCTAAAAACAATATACTATACGGGTGGGGATGCCCCAAGGCCTCATGCCAATCTATTAATGAGGCCGAGGCAGTCTCCCTGCCTCCGGGAGCATAGGCCGTCGCTGACTTAGCCTTCTCTCGTATCATGGGGGCGTGACTTGTGCCCAATCTACCTTGGTGACTACTGTCTGTTAACCACAGGAAATCACCTTTCTGTTTCAGGGGGATTTTCGTGTGTCGGTCAGGCATTACAAGGACTGATCCCTTTAAGCCCGACTCGAAGTACTCCCCCCCTGCCCTTCTAAGTTGGCCAGTGGATAACATTCTCTGGGGTAACCCAGGCACGTAAAGAACATCAGATAGTATTACATTTAAGTGGCTATTCTGGCGCTTGTCCTGCACATAGATCTCAGCCGAGCCACTACTCTTGGCT
>PIVM01001068.1 GCA_003353945.1 Gammaproteobacteria bacterium
GCATGACCACATTGAGCTCCAATTTTACCCTTATTCATTTTCAATGACATATTAACACATAATAACATTTTTGCTCCTTTATTTTTATGACGAGAATTAGGCATAGGCATAGTGATAGTAATAGTTATAGTAATTAGATAATTATTAATTATATTGGAATCAATTTTAATAAAAATATTATAGGAGGTATCGTTTAATTATTGAATTATTAAGTTAAAATAAAAATATTTTTATACTATATAAAAAAATATAAAAGTATGATGAAAGGATTAATCGTTTGTTTATTAACAGCAGTAACATTTTCAAAACGTTACATAGTAACATTAAAAGAAGATCAGAATACATGGATGGATAGTTCAATAGTTCCAAATAAAGAAATGAAAAAATTAAATGTCAAAAATACAAAAATGGTTTTTATTGATACAGAAATAGAACCAGAACAATGGAATAATGATAATGTATTATCATATGAAAAAGATAAAATAATTCCACCAACCGAAGTAGCAGGTCAAGTAAGTCAAGATGGTCATAGTCAATCACCAACTTCAACTTGCACTCAAACTTGGGGTTTAGATAGAAT
>PIVM01001069.1 GCA_003353945.1 Gammaproteobacteria bacterium
TTCATATGTTCGTCCAATATGCGCGTCTTCTTGATTATTATCAATTAGTGAGTCGTTCATTATTTATATTAATATAATTATATATAAGATTTTATATTTATATAATATTACTATTTAGTTTAAATTATTATAAAATTGATTTTAATATTTATAATAAAGAATATTAAAATGATAATCCCGATTAGATGTTTCACATGCTCTAAAATTATTGGTAATAAATATGAAAAATATGTAAAATTACTTGAAGAAAAAAATAAAAATAATAAATATATTAATAACCAAGATGATACCATTGATAATTCTGATATATTTAAAAAATTAAAATTAAAAAGATATTGTTGTAGAAGGATGCTCCTTACGCACGTAGATTTAATTCATACTCTTAACAAGTAAATAATTAAAATCTTAATGAATATAAAATATTATCTTATTATATTTTATATTAATCAATGAAGTTTTTTAAAAAAATCTTTAAAAAATTATTTGGATGTTGTTTAGATTGTGCTGAATGCTCATATAATAACACTGATAAACTTGTTAAAAAGATGAAAAATTAATATAAATCAAATCTATCATTCCA
>PIVM01000368.1 GCA_003353945.1 Gammaproteobacteria bacterium
GGGAATTCGATTGAGTAGGCTAAATGAAGTAGAACATAACTAGGAAGTAGTTATAGTAATCACTCTTCGGGATCCTTAGGAAGGATTGCAACATAGTGAATAACACTACTTATTTGACTACTACCCAGACTGTGTTTCGTGCAGTGGTTGGCGGTTGGAAGAGTCCCGTATTTACGATCCAGATACGGAAATCGCAACAGGGTGACGACACTGTCGGCTAGTTACTAATCTATTACACACCACAACAGTGTGGTAAGGGTTGGAAATTCGATTAGAGATCTGTCTGCGTATGAATCGTGCAACACTGAGAATTTTAACAGAGGCCTTTCTATTTTCTTGTTAAGCCTAGACAACTTAACACACCAACACCTTAATTTTCAACGTCTATTTTAGGGTGGTTTGAAGCAGCTATACATATCACACCGTTTGGGATTCCAATTTACCTATGAAGTATCAGGGTCCAAGCTGACCCTGTTAGAAGTTGGAGGCAATGGCAAGTTTGGTCATGAAGCATCGCCCGGTGAATATATGATTCATCGTTGTGGTGAGGTATGTTGTCTAGTGTAGTATCTTTTGTGAAGTGATTTAGGTATATGCGTGAAGGGGATCATCGGAACCTTGAGGCCCTCAGGATTCCAATGATCAGATTTTCGTGTGTTGGATAGGGGTAGAAGGCATCCTTGCCAACAGTTTGTGACTCGTCGTTGGGAGTGCAAAATAGTAATAAGATGCTAGCAAGCCTGTATCTCGGGATACAGTAAGCGTAGGTAGGCGAACCTTTGTACACCCCTCTACAGGACATAGTTGAGTAAGTATACAAAGTTGCGTTGGATAACTAGGACGCTGTGGTGAGGGAGTTGCATTTGCACTAGTAGGGGAACATAGATGTGTTCCCTTGGAGCACACATGTTCCTGTGGGATGAGAAACATATTCCCATATGGAAACATAGCGTATATAAATATAATAGGTAGGAACATAGTAGGTAAATAGCAAATAAAATGACTCTTCTTGTGTTCGGAAGTAGGGACTGTAAAATAGCTAACGAAGCTATCTATTTTATTCCTACAACGACTATTGTGGGTGTGGTGATTGGCGGTTGGAGAAGAGTTTCGTGTTAACGATCCAAGCACGAGAACCGCGGAAGTTTTGGAGCAGGTACCTGAACTTGGACCCAAAACGGAACATTCACGATTCCCGTAAGTCGGTTTTGGACCTCAAATCCGACGCAATCAAAGACGTCGCACCGTTCGCAAATAAGCTTTAGAATTTTGCTTTTTACACAACGATTTCTCGCCTAAACGATTTAACGCTTGATTCCACGCCAATTTTATGTCTTATTATCTTGTACGTATGCGGCAAACTGTTTAGAATTGGAAGGGGGAATTGTCGCGGTACTCGTATTAGGATCGATAATACGGGTACCGCGACATGGAAGCTGATGTCGGTTACAGCGCAGTCAATATGAGAGCAGAAGGCAGTCTGCAGAGTTCGAGATTCGTGAGATGGGACGGCGACTGGGACCAATTTAAATGGTTCTTTAAAGCCTCAGCCCGTCTGAATGGAGTAGCCGAAGCGGTAAAGCTCGGCGAGATGACTGCACAAGGGCACAGCTGGGTGCTACAACAAGTAGGGACCCTAAAACCTGAAGACAAATTCACTCCTCAGGAAGAGCAGAAAGAATTAGCAAGGCTGGAACCGGAACAAAATGCCCTGTTGGAGAAAGCATTGGGCCAGTCGGCAAAATTGGCAGCTCTATTAACTATGGCGATTGGGACAACCTACGACGGCCCGCAGCGCTCTATAGTTATGGAAGAACTGAGGACTGATGAAAACGGTATAGCTGCGTGGGCGAAGCTGATCCAGCATTTTGAAAGAAGTACAAAAGACCTAAAACTGGACGAGCTTCTGCAAAATTGGGAAAGCGAACAATTACAAATTGGCGAGCATCCAGATGAACTGTTCACTCGCCTGTCCGGAATAAACGCCAAGCTTGAAATACACGAAGCGGGGTTCACCCAACCTGCACTGACCAGAAGATTTATATCAGCTATCGAAAAACAGAGGAACCACGTATATAGTGGCGTACTGCAGCAGCACCGTGGAATGATGATTCGTGGGAGCCCATACACCCTGGACGAATTACGCGAGTTCCTGGCATACGTGCACGTGACGGAAGAAAAGAAGAGCAATGGACCAGTGATGAAAGGACTGGCGACTATTGTAGAATGCAGGCACTGTGGAAAAAGGGGACACAACGAGAAGCAGTGCTGGAAGAACCCAAGAAAAGCAAAGGCCAGGGAAGGAAGGAAATGCTGGCAATGTGGTAAGACAGGGCACCTAAAGCAAGACTGCAGGAACGCAGGAACAGCTGAACCAGGAATGGCTGCCG
>PIVM01000369.1 GCA_003353945.1 Gammaproteobacteria bacterium
GCCGTGGCTTTATGCATATATTGCACTTCTTCACTTCTAGCTCTCTTCTGCGCTACGTCCGTCTCTTCTATCCCTCCCTACCTAGCGCGGTCATAAAGCTGGCAACGACAATGCAATGGTGTATTTAGAGGGGGAAAAAGCGAATTTGAATGCGACCTTCGGAATTTCGTTTAAGTTGCTCCGTGGCTAAATGGTGACGTCACTTTTATTTTGAAATATTGCAGAGGTTTCGGAGATTTTCAACCAATCCTAAAAATAGGGATGAGAAAATGTCAATTCTAGTGGTGACAGGCCAATAATATTTCGATTTTAGTGCGACAGTTCAATTTTAGGGGCGACATGGGAGATCGCCCCTATATGTGAACTTGTCGCCCCTAATATTGAATCTTGACATTCAATATTAGTGCGAACGCAACAGTTTCACTTCTAGTGGCGATTAATTAATGAATATTGATGTGCAGTTGTAGTGGTGACTTTTACTATTGAAATAAGCGACACCGACGTCAGATCAGCCCGGAATTCTGCCCGGATTTTTACTCATTTGAAAACGAGACCCGCACCACCACAAAACTCGAGGCCCTTCATTCAGATCGCAACTCTGCGACTGTTCCCCCATAATGAAGAAAACGAGCGCCGGCAATGTTGCGAGAACGTCCAGAGAAGAACGACGAAAGAAACGAGATGCTAGTGCGATTGAACGTGCCCAAGGCAATCAAAGCCCCAGTGTAAAAAAAGTTGGGGGGGGGGGGAGCAGAGAAAGCGATGGTATCAAGTCCTTCTCAATCTCCTGTTGATAACGAGGTCCAAGTACAAGAAAAAATGTCGAAGCGTTCGCTGACAGAAGATGAGCTTGATCAGAGACGCGAGCGCCGTAAGTTAACAAAGTCAAAGAGCAGGATGGGAAAGGTATCTCTTGCAAAGCAAGTGAACGACACCGACGGAGGTTACCCGATGCCACTCACGACTGAAGTGGCAAAGGCAATGACGGTTGCCGTGGGCCTAAAACATCCGAATGGAGAAAAATCAAAAAACGCTCTTCAATCTTGTCTCTGCAGTATTTTCGGGGCACAAGGAAAGCGAGTTCATCTCTGCGACTCGCGACCCGAGTCGTTTAAGATGGAGTGCGCGCTTCCTGATTGCGCCTTCGGACTCTATGGCGGCCTCAAACGAGACGGCGAAGGAGGTAATGCACATTCGTTCATACCCTAGAAATGATCGTTGTCACCACTTTTCATCGCTCCACCTTCAAACTGTCCCTCTACATTTGAACCTGCCACCCCTATAATCGTTCATTGCCACCACTATAAACGATTGTTGTCACCACTAAAATCGCAAAAACTTCAAACTGTCCCACTACATTTGAACCTGTCGCCCCTATAATCGTTCATTGCCACCACTAGAAACGATTGTTGTCACCACTAAAATCGCACCACCTTCAAACTGTCCCACTACATTTGAACCTGCCGCCCCTATAATCGTTCATTGCCACCACTAGAAACGATTGTTGTCACCACTAAAATTGATTCGTGAACCTCAACACCGTTAAATAGGTGCCGGATTCGAGGTGCTTTCCATGGTAGATCACAACTGCAGTACTGTGATCACAAGCAAGACAAAAAAAACGAACGGCAAGTGTTTCGAGCCCTCCTATTTGAAGGTGAAGGCTCTTGCCCCAGTCTTTCAAGGCAACTCTGACGTGACCTCCAAACAAGCCGTGGCTTTGTTGGGTAAGTACCTTGTCGAAACCATGACACCGGCCTTCGCAGCCAAGTGTGTCCGGGCTGCGAAGGAATCTAGTTCGGAATCGCGTGAGACTTCTGCTGGAAAGCTTGACGGGTATAGCAAACTCTTGATAGAGAATGGGTGGCATTGCATGGTCAAAACCGCATCTGCTCCGGAGATGAAGCGCATGCTTATTGAAAAAGAAAAGGCTGATCACAATTTGGCTGTGAAAAACCTCTCTGACGCTGGAAAGCGCAAGGCGGGTACCTTTGAGAGCGGCTCCGTCGATTGCTCGGAAATTCAGGAGGGCCGTTCGTACATGTCTGGTGGTCCCTCGCTTCTAATGTTGAAATCGACATGGCTAAGAAAGGAACTTTGTCTCCCTGCGTGCAAATTGACGCTTGCCACTGTGACAATGGCGGGTTGCTGTTTCGGGCATTCACTAAGGATGCTGCGCAGCACTTGGTACCGCTACTTCAGACGTTCACTATTGAGAATGAGACAGAGCCATCTTGGTCTGCTTTTCTTCAGGAACTATGCAAACTTTACCCTCCAGCGAAGACAGCCAAATTCGCCTTTTTGGCCGACTTGCATCCCGCCATTTCCGCCTCTCGCCGTTCCGTTACCCCGGATGCGAACAGACGTAAATGCTACGCCCATTTGAA
>PIVM01001070.1 GCA_003353945.1 Gammaproteobacteria bacterium
GTTGCACTTCATCTTACCCTTCTCCGCCATCTTTTCTCTTCTTGTATTTGAAGAACTTGCGGGGACGTCCCAAAGCATTGGTCGTCTTCAACTCGTAATCCCTCTTGAAGTCAGCGCCCTGAGGAGAGTTATAGAAATCCAACTCCTTCTGTACCGTAGGGTGACTGCGGGATTTCAAAAACTTATTCGTAAAAGGGTTGACGCTGGCCCCGTGGCCAGAACCATCGCCGCCAAGGCGACGGTTGACACGAGCAGCTTGACGCTCCTTGTATTGACGACCGCGAGCCTTTTTGACTACAAACCTACGAGGGGTTCTCTTCTCTGCCATCACGTACTCTTAGCTTGGATGACAATCCACTCCGTACCGTCGGACCAGACCATACATCCGTTATATGGCTTGTTAATCGCATAGAAGGCGCCACCGTCAATAGTCTCGCCCGCAGCAGGTACGATATGGACCTTGTCAGCAGCAGCAACGGTGCTGTCGTTGACGAAGCGGATGGCGCGGTAAGGGACCGCAGAAGCCGAAGGCAAAACGAAATCGTAAGTGCCGGAACCGCCGACCCAAGTGAAGTCAA
>PIVM01001071.1 GCA_003353945.1 Gammaproteobacteria bacterium
TTGTTCGCGATAACTAAATTTGCTGCTTTACAGTGTTTTTGGTGAAGCTCAACCAATATTTCCAAAAATTTGTTCGCGCTAACTAAATATGCTTGTGACAAGTGTTTTTGGTGAAGCTCAACCAATATTTCCAAAAAAATTGTTCGCGCTAACTAAATATGCCTGTGTACAGTGTTTTTGGTGAAGCTGAAACAATATTTCCAAAAAATTTGTTGGCGCTAACTAAATATGCCTGTGTACAGTGTTTTTGGTGAAGCTCAACCAATATTTCCAAAAATTTGTTCGCGCTAACTAAATATGCTTGTGACAAGTGTTTTTGGTGAAGCTCAACCAATATTTCCAAAAAAATTGTTCTCGCTAACTAAATATGTACTGTGTACAGTGTCAAGTTTGATTATAAAAAACTTGTTCTTTCCAAATATTTAGTTATCGAAACAAAAAAATTTGATGTTTAAACAAAAAAAGAGTTGATTCAGCGGTTTCAATAATATTTCTCCGTATACCTAGTGTATAAATGTTATGTAACAACAGATTATATAACTACTAGTATACCAAGCGAAATATTTATGTTTGAAACC
>PIVM01000370.1 GCA_003353945.1 Gammaproteobacteria bacterium
GTTGTGCAGCATTTAAGGAATAGAGAGGATTAAAATTGAAATGATTAGAATTTACCCTGTTTGAATCGCTTGTATACTTCGTCATCATTTCTTTATCCGACAACTGCGATGTAAACAGTTTCCTTATCACAACGATAAACGATCCTATATTCACCAATGTCGGCACGCTGAAATTCAGGAGATCCTTTTAATTGTGCTGAATCGTGAGGTGTTGGATTTTCTCTTAGACTAAGAATGGTTCCAACAACCTGCCGATATTGTTTGGGAGGTAGCCTTTTAATAAACTTGCCAGCAGATTTTGTAATATCGATTTTATGCATAGCATTAATTCCCTTTCAGAAGATCTGAAGAGGCTTCTGCTCCCAAATAGCCGTCTTCTTCGGCCTGTCTGGCTTTATCAGCCCAGTAAGCATCTTCATAAGTAAGGAATTTTTCATACATAGCACTTGAAATAAGAACAGATTTTATACGACCAGATTTTTCGACAATCACCGGATCTGTTTCCGCAGCGTCGAGATGTTGACCAAGTCGATTTTTTAATTCAGTTGCTGTTACTTGCATAGCATTCTCCATATTGACTGTTTCGGCTATATTTGCCTATTTAGCTAAAACAGTCTATATGGTATTTATACCAGCTATTCAATGCACAACAAATTGCTTGTACGGGCGGCTATCGCCGCCGCACAGCATGACGTTAGCGGGTAGCGTCTCAACGAGAATAATGTGCCACAACCTCTGTGGCTAATTTCAATACACTAACTCGTAATTCCTCTGGGGCAATGACATCCACGGATGCCCCCATTCCCAATACATATGTTTGGGCCTCTTCAATCCTTTCAAAGGTATAGTCTAATATTCGCCAACCTTCCGAATCGGGCAGGGCTTGTTCAACAAGTGCCCGGACATCATTTCCCAAGATATAGGGCAAGACTGGAACCAAATCTGGGCCAATACGCAGGGTCACCGGATATTTTGGCAAGCTGGTCTTGTAACTGGTCACCCAACCTACCCAGAACTCGGCTAAATCAAAATCTTGGGGGCGGGCAAAATGCGTTTGGGTCATTTGAATAGCTTCAATTCGAGATACCCGATACACGCGTATCCCCTGTTCAACAGTAGCAACCAGATACCAAATGCTTGCTTTGGCCACTAATCCATAGGGTGAAATTGTACGTTCACTCACCGCGCCATTCCTGCGGCGATAAGAAAGTACTAATTGACGATCTTGCCAAACTGCCTCTTGTACGGTTTTTAGATGAGGTACCGGTTCATCTGTTTGAAACCAGCTCGCCGCATCCAAGTGCAAACGTTGACGGAGGTAATTAGCATGTTCGTTGTGATCGTCGGCAAATGAACTGGTCAATTTAAGAATAGCGGTTTTAAGCTGCTGGCTCATGCCTAAATCTGATATGGGGCCAGGGATGGTCAGCATAAATAGTGCTCGAATCTCATTTTCATTCAGTCCGGTAAGGGTAGTGCGATAATTATCCAGCAAAGCATAACCGCCACCAGGCCCTCCGTTGGCGTAGACCGGCACACCGGTAACACTTAAAGCATCAATATCACGATAAATTGTTCGTTTTGATACCTCTAGTTCATTGGCTAATTCTTCTGCCGTCATTTGTCTTCGGTTTTGTAACAACATCATTAATGAAAGAAGTCGGTCTGCACGCATTGTTCCCCCAAATTTAAAAGCTATCATTGTATCAGCTATGACTGACACTAGATGTCAGTCATAGCTGATACAATGGGAACTTTCAACTATGAAATTTGAATTGTAACAAACAAAGGAGAGAACACAATGTCGAAAAAAATATCTAATATCTACATTGACGATGGTGGGGATGGGTCATTACCGGTGGTCTTTGTACACTCACTGGCCGGAAACACACAACAATGGTCTGCACAACTCAGTCATATTCGAACAACGCGGCGAGCTATTGCACTTGACCTTCGGGGGCATGGTCAGTCGTCATCACCCCAGAATGATGATTACGCTATTGACTCAATGGCTCAAGATGTTCAGACGGTTGTCGATCAGTTGGGTATTGAGAGATTCATTCTGGTTGGTCATAGTATGGGGGGCAGTGTTGTTGGTGCTTATGCAGGTGTTTATCCTGAACGAGTAGTTGGGTTGCTTCTGGTCGATCCGTCCGGCGACTCAACCCAAATGCCAACTGAAGAAGTACAACAGTATCTTGGTGCTTTGGAATCCGAAGCCTACTCAAACGTTGTTGGAGGTTATTGGAGTCAAATTTTGACCGGTTCGACTGAAACAACGCAGGCGAAAGTTATGCAGGATTTGCGCGATACGCCCAAAGCAACGGTTGTTGGTGTTTTCAAAGAACTTTTCAAATACAATCCCGTACCGGCGTTGGAACG
>PIVM01001072.1 GCA_003353945.1 Gammaproteobacteria bacterium
TCCGGCCAATAAAATGCAGTTTCTTAATAAAAGTATAGTCAAAACAACGCCTAAGAGAGGATTACATTGATAACTAAAATCCGAGGCGTATTATACGACCACTTTTATTCAAGAAACCCATACTAAAAGTAGAGTTCCAGGGTTGGGTATCAGATCTAAAATAGCGGATGTAAATAGACTATAAACTAACTAAATAAACGAAAAATTCCATAAAAAATCAATTAGTAAGCAACTACGTAATCAAATCCGGCCAATAAAAACTTTATTTTATATAATAAAATACCCAAAAAACGGCCAATAAACAACCTAACATTCAGGTACTCAAATCCGGCCAATAAAAACTAACTTCGTATTAAAATCCGGCCAATTCACACCTTATTTTACTACGTATTATAAAATTGCTGACAAATCCGGAGAACATTGAAACATGTTGTACCTCAAAGCCGGCCAATAAATTAAATTTTATGTTAATAAAATACTCAAAATCCGGCCAATAATCGCTAAAAAACCAAAAAATTAATATAAATTAAGAAAACGGAGAACAATATCATAAAAAATCAGTGAAGTAACAAGCCAC
>PIVM01000371.1 GCA_003353945.1 Gammaproteobacteria bacterium
GGTTCAACTCCCTATTTGTCAGCTGAACCGCTATGAATCTCACATTACCAATTCAGACCTGAAGTGATCGCCATTGATTGCTGACTGCTGGAAGGTAGTTGACTCTCTGTAAGCATTCTTCATTTGCCTAAAATAGCTAATTTGACTGTTTAGCCTAAAATAGCTATCATTCACAATGAGGAAATGGATGATACATGTAGTATTTGTGTCAGGAAGGGATAAAAAAGTATAAATGAGGATAGGGTGGTATTTATGACTGTAGTGACGGCTACCGAGTTGAAAAATCGGCTGGGCCAAAGTCTTATGACCTCAATGGCAGAACCCGTTTTTATTGAAAAATCGGGGAAGGTGCAGAATGTACTGTTGTCGGAAAAGATGTACCGCGAGATGGTTGAGCGATTGGAAGAGCTTGAAGATCTTGTTTGGGGTACGGCAGCTGAGAGTGCAGAGAAAGAGGGATTTGTTGCGTCGGAGGAGTCAAAAGAACTTTTGGGTCTTTGATTGATTGCTCGGTTCTAGAATTAGGAGATGTTCCGTGTTGGAGCCGAAAATAACGAAGCAAGCGACGAAGTTTCTTCGGCAATTGCAAAAGAATGCCAAGCATTCGAAGCAGGTAACAGAAAAAATAAAAGCGTTGTTAGAACATCCTGAGCCACCCGACAGCCAATGGTTGAAGGGTTATGATGCACCTCGTCATCGGCGTGTTGATATTGGTGAGTATCGGGTAGTGTATCGCTACGATGAACAGTTTCTTTATGTGGCTGCAGTCGGCAAGCGTAATGACGGTGAGGTGTACAAGGTTTTCCATAGGCTCTATCAATCCATTAAAGGGCCTCATTGAGAGCCTTTTTTGGTTACCCGGCAGGCCCAAGAGAGTTGAAAGAAAGTCGTGCCACCCCGACCAAGGGGAAGGCAGTCTGAATGCCATTAACGCTCACTGAGTATTTATGGCGAGAGTATTTGTATGATGGGCAATCTTTCCCAACTTGATTTCGACAGATGGTGTTTGGAGATATACAAGCGCAAGGATATGTTGGATCTGGCATCGTTGATATGGTTTTGGTCCTGTCTTGATGGTACTCAGGATAATGTCCATGAATTAAAAATAAAACATGATCTAATTGTTGAATTGATGGGGCCAGAAATTTGGTTTACTCATATAGACATATATCAGTACCGCAGGGAAATGATGGTATTCACCCCGTTTTCTGATGAAGTTTATTATGAATATTCTAACGCACCTAATACTGATTATTACGAGGACGGTGGTGAGAGTCTTGGAGATCCGGTTGTTACGCCAAACTACGGTTATTGCAATACCACAGAATTTGTTGGTCACCCCATATTGGGTATTGCCGACATTGCCCAATGCTATTTGAGTTTGAATGAATTTGTAAACCGATGTGATGGCCGCATTCGTCTTCCATTTAGAATTGGTGAGCATTCGGTTTTGGTGGCTAGTGACATTGAGAAGCTGAAGAAACAGGATGGCGTTGCAAATAACGATGATCATTATGATGAAATTGGAAGTCTGACTCAGCAGGATATACTCTTGCTCAAGAAAGTGGATCAGCATGATGAGCGGTATGTCTTTTATAGATGTCGATTCATTCGTATCAAATATTCTCAATTGATAAAGTTGTCACACAAGGATATAAAAAATAAATCGGACAAATATAATAAAATAGCTGGGGACTATACGGAAAATCTGCAAAGCAAAATAGAAGGCGCTGCTTATCTAACTCTCATTGCTAAGAAAAACAAATGGAGTCTCCAGGAGTTTGAAAAATATCTGATTGATGTGTTTATCTACTTTTGGTTCAGTGAGGAGACAGAGGATCTTTACAGCATGAATATTGGTGACAAAGATAAATTGAAAATAAAAAAAAATCGCAAAAAAATATGGAATCGTACTTCAGCAGGCTGCTGCGCTAATTCGGACTGTAACCGCAGATAAAAATTTCAATTCTGGTGATAAAGGAGACGAGGATGTAGTGGCAGATACAATAACCGAAAACCAGGAGTTAGTTAAAACATTCGTAATGGATTTCTATGGCCAGGACATATCCGTTTTTCACTAATAGCGACAGCTTCTCCGGTAATCATCCCTCACTTCAGCAGCACAGTGTCCTCTCATTAGTTCTACACGAAACAGCAGGTGCGCATCATCGGAAATAGGTCCGTCTAAAAAGGCATGTTGTTTCTGCGTAATTGTATTTTTTCCTCAGATAATGCCAATTTTGTTTTTTGGTCATGGCGATGGCTCTTCTCCGCTTTAGTGAGTGAGCTCATGCATCTAAATAGAACATAGATTGATCATCAGGGAGGGATGACTGCCTGATTTTGAGTTTAAAATACTCAGTATCCCTGATGCCTCTG
>PIVM01000372.1 GCA_003353945.1 Gammaproteobacteria bacterium
AAATTCAGTGAAGTGCCGGATCAACAGCGGCATACTTTTCAGTTTGCGTAGTTGGATGAATATGACAACGAACTGTTCAGTATTGAAAAAGCCACGGTAGAGCTGGTAGCTAAAAAGCTTGCCTTCTCCTTTTCACCGGCCACGGAAGCGGATGAACAGGCGCTGCTGGATTATTTGCCGGACAATCCACAGACTCCCGACGATTTGTCCGATACTATCCCGGCGGATCTGTTTCAGGTCGTTGGACAGTTTACGATAGATGGGGCAATACAAAGTGAATCAAGCGCAATTCCATTTGGGCGGGAACTCAAGACAAGAAAAGGTTTGTGGAGTGAGCGCAGTGGTTGGCAGCAGACGACCAATCCGGTGACTACCGGGGAGTATCAGGCGATTGGCTTGGATTTGCATGGGATGTCGGCAGCGCAGCTTCAGGATTTGCAAAGCAATCTTGATAACACGAAAACTCATTTGGAAAACCAGACCTATGAGAGTTTGACCAAACACGATGTGGTGGGGGATTTGTTGCAAGCTGGTGTGATGGGTTACTTAGCGATGACGCAAGTGCAGTCGCAATTGACGGCTAATGCCAGTGATATTGTTTATTACCGAGAGCCCAGCTATGGCACTTTTTCTACCAATAGCCAACTGGTTTATCTGTTTGGGCAGCCGCATGAAGTGAAGATGAGCGGTCTGTTGATGGATATGGACCGGCTGAAAACCAGCGCTGAGTGTAAACAAAATTGCTGGAATAATTGGGTGGACTACAATAAGACAACAGGTCATATGTTATCGGCTTATGAGCATATAGTGCCGGAACAGATTTTTTACACCACAGACAATCCGGTAGAAGGGATCAGCGCGGTTAAGGCGTTGAGTATTGCATCGGCGGAAGGGCAGCGAATTTATACGATCAATAGTGCAAACCTGGCAACGGTAATCGATGAGTTGACTATTGATCAGGCAGTGAAGGATGAGATAATACAGGCGGTCAATGCGGGGTATGAAGTGACGACCTCGCAGCATCGGATTACCAAAGATAGTTGGTCGGGAGTTGGGTATATTATTATTGATCCGCAAACGGGGAGTGGGGCTTATAAGATTAGTGGGGGGAGTGACGGGGCGGCTTTTGCTGCAGGATTTATATCTGGAGTAGCTGGTGCTTACCAAAGTATATTTGAGAGCGCTAGTGAAATAGGTACAACCGATATGTTTGCTAAATATGCTAGTTATAGGCAGGTTGCCGCCAGACTTGGTGCTGTTGGGTTTTTGCTGACCGTTATTTCTGGTGCATATTCTGATGATCCAATGGGGGCTTTTATAGAAGCAGCGCTAAACGCGTTTTTGTCAAATTTAGCAGGTGCTGCGGCAGTATCATTGTTTACAAGTCCAATTGTTGCAGGGCTCGTGGCTGCATTAGCAATTTATCTTATTAATTCGCTATTTGTTTGGTTAATATAATTTAAAGGTGTCCAGAAGCTATGAAAAATATTTTCATTGTATTAGTAGTTATACTGATAATGATTGCGATATATGGACTGCTTACTAATGATTCTTTTAATAAACTGACATTAATTGGAAAAGTGGTCTTGCTGTCGTGGGGATTTACGGGTGTTTTATTTTATTTTTTATATGACAGGATTTACTTTAATCAGAGGTCAAGTGCTCGAAAGGTGAAAATAATGGGATATCAAGCAGTAATGGTATATTTCATTCTGACCGGTGCTGTTTGGTTGCTTATAAGGGATTACGCGTTTTTAAAAAATATATATGTTTATTGAATAATGGTAAACGGATGGAGAGAATTGAAATTAAAGCGAAATTAAAGGGGGTAAAGGATTAACGATTAAGCAAGATTAAAGGGTCGATGAAAAATGTGAGTCATTCTCCTTTGGGTTTATTATCGGGTAAAAAAATAAAGACAGGCGGCGTGCGAAAAATTACTAGTAAAGACTATATTTGAGCTGGAGGTGAGTTTGATTTTCAGATATTTAACAGAAAAATGCAGAAGAATGGCAGAAGAATGGGGTCAGAAGAATGCAGAAGAATGGGGTCAGAGACAATTTAAATAAATAACGAACAACCTATGTTGCCGTTCCACGTTACGACCAAAAGCCCTGTTAGTAAAAATCTACCAGGGCTTTTTTATTTAGTCGCTGTTGTTTGTCGTGAGCACCAAGCAGCCATCCATTACCCTGACCGTTACCGACTGCCCAACGGCAAAGCCCGCATTCCGATAAACCTAAAAAACTCAGTTAAAGGTCCCCCTGCTGGAATAATATTGACTGCCAGCACCGCGATAAATTTGCCGTAAAAATCCAAATCAAACAGGTAAGCAACGATCATCCGGCGGTTTGAGTAGCGTTTCTCCCAGATATTTTT
>PIVM01001073.1 GCA_003353945.1 Gammaproteobacteria bacterium
TACGACTTAATTGTGCGTACAGCGATTGGCAGTCTGTGAAGAGCCCTTACGTGATAGATCCACACGTAAGAACTGCGGAATCTCTCAAGATAACGAAGGAGTACGAGGGATTCATAACATGGAAGCTGAGGATTACAACTTCAACGAATCTAAAAGCCCCCTTCTGCGAGGGAAAATGATTACAACAGGCTGGGGTGGCGACTGGGAATCATTTAAACAAAAATTTGAGGCTACGGCAGACCTAAATGGGTTAAACGAGGCTGTCATGGTTGGACAACTGGTGGCAGAGGGGAAAGTCAATTGGCCTTGGACACCAATTAAAAATGAACCTAATGAAAAGCCACAGAACGAAGAGTCCGACGCACATACCGCACGCCTGACAGTAAATGAAAATTACATGAGTAAAGCCACTATGCAATCGCATAGGTTGGCCTCCACGTTGGTACTGTCTCTGATAGACAGTACCGGTATACAAAAATCTATCGTTAGAGATAGATTACGATATGAGAAGGACGGGGTCAGGGCTTGGGCTGACCTGGTGGCGCATTTCGAAACATGTTCGAAAGACTTGCGCGT
>PIVM01001074.1 GCA_003353945.1 Gammaproteobacteria bacterium
TCATATAAACCGGAAGTGAGGTCCTGAGACTGGAAGTGATGTAATAATGACAGAAAGTTGCATCATATAAACTGGAAGCGAGTTCGTGGGACCGAAAGTGATGTAATAATGACAGGAAGTTGCATCATATCAACCGGAAGTCAGCTAAGAAGACTGGAAGTGATGTAATAATGACAGGAAATTGCATCATATAAACCAGAAGTCAGCTCAGAAGACCGGAAGTGATGTAATAATGACAGGAAGTTGCATCATATCTACTAAATCCACTGTAATCATGAAAATACCTATATTATTGCTCACTTTTTTTGCAAAAGAAGCAAAATTTAAAAACATACTTGGTTAACTGGACATTAATTAACAGTAATTTTGAAAAACCTATATTATCGCTCATGTTGAAAAATCTATTGATCACCGGAAATGATGTAATAATGGTAAGATGTTGCATCATGTAAACCAGACATGAGTTCAGGAGACCGGAAGTGATGTAATAATGACAGGAAGTTGCATCATATCAACTAAATCCACTGTAATCATGAAAATACCTATATTATTGCTCACTTTTTTGCAAAAGAAGC
>PIVM01001076.1 GCA_003353945.1 Gammaproteobacteria bacterium
TGACCAGAAGTGATGTCATAATGAACAGCAGTGACTCCAGCAGACCGGAAGTAAGGTCATAATGCCCAGAATTGACTCCAGTAAACCGGAAGTGATCTCATACTAACTAGAAGTGATGTTATAATGACCGGAAGTGATGTCATAATGACCGGAAGTATGTCATAATGACCAGAAGTGACTCTAGCAGACCAGAAGTGATGTTGTAATGATCAGAAGTGACTAGCAGGCCGGAAGTGATGTCATAATGACCGGAAGTGATGTCATAATGACCGGAAGTGACTCCAGTAGACCGGAAGTGATGTCATACTGACTGGAAGTGATGTCATAATGACTGGAAGTGATGTAATGATGACAGAAAGTGATTCCAGCAGACAAGAAGTGATGTCATAATGACTGGAAGTGACTCAAGTGGACCGGAAGTGATGTCATACTGACCGGATGTGATGTCATAAGGACCGGAAGTGACTCCAATAGACCGGAAGTGATGTCATTATACTGACCGGAAGTATTTTCATTTCCACATCATGTGATTCCAAAATCCTTTCTGAAAAGAATGTGGAGTATTCTTTTCATG
>PIVM01000373.1 GCA_003353945.1 Gammaproteobacteria bacterium
TCAATATTCTGGTGGATGATCCTGAAAAGGCTGCCAAGGCATTGAAGAAGAAAAAGATTGAGGTTGAATTGAAAAAAGTCATCGCCGTGCTTATGGATGATAAGCCTGGTGGACTAAATGACATGATTCAGCTATTGGCGAATTCCCTAATTAATATTGAAAACGCCTATGGATTTGTCCTGGAAAGTAGGAAAAATGCTGTCTTCGTGATTGAAACCCATCAAGCAGATCAGGCTCAGAAAATATTGCAGAAGTCCGGCTATGACACTTTAGACGCTGACGCGTTGAACGCTGTGGAGCCCTTTCATTACGTCAAATATTAGCCGATCCTCATCTCGAAAAGATTGGCAGATTAATCGAGAAGGCTGGGAAGGAATAAGGCGATTTGTGGAAACGGAATCAGAAGCAGCGTTCCAATAGTCAACGCAATCAAGAGCGGCACAACTCCTTTGAAGATCACATTCAACGGTACATCCCTGGCTACTCCACTCACCACATAGACATTGACTCCCACCGGTGGTGTGATAACGCCGATCTGAGTCACCAGGACCATTACCACGCCAAACCAGAGCGGATCGTAGTTCAGCTGTTTTATCACTGGATAAAATATGGGAATGGTCAGCATAATAAGTGCCAAGGCGTCGATGAAACACCCCCCGATCAGGTATACCAGAATGATCATGAACATAACGACCGCAGATGGAAGACTGAATCCCGCAATCCAGTTAGCAATATCGAACGGAATCCGTGAAACCGCCAGAAAATGCCCAAATACCGTAGCCCCCGCGACAATCATTAATATCATGCAGGTGATCCGGGTGGTTTCGAATAGTGCCATCTGAAATCCATTCCAGCTGATATTTCTTCTGACCATCGCAATCAGCAGGGTTGATAGTGCCCCGATTGCCCCAGCTTCGGTTGGTGTAAAAATTCCACCGAAAAGCCCCCCCATCACCAGGAAAAAAATCAGACCGGTTTCCAAAAGACCCGTCAGTGATGCAATTTTTTCTTTCAGTGTGGCTCTCGGTCCACGAGGCGCCAGGTCCGGCTTGAGGGTTACCCAGATATAGATCGTGGTCATGAAAAGCACGGTCAGTAAAATGCCTGGTAAAATTCCAGCAATGAATAGCTTGCCAATGGACTGCTCGGTTTGAATGCCATAGACAATAAAGATTACACTGGGAGGAATCAGGATGCCCAGTGTACCTCCTGCAGCCACAACCCCAGTGGCTAAACTGGCCTTGTAGTTGTAGCGCTTCATTTCCGGCAGCGTGGCTGCTGCCATGGTTGCAGCTGTGGCGTTGGTCGACCCGCAAATTGCAGCAAACGCGGCGCAGGCACCTACAGTCGCCATGGCCAACCCCCCGGGCCAATGACCGATGAATTTGTATGCCGCGTGAAAAAGCCTTTTGCTGATCCCGGAATGAAATGCAATTTGCCCCATCAGCACGAACAACGGAATGACAGTGAGATTATAGGAACTGAACTCCGAAAAGATATCCTTGGCCAGTAAATTGAGGGCCGCTGGAAAAGAGACAATAGTTGAAAATCCGACAAAACCCACGATGGCCATCACGTAACCGATGGGCATCCGGGAGAATATGAGCACAAAGAGTGCGATGATGCCAATAATGCCAATGGCGGTAGGTGTCATTTTCCGAGCACTCTTTTCATGGTTTTTGAAAAATCGAACAATAGAACCAGGCAGAGGAGGGCGGTGCCAACGGCAACCCCGTAAATAAAAGGAAATACTGGCATCTGCAAGGTGGCAGAGACCTCCCCTTTTATCATGAGTTGATGGCCGTGCAAAACACATTGCCAGGCGATTGTGCCAAATAGAATTGCGGCCACCAAGCTATTTACCAGGTCGAATCCGGTCTGAATATTGCGGGGTAGTTTGTCAATCAGAAACTCCACAGCAATATGCCCCTTTTCCAGAGAAGTGTAAGCCAGTGCAAAAGAAATGGCTAAAGCACTCAGGAATCCAACAATTTCATAGGTGCCCGGAATTGGATGTCTGAAATATCGCAATACAACATCCATGCTCGTTAGAACCATCATAGCGACGATCATAATGGCAGAGATCCAGTTTGCCACAAATGCTGTCGATGTCATCCAATTGGTAATTCGGGTCATGGCCCCTTTATAATGATACTGAATTCCCGGTTTACTGGCTGATTAGCTGCTTCAATAGTTTAACGGCTTCTTTACCTGGCAGCCCTTTTTTCGATGTGCGAGCCACGTAATCGGTCATGATCGGCTCAACGGCCTTAATCCATTTTTGATTTTCCTGCTTGGACAGCTTGATCAGACTGTTATTTCGACTCACTGTGTATTCTCGACCCTGGATATCCGCTTTATCCCAGGC
>PIVM01000374.1 GCA_003353945.1 Gammaproteobacteria bacterium
ACAGATTGAAGATCTTTCTTGATTCTATGGGTGGTGGTGCATGGCCGTTCTTAGTTGGTGGAGTGATTTGTCTGGTTAATTCCGTTAACGAACGAGACCTCGACCTGCTAAATAGTTCGCCGAACCTTTGGTTCGCGTGTGACTTCTTAGAGGGACTATCGGTGTGTAGCCGATGGAAGTTCGAGGCAATAACAGGTCTGTGATGCCCTTAGATGTTCTGGGCCGCACGCGCGCTACACTGATACGTTCATCGAGCTTACAACCTTGACCGAAAGGTCTGGGTAATCTTTTTAAAGCGTATCGTGATGGGGATAGATTATTGTAATTTTTAATCTTCAACGAGGAATTCCTAGTAAACGCAAGTCATCAACTTGCATTGATTACGTCCCTGCCCTTTGTACACACCGCCCGTCGCTACTACCGATTGAACGGCTTAGTGAGTTCTACAGACTGTTGCCATCCAGGGGGTTACTTCTGCTTGGTGTACGGGAAGTAGTGCAAACTTGATCGTTTAGAGGAAGTAAAAGTCGTAACAAGGTTTCCGTAGGTGAACCTGCGGAAGGATCATTAATACGTTTTCGGTTTCACCGAAACACGTTTATCCACCCAAACTGTGCATCGGTTGGGCCCGTTCAGGATCATTTCCCATATTCGCTCTCCTTCTTTGTGGTGTGGAGAGCCTCGTTGTTGGGAAACCCTGATCTCGGTAGGTTAGAAATAACTTATTCGATCCGAAAGGAAGGCTTGGCCACCGTCTTTTGTTTTACACCACATCAACAATTATTTACACCTTGCATCCTGCTAATGTGCTGAACCTTATTTTGTTAACTCAAAATATAAAAATAAAAAAAACAAAAGAACTACTCTTAACAACGGATATCTTGGTTCTCGCAACGATGAAGAACGCAGCGAAATGCGATACGTAATGCGAATTGCAGAATTCAGTGAATCATCGAATCTTTGAACGCAAATGGCGCTCCCGGGATAGGCCTGTGAGCACGCCTCTTTGAGTATCTGTTTCTTCTATCTCGGCCGCGTGCTTAACTGCGCGTTGTGTACGGGGAAAATGGGCGTCCCGCAATTTAACTATTGCGCGTCGCCTCAAGAACATGAAAAGGGACTGTTATCACTAACGGGGCCGACGTGGATAACTCACCTTTATGGTGTATCCAATACGTCTAAGCCTTAGATGACGCCATCTCTTTACCGTCGATTTGTTGGTTTCAACAAGTGGACAAACATCCGAACCTAGATCTCAAATGAAGCGAGAGTACCCGCTGAATTTAAGCATATTAATAAGCGGAGGAAAAGAAACTAACAAGGATTCCCCTAGTAACGGCGAGTGAAGCGGGAAGAGCTCAAAATGGAAATCGATTAGCCGACGGCTTTTCGAATTGTAGTCTATAGACGTGATGTCAGTGCATGCTTCGGGTATAAATCTTTTGGAACAAGGTATCATAGAGGGTGAGAATCCCGTCTTTGACCCGGAGTTCAGCGCGTACGACACGCGGTCAACGAGTCGAGTTGTTTGGGATTGCAGCTCTAAGTGGGTGGTAAATTTCATCTAAAGCTAAATATTGGCGAGAGACCGATAGCGAACAAGTACCGTGAGGGAAAGATGAAAAGAACTTTGAAAAGAGAGTTAAAAAGTACTTGAAATTGTTAAGAGGGAACCGCTGGAAACCACTGTTGCTCGCCGCTATACTTAGGGTCTGCGCATGTCTGGGTGCTTCGCCGCGTTATTAACTTTCGTGGCGTTGTCCCTTCTGGTGTGCGTGGGCTTGTCCTGTGGTGGTGGGTGGGTCAGGATCAGTTTGGTTCGCGGCAGAATCGCCGGGGAGAGGTAGGGCGAACGCCGGCTTGCGCCGGTCTACTCCTGTTATACTCCTCCGGATGCTACCGTGGGCTGGACTGAGGTACAGGCAACGCGCGCCCGTCTCGGGCTTTGGGGGTTTTGTGGATGCCATGCCAACCTGCTTGTAGAACAATGTTCTGCGGTAGGAAGGGTGTGGTACTCTGCGGGGCTTTCCATATGTGCGTTCGCGATCCTGGCGAAAAGGTTTTCATTGACCCGTCTTGAAACACGGACCAAGGAGTCTGACGTGTGTGCGAGTATTTGGGTGCTTAAAACCCTGATGCGTAATGAAAGTGAAGGCGTCCTCGCGGCGCTGAGGTAGGAACCTCGCCTTCGGGCGGGAGGCACTATCGACCCATCGCTCGCTTGCGGGCCGATGGAGTAAGAGCATACCCGTTGGGACCCGAAAGATGGTGATCTATGCCTGAACAGGGCGAAGCCAGGGGAAACTCTGGTGGAGGCTCGTAGCGATACTGACGTGCAAATCGTTCGTCTGATTTGGGTATAGGGGCG
>PIVM01001077.1 GCA_003353945.1 Gammaproteobacteria bacterium
GACCACCTTGTACAAGGTTGAGTTGCCAGTAGAGGGAGAGTAGTCTAACGAAATTTCATCACCAATTTAGTAGTTGTATTACTGTCACACCAAGTTCATGTACAGAGTAAAGCTTCACGAGTAACCCTAATTTCAGAACGTTCCCCACACTTCTCTTCAAGTACCCTAGAATTAAGGGTTATAACAGTAAGTGAAATGGCATACACACAATAGGTGTAAAGTTAGTTGATGTGGCACGTCACGGCGTTCGGTTTGCCGTATTAAACTAGCCCCTCCGTGAGTGGTTGTTCCGATTAGATGTATGAACCTTCCTATCTTTTCAAGTTAATTACAAAATACTGTACATATATATCCCTCTCTCCTTGCTTCGGTCTAGTTATATTATCAGTTAACACAATATAGGGGAGCTACCATTTAATGATTAGTCCTGTGCTACATAATGCGATGCCAAGCCCTTGTAGGCACGACTATCATGTACCCGACAATGTTGTGTAGCAGTTGGACATAGAGAAGAGTCCACTACTTATGTTCGGTTACAAATATAGCAATAAACACCAACAACGGCAACATGGC
>PIVM01001078.1 GCA_003353945.1 Gammaproteobacteria bacterium
CTTCGCAGCATTGCACATCTACCGAACACGAACCCCCAATTCCCTTACAAGTACTGCAGTGTCCTCCGGTATCGCAATACGAGCCTTTGCAGCAATTCTGCCAGGTATTTGAACATCCCCCTCCTTGATATATGCAACTCAAACAAGTACCATGCATGCACGTTAAATCCGAACAGCAATTCAGTGTTGGATCATCATGATTAGGGCATGCATGGTTAGGGTTTATGCAGGAGCTCGACTTCCCAAGAGGGAGCGTCGACAGGTACAAATCAGGCCCAAAAGGATGGAACCACATACCCCAGTTCGCCACATACCCACAAGAATATATGTGGCTCAGTTTTTCTATGGTAAGTTTAGGGTTACGCAGGTGTAGAGATGAAAATTCTATCTCTAGTTCGTATGATTTCTCAAGTTTACCTAAGTAGCTTGTTCTGTTCCGGATTCAAGATTGAGTACTTGTCCCAAAACTTCCGCGGTTCTCGTGTTTTGATCGTTAACACGAGACTCTTCTCCAACCGCCAATCGCCGCACGCGCTATAGTCGTAGTAGCAATCAAATAAATAGCTTCGTTGG
>PIVM01001079.1 GCA_003353945.1 Gammaproteobacteria bacterium
TCGCTGAACTCCGATCTCATCAGCAAATCTTGATGAGGTAAGCTTATAATATCTTAAGATCTTATGTATTCGATCCACCATCACTAAAGTAAATTATGTATACAAAAGTAACAAATATATTGCTTACATATGTTATTTTTAAGTGTTACATATGTAATCACAATAATTTCAACTTAAGGTATTTAATATTTTATTCTTAGGACTGATTATAAGAATGTTACATATAATTCTATGATCAGCATCTAAAATTGAATCATTTAAACTATAACTTTATATATTCTCTTTATAAGACTGATATTACACTACTTAAAATTACATTCTTAATTTTTTCCATATTATTATCCAATCATCTTATCTTTTGAATCTGTATCAAAACATCTTAATCTCGTTACATTTGTAACAATGCAGTGTATTATATTATTATTCAGATAAATAGAACATTTGTTGTTTGTGATATTACATTTGTAACTTTAATCAGATCGTTAAAATGGAACTCCCCGCCCGCTTGCGGCGGAGTATCATGATGGGTTATATTTTATTTCGCCACAAGAGGCGGGGAATATCACTTCACC
>PIVM01001080.1 GCA_003353945.1 Gammaproteobacteria bacterium
ATGGTTGAGGAATCCAGCGGTCCCATTTGTAGCTTCAGAGGACCAGTAGTTAGTGAGATACGATAGGTTCTTTGTAGGTCATGCGCTTAGTGACTCGGCGTTGGGGACCAACGGTGAGGTGACTCCCCGTTGGGACCAATAGCCAGGTGAGTCACTGTTGGGTTCAGCGCCTAGTTGACCCAATGTTGGGGTCTGCATGTAGATGACCCATCGTTGGGGTCTTCATGCAGTTGACCCAATGTTGGGGTTTGTATGTAGCTGACCCATCGTTGGGATCTTCATGCAGTTGACCCAATGTGTTTTTGGGTCTGCATATAGCTGACCCATCGTTGGGGTCTTCATGTAGTTGACCCAATGTTTGGGTCTGCATTTAGCTGACCCATCGTTGGGGTCTTCATGTAGCTGACCCATCGTTGTGGTCCAACGATGAATCATCTAGATGTAGGGCATATAGAATTTTTGTGGCTGACTGGCTATCACCCTTCTTCGTACCGTAGCGTAAAACAATACAGAGTTATTGCAGTCTACCCTGTCCCAGACGTGTCGCGCGGCATACACACCACAGCAAA
>PIVM01001081.1 GCA_003353945.1 Gammaproteobacteria bacterium
CGGAAGGTCCGCGGTGGCTTCGCGGACATTTTTATAACGTCACAATGTTTCGCGGTGGCTCAACGGGAGGTCCGCGGTGGCTTCGCGGATATTTTCATAACGTCACAATGTTTCGCGTTGACTGCGCGGAAGGTCCGCGGTGGCTTCGCGGACATTTTTATAACGTCACAATGTTTCGCGGTGGCTCCGCGGAAGGTCCGCGGTGGCTTCGCGGATATTTTCATAACGTCACAATGTTTCGCGTTGACTTCGCGGAAGGTCCGCGGTGGCTTTGCGGACATTTTCATAACGTCACAATGTTTCGCGTTGACTTCGCGGAAGGTCCGCGGTGGCTTCGCGGACATTTTTATAACGTCACAATGTTTCGCGGTGACTCCGCGGAAGGTCCGCGGTGGCTCCGCGGATATTTTTATAACGTCACAATGTTTCGCGTTGACTTCGCGGAAGGTCCGCGGTGGCTTCGCGGACATTTTCATAACGTCACAATGTTTCGCGTTGACTTCGCGGAAGGTCGGCGGTGGCTTCGCGGACATTTTCATAACGTCACAATGTTTCGCGTTGACTTCGCG
>PIVM01001082.1 GCA_003353945.1 Gammaproteobacteria bacterium
GCAAATTTTTGTTGTAAATCGGTTTTAATCAGGAAAGCATCAATAAGTTCTTTAACAATCATTTTTCTGTCGTTGGGCATTTGCGAAACTTTTTGAAACTGCGAAAGCAGTTCTTTATCAGAAATAGCGTTTTGGGCTTTATCGTCCATCGAGCCATCCATTAAAAAATCACCGGTAACATCATCCAGGACATTTGTTAAAGAACTTTAACCTAAGACAAGTTCAATACTTTGCAGGCCATAAATATGTAAGTTCGACAGAACGATATCAAATGAACAACTTAGAAAACCTGCAGAGCAAACTGGACAAATATCATCCATTAAAATAATTCAACATCAAAAGTTACCAAATAGGGTAACTTTTTACTATCTTTGTAAAGTATGAGAATAATAAAAGAAAAGACTCTTACGGATTATTGCCGGTTGAGTAAATACAAAAAGGTCAAAGAGTCTTTAAAAGCCTGGGTTTATGAAGTAAAGTTCTCGACTTGGGAAAATGCAAATGAACTAAAAGCAAAATACGGCAATGCCAGTATAATAAGTTCAAAAAGAGTAGTGTTCAATATAAA
>PIVM01001083.1 GCA_003353945.1 Gammaproteobacteria bacterium
GCTCAAAGAGTGATGGTGTCATGTGGAGGTGGGTGATCTGCAAACCATATGAAGCGTCAAATAAACAATTGTATGCCTTGCAGTGTGCATATAATATTCCTTGAATGACAAGCCAGTCATCTCACCTTCATTGTGTTGATGAGTAGCTCCAGCTCGTCCAGCAATGCATGCTTTGGAGCAAGCACCAGAGTAGCACCCATGGAGAGTGTAGAGAATTGAATGCCACAGCTCATATCAAAGGCCATTGGGCTCGAGAGCAAGAAACAGCTCCCTGGACCCAGGCCCTTGCACAAGCATGATGGCCCATGTTGAATGAAAGAAGAGAGGTTCGTATGCTCCATCACTATGCTTTTGGGCTTTCCTGTTGTGCCCGAGGTGGAAATCATGTAGCAAGAGGTGCTGGGAGCAGGGGGATACCAGTTCACGGCACTTGGCTCTGGAAGAAGTACATCATCGAGGATGTTCATTACGCTCAACACAGGGCACTTCACAACATTTATGTGTTCTGCAAAAACATCCTCATCTTTAACCATCAGTGCCTTCAACTCGGCATCCTCCGCAATCAGCT
>PIVM01001084.1 GCA_003353945.1 Gammaproteobacteria bacterium
TTAGCTTTCTTTTGTAGTTTTTTAATCTTATTTGTAATATTACCATAATTAGTTGATTTAATGTGTTCGTATATTTTTCTACTCATAGTGTTTATCTAATAAAATGTTAGCAACTTCTTTGCTTATTAAGTTTTCGTTGTATAATTTCCATATTAATTTACTCATAATTTCTAATTGTTTTGTATAGTGGATGTCTGTAGCTACCTGCTTTAGTACGTTCGAAGTACGTAAATGTAGCAACTTTACCGATATAGTCGTGAATATTTTCTAGTATATAACGACGATCAGAGTAATTGTAACCTTTACCGATTGGACAACCAAACTCATTACCATCGTCATCTACCATCAAAAACTTGCCAATAAGACCTGTAAACTTACCTTTACCGGCTTCATAGCCAATAATAGTAGCTTCGGTGTCACTGAAGTCTTTGAATTTTTGTAGGTTGTAACTACGTTTTTGCTGATACGAACCGTTTAGTCTTAGTATAGAACCTTCATAACCTTTGTTTAGAAAGTCATTATGCATAGCTTTAGCGCTATTGTAACCGTAAACCTCAATAGTTTCAAC
>PIVM01001085.1 GCA_003353945.1 Gammaproteobacteria bacterium
CTCAGTAGCATACATGTACATCAACTGAGGTGTAAATCGATATTGCCTCCACTATTACAATTCTGTAGAAACGTATCACTATCTGAAACGGCTTATACACACCATAGGTGTACATTCAATTAGGATGGTACGTTGCGGCGTAAGATCAGCCGAATAGATAGAGCCTATGAGTGATTGTTTCCCCTCAATACAAGAGGATGTCCCTATACACCGTTTAATCACAATAAAAGTATATACCTTTCTCCTTACTGTAATCCAGCCAACTTATCAGATTAAGAGTCGTGTTGCTGCACCGATGGACATAAACATGGGCAGAGTGCCAGTCTGGACTGGCCTGGATCCCGCGCCGGGGGCGTGGGATGCGTGGCGGATAGCGATCGTAGGGATCGCAGGAGAGAGGGGCCTGTATGACCTTCTAGTGCCCAGCCAAGGGGTAGAAGCGAAGGTCGAAAGGGAGGCGAACAGGAACCTGTGGTTCCTGCTAGCCAGGGCGACGGGGTCGCCAGCCGTTGGGGTCGTCCGGGAGTTTGAGGGACGCATAGGGAGCCCCGACGGACGTGGAGCGTG
>PIVM01001086.1 GCA_003353945.1 Gammaproteobacteria bacterium
CGTACTATACCAGAGAGGTGGTAAAAACTACTCTGTTGGATTGCTGACTTCAATTGTGCCCTTGCTCAAGCTGACTGTTGCAGCTCACGACAAACCCTGTTTCTTTAGGCACAGAACGCTTTTAGCATGGGCGAAAAACCGGGAGCGAAGCGGAGGTTTTTTGTCCAATGCCTAAACTTGTTAAGGGCAGCACTAAACTCGCTCATTGCACTGATATTGGCATGGCACGGCCAAATGAATGCGAAACACTGCCCTGGTTATTATTTGGCGATAACACGGCACACTGGGAACGGATGGGGCGAGATAGAGACAACCGACAAACCTTCCATTGGTACCACGATGACGCGGTGTTAGTTGATGCCCACTTTACCGGTATTACGCACGGACGGAAAGTGGGACTATTTACTGCTGACTACCTAGTGGCACAACTAAAAACCACGAAGAGCCTTTAACGCCGGGTTCTTTTGCTGCCTTAAGCGGAGGCCGAAGGCCGGAGCTTAAGGCAGTCAAAAGCAACCCCTTGTTCTGTGATAACAGTTTGAACGAACACACTATTAGCTATTTTGT
>PIVM01001087.1 GCA_003353945.1 Gammaproteobacteria bacterium
ACGATTTAGGATGTTACGAGACGTAACCGGAACGAATAAGTTGGACGGAACGGTTACAGTTCTAGGAATATTAGAACGTTCCTAAGGGAACATTAGAACGTTCTTTGGGAACGTTACACCCATATTCGTTATTTCCATAGAAATGTAGGATAGAGTAATCTAATCACTCTTCGTGAATAAGGTACTGAGGCCTTAACATAGTGAATACCATTGGATAATTAACTTCTACATTACGTATCATCGGTGTAGCGGTTGGCGATTGGGAAGAGTCCTCGTATCATCGATCCAGATACGAGAATCGCGACATAAGGTGTGTATACGCTGTTTCACTAAGTAAAACCGTCTTGTTTTACCAATCTGGTGGTCCTCATCGCATTGAGTACAGGCACTCAAACAGGTATCTCCCAAGCTAAAAGCCGCACCACTTCAAACAGATATCGACTAATGACTCTATCACACCCTGTAACAGCGTGATAAGGGTTGGGAGTTCGGGTAGAGGCCTGTGAGGTGAGCGAGAAACGCAACACAGAGAATTCAAACAGTCCTCATCGTGTAATCCAAAACTT
>PIVM01001088.1 GCA_003353945.1 Gammaproteobacteria bacterium
GGAGGTGGAGACCAATAGACGAACACCGGATGGGAACGGGGAGAGAAATGAGGTCAGTAGAGGAGATGGGAACGGGTACGAGGGGAACGGGAACGGGAACGGGAACGAGGGTGGGGTCGGGGAGGGCAGAAGGGAGGATAAGAAGCGTAAGAAACCGCTAAATAGTGGTAGACGCCAAGTGAAACACGGGAAAGACTTCGATGGAAGGAGGAAAAGATGTAGAATAGAAAGGGTTGGTCCAGTATCTGCCAATTTAGATAATCTAGAGAGTAGCAAGGAAGCAGGGGGGGGAGCACGAGGTAGTCTGGGCTCAAGTAGGAACTGTACAAGTAGAGAGAGTGTGTCCCCTTTGTCGCGTCTGATCAGAGGTTTTCGTAATAAGTTTCATTGATCCCCCCTTGGGAGGATCAATACGAGTGGCATAGAATGACTAGGATGACAGGGCCGGATTGCGCGGTTATGTGCAATTTAATAAATATACATACATACATACATACATACATACATACATACATACATACATACATACATACATACATACATACATACATACATACATACATACA
>PIVM01001089.1 GCA_003353945.1 Gammaproteobacteria bacterium
AATGATAATTGTCCTGAAGGTATCAAACCTCTGGATAGCCGATATGTACTAACCAAGAAATACAATCCTAACGGTATGATCAAGAAATATAAAGCACGATTGGTTGCAAAAGGATGTTACCAGGAATATGGCAAAGACTATATGGAAACATTCTCACCTGTTATCAAATTTGACAACCTTCGGGCGATCTTAGCTTTTGCAGCAGCAAAAGGATGGCGCTTATTAGCACTTGACTTTACACAAGCCTACCTGAATGCGCCTATCACCGAAGAAATATGGATCAGGCTACCAGGAAACAAAGTGAAAAAGCTTCAACGTGCTCTGTATGGACTCAAACAGGCAGGCCTAGCATGGGCCAGGACTTATACTGATGTTATTCTTCAAAGAAAACATTGGCAACAAAGTAAATACGATGAATGCATGTTCTATGCCAAGAATCCCATAAGCGGGGATATCGCGATCCTATGGATCTATGTGGATGACAGCGGTTTTACTGGAAGCTGGATTAAAGAAATACAGAGAATGAAAGAATACTTGTTGAATAAATTTCCAGGACGTGATCTGG
>PIVM01001090.1 GCA_003353945.1 Gammaproteobacteria bacterium
CCATGCGCCCGTCGCGTCGAAATCGACATGCGAGTCGATCTTTGGCCCGCCAGAGGGATCAGCGGCGTTTCGGGCGACAAACAGCGCTGCGACCGCGAAGTGGCGGTGGACATGCTCCCATGTTGCCGACGCGGCGCCGGAGTGGCCGGCGCTGCTCGCCGCGACCACGACGGCTACTCCGATGCTCCGGGCCGACCCGTCCTACCCGACGGTGGCACTCTTCCACGTCTCGCTCACGCTGAGAAAAAATCTGAAACGGCGTGCAGCAGAGTCGCCGACGAGTCGGTCCGCGTGACTCCTCGTGTCCCGTACCGTTCTCACACATCCATAAACTCACTTTGGCCTCACTGAAGCGATGCCTCAATCCTGAATCCTCAGATTTTAGATTAGGACGCTGTCTACCCTCTAATGCTACATGTGATATGGCTTTATGCGTTATGGCGGGCCTCCGGCGGACGCGTGCGGCGTGGCGCTGCGCGCCGGCGCTGCGCGCCATTCGGAAGACCCGACCGCATCTTCGACAGCATCTTCTGCGTATATGTTGGCCCCCTATAGCAAGCAGCTT
>PIVM01001091.1 GCA_003353945.1 Gammaproteobacteria bacterium
CCGCTTGGGTTCGTTAGAGTCTCGTTCAACTAGCGTTGGCTTCGCTAGAACATAGTTGGGATCGTTAGAGGAGCGTTGAGGTTCGTTGGTGTACGTTGGGCAAGCGTTCAACTACCGGCCAACTTCGCTGGGGTTGAGGTTATTCGTTCAGCCATCGTTCGATTATTCGTTAGAGGTTAGTTAAGGGATAGTTGTATTCGCTGAGTATTCGCTGGGGCAGCGTTGGGACGCGTTAAATGATATTTGGACCTACGGGAATGGCAACGATTGCAGGCATAAATTCAACATTCGCTGTCATTCGCTGTCTGGGATAGTTAGGAAAACGTTAAAAGATAGTTGTGGCGTTTCGTTAGGTGTGACAGGGCCATCATATAGGGTAAAAAATGTCAGATTAGGGTTGGCTATTGTGCCGTATTTTCCGCTTGCCCCGAACGGCAACTATATGGGTGAGTACCCTGGGTGTGCCCCCTACCACACCCCATATGCAGCTAAGCTGGTGAATGCGTGTAACTCCAGAAATATGTCGTAATGTTACGAAGGTATTGGTCATATAGGGTAAAAAATG
>PIVM01000375.1 GCA_003353945.1 Gammaproteobacteria bacterium
CTGTCCTGTACATACACATCATCAGAGTTATGTATGAATTTGTCCGACTGATATTCTGAGATATCAGTTATACTGTCATGTACATGCTCCTCATCAGAGTCATGTACAAATGTGTCTTCCATGACATTGACGTTCATGGGTGGTTTTTGAAAGCTCATTTGTTCATCATGGTGTATGCCTTTGAGCTCCTGTGGATCCTCCCACAAATAGTTTAGACTTTCGTCCAATAAAAAGTTTTCATGTTCATCCAAAGGTGAAAGTCCGAGTTTTTCACACTGCTCCGTCGTCGGGAGTGTGGTACCTTCTAAGGTGTCATTTTCTTCGCCCCATTCAACTACCTGTACTGCATTTTCTTCTGGTAGTCCTTTTGGCTTGATGGTTGGGTGTACAAAATGACGTACTCTTGAAGAATGTACTGGGGACTTTGCAATTTTTCCAGATTTGGACTTTAGTATTACGAATGTCTTGCTGATGACTTGGGTGACCTCGAACGGTCCACGCCAGTACACGGTTAGCTTTGCAGACTGTGCATTTCCATGTATTTGTCTTGGACAAAAAAGCCAGACCTGGTCGCCCACCTGGAATTTAGTATTCTGGGCCAACCTATTGTGTTTCTCCATCAAAAATTCGTGTGTCGCCTTTAGATTTGCTGTGACGATCCTATGTATCACTGATTGTTTGTACTGTAGGTTCTTCATATACTGTGAGTGTCCGATATCTGTTGTTTGTTTGTTTGTTGGTGTCTTACCGAAGCCTTGCGGTGCACCACCGCAAAAGATTTGTAATGCTGAAAAACCGCTCGTTTGGATTTGTGGTGAAACATTAAGCCCGTATTCAATGCTCCTTAGTATTTCGGGCCACCTAGAATGTGGGTGTCCGATTAAGTATAGCTTCAGCTTTCGTCTAAGCTCCAAAATGTATCTTTCCGGTAATCCATTTCCTGGTTTATGATATGAAGGTGAAAATGTTATGTGACATCCAAACAGTGATAAGACTGAATGCGTTACCTTCGATACGAATTCCGATCCGCGGTCACAATGGAAAAGTTGGGCTGGGCCCCAACGACATATCACGTCATTGTATATCGCGGTCGCAACGCATTCTGCTGTGAGATTTCTTAATGGAGAAAATGTGACGTAGCGTGCGAAGTGTTCCACTGCTACAAGGCACCATGAAAATGATCCGTACATGGCCATTGTTTTACCTGTTGGAAGGTAAACACAGTCCAACGACCATCCATAATTCTTCTTATCGCATCGCATGCGCGTTGTGGTATAGCGCACACTGCGTGGGAGGTTGACCGCCTGACACGGGCAACCTTTTACGTAGTTACGAACATCGGCTAGGATTGTCTCCCAGTATCCGATTGACTGAATTTTCCGGACAGTCTTATGAACACCACAATGGATGTCAAGTCGACTGTCATGGCACGCTGCGATCAGGTCTTTTTGCATTGACCTGGGTATCGCGGGGACGTAGTCCATGCCTTTGCCGGCATGACGCATATTAAACGCAGTGAAGTGCGTTAATATGTCGTCCTCATGGTGATATTTTACTCCCAAGGCCGCGATTTCGGGCGCGGATTTATTCTTGGGTAGTATGCGTGTTTTCAGATATCGTAACATGTCTTTAATCCAAGTGTCCTTTTGTTGTTCCTGTCGTAATTGGTCGAGGTCAATAACTGGGCATTTAGATTCCTCGGCCCAGTCAATAATGAGATCGACGTCTTCCGACATGTCTAGGCCAACGTCCGGGTTGTCGATCTCGGGCCAATCGTTGGAATCATTACCGGGGATTATAATGTCCTCGTCTTCTCCAAGACCGACGTCGAGTCGATTATGTTTGTCAACAGCGCGTAAGAATTCTTTCTCCTTGCGTCTGCCGGAGACCAATTTCCGAGTCATGCGCCTGGTCACAGCATTGACCCTCGGAGTGCGGTATGTTCGCTGTGTACGCGAAACACCTGAACTTCCGGTACGGCGCGTGTGCAATGACACGGTGTCTCCATCAATGGATGATTCCGATATCATGGATCCATTGTGTTCTGATGTAGTACATTCATCGGTCTGCGACGATGATGATAAAACATGTGGTGTAGGAACTTCCGGTTTTGTCAAATGCCATCCTTGCGATTTGTGGGTCTGTACAATTGGCATAGTGCATAAAAGGCTGGACTGCCTTTTGCATGATGCTTGTTGGGTCAGGTCCTGGAACTCTTTCAATTTAGTTCCAGGGTGTACGCCCAGGGCGTCCCAATCTGCGGCATTTACGCTGGCATGGTGTGTCATGACTTTGCTTCGGACGTGATCCACTTTGTAGTCCAATCGT
>PIVM01001092.1 GCA_003353945.1 Gammaproteobacteria bacterium
CAGCTTGTTTCTTTACTATGGCATCATGTTTTATATCCTGCCCAAGTGTATATAAAAACACCTTTTGCACAAGCGTGCAAACATCCTTAAAAACTTGTAATTTGTAATAGAGTGCCATATTTTTTTTTTAATTAACCGCTACGTGCTTAAATTGGTAAATAGTTAAAAAGCCCGAATAGCACGCACTGATCTATCTACCACCTTAGCTTGATTCCCGGAATCACCCCCTGGGAATATAATGCCAAAAGCATTCTGAAAGCTCTTCTCGGTAGAGCTATAATACGCCCCATCAACAAAACCGCCAATGTTATCTTTGTAATCGAATAATAGCCCAAGCTCAGCTTGTGAGGGTAAGTACCAGTCGTCGTAATACACATGATCTCTCGTAATGCCGTAATTAGCACAAGCATCAGCTGCATAATTACCTGCCCCTTGGGCAGCAATATGGGCAGCAATAATTGTATTTGTATTTGACATTCCTGCATATACGCCACTTAAAGTTGCACCTGTTATACCATCCGGCCCCCAGCTAAACACTCCTAGGTCTACTGTATCGGCTATTAA
>PIVM01000376.1 GCA_003353945.1 Gammaproteobacteria bacterium
GCTAAGGCGGTGCGGGGCACGGGGTAACGTTATGAGTAAAGATGGTATACATCTCTGTTACTGTATCTAGACGTTGCAAGCCGCGCCAAAGTACTTGAGCGCCTGGGGGACCATCGCGTTTTCTGCCGAGATGACCACCCATAGCACCAACCATCCGAATCGCTTTTTGCAACGTTGGCGGTTCCGGTGGAGGCACTTGCTTCTTCGAGGTATAGCAGCATAGGGCCTGCCATTCTTCATCCTGAAAAAAAACTGTACATGGAGCATCGGGGTTTTCTCGGCCCAGCATAGTAAGATGAAATATTCGCCAAGCAACAACCATATCAATAGCAAGGCAGGTTTCAATACGGTCAGCATCACCGAGTTGGCGGTCTTTGATTTTGCAGCCACTTTTCAAGGTCCTATGATATACTTCGATTCCCCAGCGCTTTGCATACCACTCAACCCTCTGCCTTGCGTCATTAAAAGTATTTGTCGGAACGGTTGTGATGAGCAGCCATTCTATAGGAGAAGCTACTGATTCGTCCGGTTGAGGTTCTATAGTATAAATCGCCCATGCTTTGACAGGTTTCCCCTCACTCCCTAACCGTTTTGGTGGGGTCAATTCCACTTCGGCAAAGCTTATGTCAACCATAGCGTCTCTCGCTTTTCTCGAACCGCTATGGGGAATATGGATCTGCAACGATCCAGCTATTTCTTGTTTCGCCATAAAGTCCCATAACTTATCCTGATCAACTTTGCGATTTCGGGCTTTATTCGAGCGAACTAACAATTTAGGACCGTTGCTATCTTTTGTCGCTTCTGCAAACAGCTCATGAATATCTGCTTCTCTATCGCCTACACTCACCAGCATTGTGTTTGGACAAAGTTTCTGTACTTCTGCCACACGCTGATAGCTGCGCAGCCATTTCATGCTTTCTTTTTGTTCGATTGGCGTGTTTGCTTTGTGTCTTTTTTTACCAATATCATGAGGATCACGCGCCCAGCACTGTGCATCAAGAACCCCAAGAGGGGTGCCATCTTCTGTAAATGCCAGAGTGTCGTGGAGAATAAGGCCGGTGTTTCTGTCTCTCACCGTGTTGATTGGCCCCATTCCTTCTGTCATAGGGTGGTGGGTGTAGTTGAGTGTGGAAGTGTCTTGTGGCGCAAGTACCACCTGGTGCTCACGAATACGTTCAACAGTAGCTTCGGTGTGAGCTGTCAGTAGTATGTCCATGTTTACTTTTTTGTTTTTCATAAATCGGTATGTCCCGACAGTGCCAGCATGTGTGCCGCAGGCTTCTGGAATATTGGCCTGTGGCTTATTATAAAAATCTTGTGCAATTGTGTAAAGTCGCTGTTTTAATCGATTGTCGTATATCTGTACACTTCCAAATTCCTGCTCAGCCCAGTTAGAAGGTGACTCAATTCCTGCAGAATCACCAAGTTTAATTTCCGGTTCAGCACAAAGTGTGGTTTTCCAGTTAGAAACAAGAGGATAAAGAAGGATTTCTTTTTTTATTCCATCACGTCGCCCAGAACTCAGACCAATAGGTTGCCAGTTAGCAGCCCGGTAACATGTTCCACGAAACTTGCTAGGATCCACAAAAGTTTCAACAAGCACTGGTCGAATATTGTATTTCTGTTCCCAGTCATCCGCCAACCTATCACATACCAGAGAAAGAATATGGGATGCAAGATTTTTGACCTTGATTGTTGGCAAAATAAGGAAGCGATTGTTACTTACAATGTTATTGAGGTTTGTTCTACGGGCAGTGTCAGACCAACCAATATAGCTGTCACGATCTTTCATGGCCCAGACAGCAGAACTAAACGACAATGCTCCAAGATATCCCTGCGAGCTTTTTACAACATAACGTATTTGCGCTCCGCACAGCGGTCCGCTTCCAAGATAATGATGATCGTCGAGAAGAGTACGCCATACTTTGGAATCATTACAATATCGACTCGTTACTGGCGATACAGTAATATCGTCAATGTCTGCAAGGTCACAGTTTAAACTCGGGATCGAAAACCGTCTATATGGTACAGTGGTGGCTGAGAAAGAAAATTTGTTGTCATTTTCGGGTAATGCTATAATACCTTTCCGATTTAGCTCGACTAACGCCTTACGGCAAGACATGTCCTGCAGCTTGCCATTCGGCGCACGCCAGTCTAACCAGCCACAAATTTTGGTTGACAGACGGCGTCGAGAGATATCGGGTTCAGCAACAAGGGTAAGCTGGATTCGATCAATTAATGTTGTTGAAAACTCTTGGCCACAAATTCGCATGACCATAACATGCCACGGAAAACCCCCGGTGTCAAGTGTGTATAAAGACTAGC
>PIVM01001093.1 GCA_003353945.1 Gammaproteobacteria bacterium
TCTACGATTCTGAACAGCTCCGACGACTCCTCGGTGATCGAGAAGATCCAAGCACTGGCTCAATCATCTACGCCAGAGTCTCGTCTTCCAAACAACGTGCCGATCTACAACGTCAAGTCGCAAGCGTACCCACGACACCGAGTCATCACCGACGTCGCATCAAGCATCAACTTCAAGAGACCCGGGCTGCGTGCCCTTCTGGACTCCGTACACCGGGGAGGTGTCCAAGAGGTTGTGGTCATGCACCGTGACCGGCTTGCACGCTTCGCCATTAACCTACTGGAGTACATTTTCCACCAGAAAGGAGGCAAACTCGTGGTTCACCGTCAAGGCGACAATCCCGGAGAGTCTACTCAGCAACTCGCCGAAGACCTTATGGCAATCACAACAGTCTTTGTGGCAAGCTATCACGGAAAACGAGCGGCGGAAGGAATAAGGAAACGCAAGCGCGCGAGAGAGGAAGAAAAGGAAAATAGAGCGCAGCAAGGCCAAGAAGGTGTACAACCTCCCCCGAACCAAGAAGCTACGTGTTTACCCCAACCACACAGAGCGAGAGACACTCAA
>PIVM01001094.1 GCA_003353945.1 Gammaproteobacteria bacterium
GAACTCATTAAATTGAGTAAGGAAATCGTAAATATGGACAGCGAAGCCAAAGCAATGAACTTAACGGACTTTGAATATGCTTTTTATACAGCAGTTTCAGACAATGACAGTGCAAAAGAACTCATGAAAAAGGACAAATTAAGAGAACTTGCAATAATCTTGACTGAAAGAGTAAAAACAAACGCTTCAATTGACTGGACAATAAAAGAGAGTGTAAGAGCAAAATTGAAAGTAATAATAAAACGGACTTTGAGACAATTCGGGTATCCGCCAGATATGCAAAACTGGCAACTGAAACCGTATTGAAACAAGCAGAATTGATTGCAAACGAGATAACAAATGAATAAGCCCACGCTAAAGCCATACACATTTGCAATTCGCACGAGCCAACGCTTAACTAAAGATTGCAAAAGAGTATGTCTTGCCAACGCTTTTTTGCCGATTCGAAAAACAAAATCAGGGAAGTGCAAACCTGAATATGAGGTAGTTAAAGACGAAAGGAATAGAAAGCTCAGCAGGTAACACGCAATATAAAAAATTGAGCGGTGGATGTTCCGGTTTGA
>PIVM01000377.1 GCA_003353945.1 Gammaproteobacteria bacterium
CCCGATCAGTCAGTGCGCAAATTATAGTCCAGACCAGTACAAATGCGCGAAATTCGCTGACCACATCACCGGCTCACGGATCGGTGCCCGACTGACCGATTTGGCCAGACCAATTAGCGTGCATGCAATAACAGCATCGTAAGGAATCGTAAGGTATCGCAAGGTATTCTAGTATTTTACCTCGGTCAATCACCATTCATATGCAGGTACGCCCACACATTGTCGGTCTTTCACCGACAATCGAATTCGTGGCTTCGACAATCATCAGGCGATCTCCGACCAGTTGTTGTATAACGCCGTCACGCCGACGCGTCGCCGCACGCTGAAGGGGTGAATGTCGAGAGACGTACTACACGACCGTAATATAGAGTGTACACGACCGTACCTACGTACTTCATGACCGCACGTGGGTACTATGGTGCATACTCCAGTGCACCCACGTACTCTTAATGCCTAGAATTGAACCGAATTTCTCGCGATGTAGCTTAACTTTTGCAGACCGTCTATTTATAGCTCTATCTTTGACTCTGGATCGGTTCCCCGGGATCGGTTCGCAGTCGAGATCACCGGTGTGCTATCTGTTCTTAATATTGTCTGCCACACAAAGCCGGGCATGGACGATATAGCATATTTTGATAAGCATGAAGCAATGTGAACCGGACTATGAACTACAGATTGTGTATGGAGCCGATCAGTCCAGGTCCAAAACAAGTAGCCAGGCTATATGGTGGCACAGAATATATGCATGGCAATGTCCTCTATAAATCCGGGCTATAAACACACGCAGATCACCACACGCGATTTTCTGGGACGCACGATGATGTGTTGACATCCAGATTCATGGGGCTATCTGGATGAAACCAGGCTGCCGGATGTGCTGTATCCCCCACCGCACCCACGTGCGGTCGTGTAGTACGATGGTGCGTTGGTGTATACACTACATGTATACTATACCTACGTGCGGTTGCGCAATACGTGGGCGCACTGGTGTATCTACCCTAGTACCTACTTGCGGTCATGTTCTACGTGGGCGCGCTGCTGTGTCTACCGTAGTACCTACTTGCGGTCATTTTCTACGTGGGTGCGCTGGTGTATCTACCATAGTACCTACGCGCGGTCATGTTCTACGTGGGCGCGCTGCTGTGTCTACCATAGTACCTACTTGCGGTCATGTTCTACGTGGGCGCGCTGGTGATCTACAATAGTACCTACGCGCGGTCATGTAGTACGTCGACGTACATTCACCACTTCAGCTCTACTAATCCGGGGTTTTGGCACTATAACTCAACACTAAGCATACAGAAGTCCTACCTTTTTGTCCGGCCCATATCTTTCGTCCAATTCGGCGAACAGACGCCTTTCTGGTGTAGTGTGTCTGGCAGCATGTCTACGCGTTCTGCAGTTTTTCGATGCCCCGGCCTGGGACTCGTCCTCAACAAACGGTCTCCATACCTGTCCCGACATTGTCAACCTCAACTGTTAGTTCCTCGTCTTTTATATCTTTGGACAGGCGCCTATGCGTGGTCCTACGCAAGCCCCCCAACAGGGAGAGCATTGATTCGCAATTGCAATTGGAGCATATAATTTACTGCTTTGATAACAAAATCCCGCAGACAAAACGCGAGCAGAGTAACAACTTAAATTAGCTGCTATGGTAAAGCAAATTTGAATCTCAACATTCTGACATGAACTACAGGGTGGGTCAAACTTTCAAGCTCGCTAGGCCAAGCGATGTTTTGCCATTATGCTCATTATTACGTCATTGCAATGTCATAACCATTGTATATTTTTTTGCATGAGCTACAATTCAAAATGCTTCCAAGTGATCTATTACAAACATAAAGCACAAAGAAATAATAATGATATAGCCACTTTTCAAACATGGACATAAATTTTGGCCCACCCTGTGGCTGATAATGAAACTAAATTAGCGGCCACTTTCAGTCACTAGGCCCCTCGTATTCATGCTGGGCTGGGGCTCTTGCGAAACGTTTGCTGTGTCACGGTCGTCCAGCGATTAGCGATTGTCCATGTGCATTCAAATCCGGCGAAAATAGCCTATAGCCCGACCAATGAAAGCCGTAACATGTAGGCCTAGTCCAATTAAAATCGGTCTTGTCGCCGGCTCGTGCCAAGTTGCTGTCAATCAAATTAGATAAGAAATAATGAAGCGGGCAGTTGGCCAAAATACCTTACAATACTAGAATACCTTGCGATACCTTACGATTCCTTACGATGCTGTTATTGCATGCACGCTAATAGGGCAGAGTGACGATGACGTTTACTTATGCCAAAGCATCGCTTCACAAATTCGCCCTGCAC
>PIVM01001095.1 GCA_003353945.1 Gammaproteobacteria bacterium
GCCAATACCTCTACATCAATTCCCAGTTGGGACACGTTGATATTAAACGAAGGATTGTTCGTTGACAACCTTGCTTGTGGCTTATCAACCCCCCTCACATCGAACTCTGCACTGTCGAGTCTCTGGTACTCTGACCACGTCGGGGTACCAGCGGGATCGTCGTCCGTATACCGTACCCAAATCTGGATATCGGCTTCTGCTTGATCCGTACCGTCCCAGTCCTCCCAATCGTCCACCAACCCACTACGCTGGTCGATCAAATCGCCAACATTTTCAGAACTGGCAGTGACCCGAGTCGTCAACCGAACACGGGTCTTTGAGCCCAGGTCGAGCCCGGATGCAAAGTCATACGTGCCGTTGCTGAGTGTCCCGCCTTCGCTGTCCCAAAGGAGAATGTCATCAACATACCCGAAGCTATCAACCAGCTCAGCGGAATCAAGCTTCAACGCATTATCAATGCTGACCGTGCCCGTATGCGTCCCTGGGAATGTCGGAGCTTCGTCGAGGCTCGATATGTTGGCGTATTCGAGCACCGAAGCCTGTTCCGTGGACAATGTGACCAC
>PIVM01001096.1 GCA_003353945.1 Gammaproteobacteria bacterium
ATGTGAAAAAGAAAAAGGTGAGTGGGGGAACTCGCAGTGCGACGGGACGACAATGCCGAGATACCTTTGCGAGCCTTAAAAAAACCTGCCGAAAGCAAAAAATTTCATTTTGGCATTACCTGCTTGATCGTCTATCTGGGACGGGAGATATTTTACCCTTGCCGGAGCTGGTTCGCAGAAGTGCGGCAGCTGGATAGGGCTTTTGCTTAAGCTATGCTTGCACTGTATTGCCCCGGGTTTTTGAGAAGTTACAAATAAATTTCCTAACCTATTGTTCTATAGGGTTATTATCAATCGGCGCAATCTTTCTCAGCAATTGTGGATCACCTGTTTGTATCACTATTGAAGCATAAAGAGCACCGAAATGTAAGTTTGCAGGGTGATAGATCTTGTTGACTAGCATTCGATAAGGGTTGGTGTGGGATATGATGAAACATGGACGCCGGTTCAACTCCCTATTTGTCAGCTGAACCGCTATGAATCTCACATTACCAATTCAGACCTGAAGTGATCGCCATTGATTGCTGACTGCTGGAAGGTAGTTGACTCTCTGTAAGCATTCT
>PIVM01000378.1 GCA_003353945.1 Gammaproteobacteria bacterium
AGCAGGGTAATGCTGGGAAAAATTCTTGTGACTCCGGTTAACCTCCTGCTCCTTGACGAACCCACCAATCATCTCGACATGGAGTCATGCGACGCTCTCCTTGCAGCAATTGACAACTTTGACGGCGCTGTTGTGATGGTCACCCATAATGAAATGTTTCTCCATGCCCTGGCCGAGAGGCTGATCATTTTTCAGAAAGACGGAATCACGGTTTTTGAAGACACCTATCAGAACTTCCTGGACAAAGTTGGCTGGGAAGATGAGGATCTTGGACCCAGGTCAACACAGAAGAATACGGCAATTGAAAAATTATCAAAAAAAGAGATGCGGAAAAAACGCTCTGAAATAATATCCGAACGCAGTACAATCTTGAAACCACTTGAAAAACGAATTAAGGTAATTGAGGACGAAATAGAAAAAAATGAAAACAGCTTAAATAATGCAACATCAAAGATGCAGGAAGAAACTCAGAAAGGCAACGGAGAAAAAATAGCAGAACTCTCAAATATTATTCACAATTCACAATCTTCTATTGAAACTCTTTTTGAAGAGCTTGAAGACTTAACTGAAAAGTTTGAGATTAAAGCAGTTCAGTGTGCAAAACAGTCTGGAAATTGTTGACGAAGCACAGAAAGAGATTGATGCTATAGTAGCGATGTTAGGTTGGTCGGCCTTATTGTAAAGTGTCGTGGAATAGCTGAGATTGGAACTGACGTGAACGATGAATGCAATGAATGCTGATACAACTATTTTATTTTTTTCTGTTTTAAATGGGGGGGTGTCTCAGGCAGACCGTTTCCAATATCCTCAATTAAGCTGCTGCCTCTCTTGTCCCGCAATTCAATGTGATAGAGCCAGGGCCAGCGTTTACCGGTAACCCAGAGCGCTTGCGTATTGTGGTCATAGGCTATGCCGTTTAGAACATCGGTATTTTCCAACCTCTCTACGCTGGGTAATAGCTGGGTTAAATCGACTTTCGCCACAACTTGCCCGCTAATAGGGTCAATGATGACAACGGTGTTGCTGAACCAAATATTGGCGTAAATCTGTCCTCTAATCCATTCAAGTTCATTCAGTTTTTCGACGGGGCGATCACCCTCACAGATCTGCAGGCGCTTTTGTACACTGAAATCGATGGGATCTAAAAATATGAGCGAGCTTGAGCCGTTACTCATGATTAACTCAGAGCCATTATTGGTTAAACCCCAGCCTTCCCCCTGGTAGGTAAATGTCCCTCTGTGCTCCAGTGTCTGGACGTCGTAAACAAAACCGGTTTGCTCTCGCCAGGTCAGTTGGTAAAGCTTATCACCTAGCAGGGTTAGCCCTTCGCCAAAATACCGCTTGCTCAATCGGTGAGTTGACTGAATTTCGGCCTGCTGATGATTGATCTTATATAAAGCGGATTCACCATAACCACCCGTGCTTTCATGCAAGATGCCCTGATGAATCAATAGACCTTGCGTATAGAAGTGACGAGAGTGGCTTTTCTTATCAATGATACGGTAGGAAAGTTCAGTGGCTTGGACCGAAGGGTTGGCACAGCTAAACACAGGGCTGCTTAAAGAGCACAGACTGAGCAAAAGTGCGCTAGCATATAAAAGAAAGTTTGTTACAGAACCCATTGGTATTAAGCGTGGCGTTTGCCCCGGTCTTGTACAAAGAGAATGGCATCATCGACAGCATCGTACACTTTTTGTTCAATCTCATCATATTCATTGGGGGAAAGGTAAAAAGCCATATCGACATCATAGCGAATGTAACGGGGCGGTAGTCGATTAAGAGCAACACAGGCAATGTCTGCTGTCAGGCTGGCATCAAGATCTCGCAGTTTAACAATGGCGGTAATTCGATCGAGGACCAAGTGCTCATAGTAATTATGGATGCTGTTGATATCCCCGGAAATATCGCCTTGAGTTCCCTGATGAACCAGCATGTCGTTATCCTTTTAGTTTTTTATGACCAGTTTTATAATGAATGTCATTAGTGTATTTAATGTAGAAGATTTTTACCAGCTTGCAGTGTACTTGATCAACAATTCTAATGGTAACCTTTGTAGGGTGCGCTGTGCGCACCAAGAAGACTAATCCGTTAAATTTGCATCATGAGGTCTCATGCAAATGGTACTTACCTTAAGCTCACTCTCCTTCTAGGAAGGGGGTCGCAAATGGCTAGAAAGCACCAGATCCAGCTTAAGGGCCTCGGAAATAATAAATTTTCCAATTAGGCGCTGAATCATGCTTTCTCACCGAGGCGTTCAAATGGGAGCAGAGCCTGCCCCGTGCAACGTTTTGGGTATATTGGAATATGTAAG
>PIVM01000150.1 GCA_003353945.1 Gammaproteobacteria bacterium
GTCAGCTTAGCTGTTCCAGAAAGCATAGTTTTCATTTTTCGCATTTGGCCGCTTCGTAACATCAGCAGGCACACGGAAAAAAATCAAAATCCTGGCAATAAGCGAAACCTCAGTTTCCGTATATGGATTCCACCTGTTTTACAATAATAAATTTGGCAAAAATAGCACGTAAATAATTTCTAATATATTCAGTTAGTTACAGTTTTCTGGCCGGTAAATTCAGTCCGCTTTTGAAGAAATACGCAATAGGCGAAGTTGATTTTGTTTCATTGGATCTATGAAGTAGTGTAGTTTTTCTTTCGTTTTAACCTGACAACTAACAATCTGCGAAGATCCTGCTCCATGGCATATATGCAAGGTAGATAAAAAAGCGTCACAAAACTTCCAAAAAGCACACCCCATAGCATAGCCATGATCATCGGTGTAATAAAAGGGTTGGAGCCAACAAGCCCATAGGCGGCGGGGAATAAGCCGGCTACGGTCGTAAGCGTTGTGATAAAAATGGGGCGTAGTCGCAGACAGGCGCATTTGACGATCTGTTGATTGTTCAAATGGTCTTTGCTGTCTTGTTTTTCCCGGTTCATCCTGTCGATCATCACCAGTGAGTCATTGACTAAAACACCGGTTAAACCCAGCATGCCGATCAGTCCTGACATGGTCAAGGGTATATTGTGACTGGCAAAAGCAAAGACAACGCCGGTAAATCCGAGAGGAATAACGCACATGACCAGTAAGGGCTGTGAGAGTGAGTTAAACAATAATACGAGCAGGAAAAGAATGCCGACCAGACAAAGGGAAAAAGCATTGCTTACGTTGGCGATCGCTTCGCTTTGTGCAACGTATTCGCCACCTTGCACAATACGTAAGTGAGTATGTTTTTGAGCTAGCTGTTTTTCAGCGATAAAGTTCGCCAACTCATGGTTGATTTGTGCTGTGGACGTTTTATCCCGATCGATTTCGGCATAAATTGTGGTGGTGCGGTCGCCAAAATAATGTTTGATATTCGCTTCACCCGGGTGTACCTCAAAGTCGACAAGTCGACGCAATGCTACGGATACGCCTTGTTGATTGATCAGGGTTAGTGATCTAAGTGCATCAATATTGCCCTGATCAGGACGATCAAATTGCAGCCGATAATCGATGCGCTCATCGGCTGTTTGAAGCTCATCAATAATGTAACCATCAAACACGGTTCGTACTGCCTGTGTAATGTCAGCCACCTGCAAACCAAAGTCTGCAATCGCTTCATGATTGAGTTTAAGTTTGATGATATCTTTACCCGGCGTGTAGCTGGTCCACACTTCTGTTGTGGCCGGATGTTTCCGAAGATAGCTTGAGAGGGTGTCAACAAGCTGATGGCGATCAGCATGATTGCCAATAATATTCAGTTCTACTGCGCTGCCCGTAGGAGGTGTTTCGCGTTGTGGCACGACGATAATACTGGAATATTCACTGAACAATTTAAATCGCTCACGTAATGCGTCCATGGTTTTTACAACATCTGTATTACGTTCACCGAGCGGTTTTAGATAGACGCCAATCATTCCCCAGGATGAGTGATAACCGGAGGTAATCTGCTTGGGGTCATAATCGTGATGTCCGACTGTGATGGTTGTATCAAGCAAATCGTCCTGAGGTATGAGCGCTTTTATTGTTGACTCCAGCTGTGAGAGCTTTTCTCGAGTATTATCAAATGAAGAGCCGATAGGTAATTCTGCCTGCACATAAAAAGAATCAACGGCGACATCAGGGTACAGTTCAAGATTCACTTTATTAACACCCCAAAGGATAATCAATCCAAAGACTCCCAGAAAGACAATAGCGGCCTTATAGCGGTGTGGCAATATCCATAACATGATTGAGTGGTAAAGATTCTCTATGCTTTGAAACCAACGTCGTGACATCGCTGTGCTTGACGATTTTCTATGTTTGATGGAATGACACATATGTGAAGGTAGCATTGTTTGTGACTCCAGCAAGGAGCCAACAATACACAGCATCGCGGTAGCTGGCACCACCCACATAAATTTGCCTTCAATACCTCCAAGAAAAGCGGCTGGCGCAAAAGCCAGTAATGTTGTAGAAGCGCTGGTGATAACAGGCGGTGCAACATCGCAGGCACCGTTGATGGCAGCGTTTGTTGCTGAGTCGCCGCTTTCGGCTCGACGAAATATGCTTTCGCTCGTGATAATCGCATCATCAACCAGCAGGCCCAGCATCAGTATTACTGAACCCATGCTCAGCTGACTGATTTCCAGATCCATGGTCGGCATCAGTGCAAAGGCAATCAGAATGGCGACGGGCATACCGAGCGTTACCCAAAAGGTAAAGCGCAGAGGGAAAAAACACAGTAACACCAGAAATACGAGCACCATGCCAACAAGGGCGTTGCCGGTTAGAATGTCCAGCATATTGCGGGTGAACCGTGACATGTCGTTGACGATAGTCAGTTTAACGCCGGGTGGCAAGCTGGGCTCGACTTCAGCTTTAAAGATTCGGATGTTGTCGGCGACAGTCAGTCCATCGGCATCGGATTTTTTTCGTGGTGAAAGATTGATGCCAAATTCACCATTTGGGATACGCTGCACTGTCCAGTCTTCATAACCATAAACGACTTTGGCAATATCACGGATGCGGACATAATTTCCTGCGCCGTTACTGCGAATAATAACATTAGCGACCTCTTTGGGGTCTTCAAACTGACCGACTACAAGAACATCTTTTTCCGATAGAAATGATTCAAGCGCCCCGCCAGAATCTCTGACATTGCGTCTTTTTATCGCAGTGGCAATTTCATTGAAGGACATTTTTAACTGATGCATCCGGTTTGCATCCAGCAGAATTCGAACTTCCTTTTTTCGATATCCTTTGAGATCGACGCCACCGATTCCCTGAACTTCTCGCAGGGCATTTTGCAGTTGCTTGGCGGTTTTGCGTAATGTTTCCTCCGGGACTGAACCTGAAACAAATAATTCAAGGACAGGCAGACGGTCCGACAAGTGGCGAGCCATCTGAGGTTTTTGTGGTAGGTCATCGGGAAGTCTGCTGGCGGCGCGATCCAACGCACGTTGTAAATCATTTTCCACCTTGTCGTTTTCATCCCAACTGTTATCAGGGTCCATGCGTACCAAAATGCTGGACATATTTTCGAAACTGTTGGAAATGACTTTGTCCAGTCCATCGACCTTTAGTATCTCTTCTTCGATGGGGAGGGTCACAGAGAGTTCAATATCTTCTGAACTGGCGCCGGGTCGGCGTGTGGAGATGGTTACAGCGCCGGCATCAAGGGAAGGGTAGGTATTAAATTCCTGTGAACCGATGGCCAGAAAACCGGCAATCATGGCAAATAGCATCAGCAGGTTAACGAGCAGGGGGCGACGAACAAAAAAACCAATAACAGTTTTCATGGACTATTCCTGTGCTTGAGCCTGTTCTTGTGGGCCTGGCTGGCTGCTGGTTTTCTTATTGTGAGCATTGGTGTTTTCCGATATGACAAGCTCAATGGGTTTGTCGTTGATAATCAGGTCAAGCCTGTCCACAATGACCTGATCTCCAGCTTGAAGGCCCGCCAATACCGGCATGAGCTCACCGCTACTGACGCCTAGCACAGGCTCGATTTCTTTTGCTCGTCCATTCACGGCTGTGTAAACAACTCGGCGTCGATTACGGTCCACCATTGCTGCACGGGGCAGCAATAAAACATCGTTTTGTTGGATGCTGCTCAGTTTAATCCTGGCGGACATGCCTTGTCGTAGCAAACCTTGCTCATTATTCACAGCCAGTTTAACGGTGAAATTGCCGCTACGTGGATCAGCACTGGAGCCGATCAGGGCAATTCTGGCGGCGTAAATTCGCCCTGGTATACCGGGAGTAGTCATCGTGGCCTGATCGCCGATGCGTAATGAATTGACTTCTCTTTCGGTAACGTAGGTGACAACACGCATGGTATCGGTTACCTGCACAACGCCAAGGGAGGTGCCTGGCAGGACGGTTTGGCCGACTTCCACATTACGAGACTTCACAATACCGTCCACAGCGGCGATTATGACGGTTTGCTTCAATTCCTGCTGTGCCAGCGATTGTGCAGCTACTGCTTGTTGCAGCCCGGCCTTAGCACTTTCGAATTCTGCCTGGGATAGCTTAAAACGCTCTTTCGAGAGCAGATTGTCGGCAACCAGGCTGCGGTGACGATTGTATGTGCTCTGAGTGCGTTCCAATTGTGCTCGGGCTCCGTCTGCATTGGCCGTTGCTTGCTTGAGTCGAAGTTGTTGTTTGCTGTCATCCATTCGCACCAACACCTGCCCCGCTTTGATGTTTTGACCTTCATCGAAATGGATTTCATCGACGGTGCCGGTGTAATCAATACTGATCGATACTTCTTCAGTGGATTCCAGACTGCCAAAGGTGTTGATGTCCTGGCTCCAGCGTTGTAGTTGTAAGGCAATTACATTGACCGATACGACTTGTTCTGAGGCTGGCTGAATTGCTTTGACTGGTTTTTCATCACAGGCGATAAGTGCAAGGCATAGGAGTGTGAGCCAAGTGATCAGCAGGGATTTTGTTGATGATGATAGTGAGTTTATTGCGTTAGGTCTGGTGGTAGGCATCCGGCGTTCCTTTCGGTATTAATCCAGAATCCTAACATTAGAGCTGTGGAAATAAAACATTGTCCCACTTTGCGGGGTTTTTTGCCTAGATTCTGCCTGGCATCAAGAGTCACGTAGTACACTTACACTTACACTTACACTTACACTACGTTCAAGACGCCGTGTACTACGTGACGAAACTACGTGACGAAACTACGTGACGAAACTACGTGACGAATTGAGCGTATCGCGGGGTTTCTCTCTTTGATACGTTAAAAAGCTGAACCAAAATCCTCCACAATCGTGGGGCACTCTTTTCTTTCTCTCTACCTCTTCTTCCTTGGCCCTAACTGTGCCATTCTCCTTGCTTAAGTCTTACTGCAACTTCAGCTCCCATGGCTCTGCAGGCAGCAAGATCCTCCTCGCTCGGAACATACTTTACTCGAAGCCCTTCTTGCACGAGTTCGACATTCATATCCCGCATAATCTGATCCAATTGTTTGACAGCCTCGCCGCTCCACCCGTAAGAGCCGAACGTCGCACCAATCAGGTTCTTTGGTTTAAGTCCCTTGAGGTAATTCATCACATCAGCGACTGCGGGGCAGATTTGATTGTTCATCGTTGGAGAACCCACTAGTAACGCACCAGCATCTAGAAGCTCAGTGAGTACATCGCTACGATGGGCGCCTGCCAGGGACATTAATTCAACTTTTACACCCCCTTCGGCTAATCCGTCACCAATGGCTGCTGCCATTGCTGCGGTACTTTTCCACATGGTGTCATACACAATAACGGCCTTGTTTGTCGGCTGTTGATCAGCCCATTGGGCATAGTAGTCAATAATCTGATTGAGATCCTGGCGCCAGATGGGGCCATGATCAGGTGCAATCATGGTGATATCCAAATTTAATGATGCGAGTTTATTTAACAGTTTGGTGACGATGGGTGATAAATGAAGGAGGATGTTGGCATAGTACTTGGCTCCTTCTTTTTTAATGATCCACGGATCAATTTCATCGGCAAAGCGCTCCGAACAAGCCAGGTGCATACCAAATGCGTCATTGGTAAAGAGAACACCTTCGTCCTCAAAAAAAGTAAACATACTGTCTGGCCAGTGGAGCATCCGTGTTTCAATAAAACTCAGTGTTCCGTTACCCAGGCTCAGCGTATCGCCAGTCTTGACGGGCTCAACCTCTCTATCCCAACCGAATTGTTCCGCCAAAGCCTCAACACCCTTGGGAGAGGCAATGACCTTCTCTGGATTGAGTTTATGCACTAAGCGAGGTAAGCAACCTGCGTGATCCATCTCGGCATGATTGGAGATAATATATTTGATCTCGGCTGGATCAATGATTGATGCAATGCGAGACATCATCTCGTCGTAAAATTCAGGTTTGACGGTGTCAATCAATGTAATTTTATCTGCTAAGATAAGATAGGCATTGTAGGTAGAACCTCTGGAAGTTTCATAGCCATGAAAATTGCGAAGGCCCCAGTCAATGGCCCCAACCCAGTAGATTCGATCGGTTATTTTAATTGCCTTGAAAGCGTTGCTCATTAGAATACTCCCACGAGATTTGCTGGTAGAACAAAGGTATAAGGGCCGCAGAAAAAATAAATTTTCCGAGGCCCTAACTTGTGTATTTTATGATTATGCCGGAGGTCCGCGCTTGATTTTGTTTGCCAGCTTTAAATGTCTGCACAACTTCGTCCACCGAAGCCCCTGAACCTGTTTCTCAACAGACCATTGCACCGAACTGACGGATTTACGGTTTTTTGCTTCTGGTTCTAATTCCATTATCTCGCTGATGAGCATGAAAGCCTGGGCTTCGTGCTCGTACACAACGTCGAAAGCGACCGACCGAGAATGCCATACAGCCGGTGGTCCATCATTCCCCGAAGGGGAGTCAAATTGTACAGGAAATGTGTGGTTATGTTAATGACTTGACGTGTCGACCTTGTAAACACAACATAAGGGCATAATAGAAAATGCCCTGACAAACATAGAGCAATGTTGGGTGAACAAAGGAATGGAAGGATTTGTTTTATTCAATGACTGTGATTGCCTTCAGGTCCTCCAGGACCTGTTCACATACTTCACGTACTTTATTCGGTGAGATATAATCAAAGGCCGCTTTTTCCAAACCGTCGCCAGTTAGGGTGTAATGTAGGTCAGCTTCCATTGATTGCAGTTGCAGACAATGGCGTACGCAATGAAGCGCACAACCGTCCAGTGCAATAATGGGCCGACCGGATTTGGCCAGTTTGACCAGAGGTTTTACACTCCCTCCGACGCCAGCAATACAGGACATATTGGCTTGTTTGTTTTTATCGAGTTCAAGAGCAACCTGGTTGGCCAGCTGGGCTACATTGGAACAGCCTGAGCAGGCATAGGCGAGTGGTAAACAGTTATCACGGCTCTCAGACATACTTACCTTCAATTTAGCGGAGTGAAATTTTCAATTGTTTTGTTAAAAGGACTTTTTTATTCCGAATTACTCAGGCTTTTGCGCATAGTCATCAGGTCAAGCCCTTGAATATCTGCTCTGTCACAAAGCTGTTCGATGTACTCAGCAAATGCGTGATTTTGTGCCTGCCGATAAAGCTTGCTTGCAATGCGTTCGTGAACTAATTCAAAGCTTAATGGTTTGCCGAGCAATTTTTGGTCAATGCGAAGCACGTGGTATCCATAACGAGTTTCGATGGGAGCGGTGTGCAGCCCCTCAGGCAGTGTTGATAGTTGTCGCTCAAATTCCGGTACGGTTGAACCAGAGGTGATTTGACCCAAATCACCTCCCATCTCTTTCGATGGGCAGGCAGAGTGTTCTGCTGCCAGGGTAGCGAATGAATCGGGAGAGTCTTGCAACTCCTCTATGATTTCTTGCGCTAGTTGATGTGCTGTTTCACGTGCTTCAAAATCGCGTGGCGCTACAGCCAATAAGATATGGCTGGCCACATAAAGATCTGAGCTGCGAAATTGCGCACGATTGTTTTCGAAGTAATGTCGGCAAAAATTCTCGTCAGCTTCCGGGAGTTTGATTGTCTGGCTCAATAATGTTTGTAGCGCTTGTTCCTCGTCAAGCTCTGCGGAAATACCTTGTGAGGCTGCCTCGTTCAGTAATAGCTGGCGAATAACTAATGAGGATGCAGCACGCTCCCAGACTTTATCGTCGTATTGTCGTGCCTCTGCTGCAATCGCGTCAGCGGGGATTTCCACACCGTCTACAATAACAGCTGGGTTTTCCTCAATGGTTTTGATGAGAATGGTTTCTGCGCAGTGTGTCATAATCGCCTTACCTCAATCTGATTAGTTCCCGTGATATATAGGCTTTGTGTAAAGGGAAGGGGGCTGTCTGTTTAGGACAGTTTAGGACAACAGCACCCTCCGGGGAAAACACATGTCAATCAACTTAAGTTCTGTTTTTGTCTGACGATTTGATAATTTCGACCAAAATATTTCACAGGTATACTCACAATATGTACAAGTCTGCTGAAGGGGAATATCAGAATAATTGTCAGGCCGAGAAAAACATGTAGCTTATAGATAAAGCTAACATTGGCAATTTGTTGAGCTGCCTCGAAACCTCTGAAGGTGACGATGGCTTGCGCCCAATTTGCCATCATAACCATGACTGATCCATCCAGGTGTTGTGATGAGGCCAGGATAGTCAACAAGCCCAAAACCATCTGAACATACAGCATGATTAAAATCGCAATATCTGCGCGTGTGCTGGTATTGCGGATACGAGGGTCAGTCAGGCGGCGCTTAAGCAGCTCTGTCATACCGATTAAGCCCACAACACCAAAAAATCCACCCGACACCATGGCCAGCATTTGCTTTGATTCGGTACTGATCACGTGGTGGTAAATGGAGGCGGGCAACAATAAACCCACGAAGTGCCCAAAGAAAATAAAGAGCACGCCAATATGAAACATGTTCATGGCAAGACGAAGTTTCGTATCACGCAACATCTGGCTGGAACCGCTCTTCCACGTGTATTGCTCACGGTCATAGCGAATAATGCTGGCTACGATAAAGATGACCAGCGCGATGTAGGGATAGATCCCAAATAAAAGTGTATTCATATAAGACATGGTGTTCTCCTGTTTTAGCAATCTCTTAGCGTGATTCAGCTTGAGGTGGTTGTGCTGTGTCCACCCAGTGTAAAGGCGCTGCTGCCGCAGGCTTTGTGCTCATCGTCTCGGTTTGTGGTCGACAGCTTGTCGTATCACCCTCAAGCGCTGAGTCGGCCCCGAATCGCACAGCTTCCTCTTCCCATACCTTGTCGAAAGCCTCAGCTGTGTCATCGCGCTCTTCTGTTGCTACCTGTTGTTGCAGTTCTTTGCGATCCAGAGCAATGTCGGCAATTTCCAGCAACGCATCAAACAACAGGTGATAGGGCGATTCACGTTCTTGCAGGCGCGCACTCAGCAAGCCGAGAATATGGCTGACATCGGCCAGCCATTCGCGTGCTTCCAAAACAGGTCGGTGAGATAAATACTCCAGAAATAGCGGAATATAATCGGGCAGTTCGCGCACGGAGATTTTAAAGCCGTTCTTTTCATAGCGCGACATCAGATCAACCATTGCCTGACCGCGATCACGCGAGTCACCGTGCACATGTTCGAACAACAGGAGCGAAAGCGCGCGGCCACTATCAAAAAGAAAGCCGTATTCTTCTTGCCGATCCATCAACTCGCCCGATGTGATGTGATGAAGCAACCCACACATTTCATCCTTCATTGTTGCCGAAAGATCCTCAAGGCCACGGATTTCATCTGCTAACTCTTTCGCATTCGTTACTAGTTCATCATTGGGATAAGCCATTAGATAAGAAATTACTTTTAAACTCTTCATGCTTATTCTCCAGCGGATTTTGTTTGCTTGATCAGATCGCGACGCGTGTGCTTTTT
>PIVM01000379.1 GCA_003353945.1 Gammaproteobacteria bacterium
TTAGTCCTCTTAATTTAGATAGACAAACATCTAATCAAGAATTACCACATCTAATTTTACCATCTATAAATGATATTGAAATGGAAAACATTTCTATTAATTCTCCGTCAATGTCTGTATCATCTTCAAATACAAATATTGATGAAACATTAATGATGAATACTATTGATAATTTAAGATCAGAAAACGCATCATTAGTTATTGAAAATATAATGTTGGGAGAAGAAATTGATTCACTTAAAAATGATAAAAAAGTATTACATAAAAAAATCCAAAGTTTGAAAAAAAAGCATGATGATATGAAAGAACCACAAAATGTAGGATTATATATATTACTTGGAGGTTCAATTACTACATGTACATTTTTTGCTTTACATATTTGGAAAAATTATTAAAATTTATTCAGTCCATTATCCAAAATGGACTGGTTTTAATCCAAATATTTTTAATTAATTTATAAAATAACTTAAAAATTAAATATTATATATAATTATAGGAATATTCAATGACTACTGAAAAACAAAAATTAAGAATTATAAAATACAAAGCAAAATGTGAAGAATTATGTTATAAATATATAGAGCATTTTGTAAAAAATAAAAAAAGTTATATGAAAGTAAAATGCAATAAATGTAATTTTATTAATAATTTTGGTAGTAGTGCTTTAATGAGAAGAAATATTCGTTGTAATAATTGTTTAATTATAAAATATCAAAGTAAATGTTTAGAATTAGGTTATGAATATATAGAATATTTTAAGAAAAATAAAACTTTTTATATAAAATGTAAATGTAATAAATGTGATTTTATTAATGATTTTGGTAGTAGTTCTTTAATGAGAGGAAATATTCGTTGTAATAATTGTTTAATTATAAAATATAAAAGTAAATGTTTAGAATTAGGTCATGAATTGATAGAATATTTTAGAAAAAATAAAAATAGTTATATAAAATGTAAATGTAATAAATGTAATTTTATTAATGATTTTCAATACGGGCATTTAATGAAAGGAAATATTCGTTGTAATAATTGTTTAATTATAAAATATAAAAGTAAATGTTTAGAATTAGGTTATGAATTTATAGAACATACACCAAATAAGATAAGATGTAAATGTAATGAATGTAATTTTATGAATGATTTTGATAATGGTTCTTTAATGAAAAATTCTGTTAAATGTAAATGTAAAAAGAAAAAATTTAGTAGAGGTTTTATATATAAATTAATAATTGGACCTTATTATTATATAGGTCTTACGGATACAACGATAAATACTCGTTATTCAGGTCATATGGTATCTTGTTTTAATGAAAAAAAATCTATAAGATATAATTCAAAAATCTATAAAATAATTAGAGAAGAGTTATGTAGAATAACAAAAAAATCAATTGATAATATAATACAAAAAGATTTCAAAAAATACGTATTAGTAAAACAAGTAAAAATAGTAAAAACATCAAGAGAAGATTTAAAAACATTAGAAAGTGAATTAATAAATATTAATAATAATTGGTGTTTAAATAGCATATTATAAAAATAATATTAAAATTTATTTGTATATATCCAATAAGTATCCAACTATTTTCTACAATTTAAAAATCTTAATTTAGTATTCTAAAAATCTTAAATTAAACTATATAACGATGAACCAAATAGATTCACAAGAAATTCAAGATATTATTGATAATTTAAATCACGGTATTACTGTTAGAGGTAATTTAGTAGCAGAATGTATTATGTTTAACGGTAAAAATATTGAAAATAGAACCAGAAAAATTACACATAAATATTTGGCGTTACATCTAGGAACAGGTAAAATTAATAAAGATGTTAAAAATCATTTACTCGCAAACATAAAAGAAAGAACAGATTATAAATTAAAGAAAGGTCATATTTGCGCTATCTTAAAAATGGGAATTTCTAAACATATTAGTGAATTAAATGAAGAAGAACAAACAAATAAATGGGTATGGCATGGCGGTAAATATGATGTATGTAATTTTATTGAAAAAGTTTATATTTTAAAGAACCCAATTAAATCAAGAGGGTTTCAAGTTCAAACCTGGAAATTAGAATGTGTTGATAATGCCCTAAAACAAAAAAATAAATTTGATATTTCAATAAAAGATAAAATATGTAGTGAATTAAGAAAATTACAAACAGGATATCTTAAAGAATATGAAATGATCGGCAATGATTGTAAAGAAATAATTGAAGGATATAAACACGATATGGAAATGTATGAAATTGATATTAATAATTTACAAGATTGTATTAATACTAATTCACAAAGAGGTAACAAAAACTT
>PIVM01001097.1 GCA_003353945.1 Gammaproteobacteria bacterium
CTATTGCATTGGGGTTTGCCTCAACTTGATCCAGGAAAAACTCATGCACCAACCACCCAGGCTTAGGACAAGGTGCAGATGTCTTGTTCCACTCCACTAACTGCCTCTGTTGCTCAGCCTGAGTGAGCATGGGAAGGTCCCACACTACCTTGTGTGGGTTTTCAACGGCCTTCTCCAGCAGGTTCTTGAAACATTCAAAGATCATGACTACAGTACTTCGATTAAAGAGCCTCGAGTTGTAAACTATCACACCCTTCATACCATCTTTCTGCAGTAGCTCAGAGTCAGCGACACGTAATAGAGTCAATACGAGATCCATATTTTCTAAAGACAGCTGGCCTTCCATCACTTTTGCCACTATGACATCGTCACCCCTGTTCAGCTCTTCGGCTGGCCAAATAGACTCAAGTTCCAAACCACTCAAAAATTGAACATCAGAAAAACTCATTTGCTTGATGGTATCAAATAAAGGTTCGCCAATAAGGTTGAGCATAACCTGTGGGAAGTTGGTGGGATAGTAACATCACAATCAGAGAAGGAATTAACAAAAAATGATGAC
>PIVM01001098.1 GCA_003353945.1 Gammaproteobacteria bacterium
AAGTAGGCCTGTGTCCATTTGCTTTTACCTGAATCATAATTTTTACCGTGGCGAAGCAAGAATGCACCCAAGCGTTGACGACTTTGCCGCTCCAGGTGCTTCATGTCTTCACGTGCCCGCGTCAGATCCCTGATCGCCTCCTGATCGCTGTCTGGTACCCACACCGCAGTCAGTTCATTTGCCCGATGCAGACGCGACAACGATTCGGCATCGCGCCGGTCTGTTTTAACCCTGTCTCCGGGTTTGCGTGGAATCAGCGACGGAGCAACAACGATGCAGTCGTGGCCCATGGCGGAGATTTGCCGATAGAGCCCATAACCACAAGGACCGGCTTCGTAACAAAAGCTAAGCACTTCGCCTTCAGGACTGAGCTTTTTCACCATAATAGCGGGGTTTGCTACCATCGTTCTGCGCTATCGATACGGCAATGGTGTCCTTATGCGCATCCAAACCAATGTAAAGACTGTACTGTATGACCGCTTTTTGTTGCTGGCGAATCAGCGCCAGTGCGGTTTCACTCTCAATTGTCACTGCTTTTGGGTTAAACTGTTTCATGCC
>PIVM01001099.1 GCA_003353945.1 Gammaproteobacteria bacterium
CTGCCAAGCCGTATGCCCAGACAGCACCTCCTAATGGACCACCACCACCACCATCTGGTCCCTCCCAAAACATGAGATCAATGAGAGTTGGCCCACCAGCAGTAACACAAGGTGGAATGCCACCACCTCCAGAGTCTGGAAGATCTACCCAGACTATGGAGAGTTTCAGCATGACAGTGCCTAGAGTTCATGCTGCAGCAGAAGAAGATGGTCCATACCTAGTGGAGCCTGATGGCTCTGTCCCTGGTGTGGCAAACACTGCCTCACAACCAGCCAATGGTTTTTACCATGCCCAGCCTGAGAGTACAGAGATATACTCAGGTTGGTGGGGACCATCAGGAGGAGGTCATTACACACCAGATGACCCTCTTGATATGAGACCACCTAGCCCTAGGCCCATCTTGCCTAGGCAACCAACCAGAAACTTTAGGTGTGGCACTTTGAGTGGCTGGAACTGGATGTCCAAGCCAGCGAATTTAAACTCATTGGAACTGCTGAGGAGAGGGCCCTCAAGCCAGTTCAGCAATGTTTGAGCCCTCACACTAGTACTATCAGATC
>PIVM01001100.1 GCA_003353945.1 Gammaproteobacteria bacterium
TCTCACCCTCTGGGTGCAGCATTTTTTTGTCAACTGGCATGGCAATTATCTTTGTAATTCCTCGGGTTAGGCCATTTTGACACTGTTCACCGCTAGTTCAACTGAGTTTTTTAGGATAAAGGGGACCGATAAAGGGGACAGATTTATTTAATTAAAGGTATTGACATTGCCCAGCAAGTGCCGTTTGACGCCGAAGCCTTTGTGAATCAGATTCAAACCACGGCGACAACAGATGAGGCGGCCGGTTGGGTGCAGAATGTGGATCAAGCGTATATCCAAACCCAGATGGAAAACTATAAAACTCAACTGGAAACCTATATCAATAATAATCTGCAAAATGCTACGGTGGGGGATGTGCTGGGTAATCAACAGATTATTCAACGTGAAGACGTAACGCTACCAGCTGCATTGCCTTATGATCAAGTGTTTGTGCAAGAGAAATTCAGTGAAGTGCCGGATCAACAGCGGCATACTTTTCAGTTTGCGTAGTTGGATGAATATGACAACGAACTGTTCAGTATTGAAAAAGCCACGGTAGAGCTGGTAGCTAAAAAGCT
>PIVM01000151.1 GCA_003353945.1 Gammaproteobacteria bacterium
TCGAAGATAAAGGGGTCGTAACGAATTAACTTTGATCAAAAGGATTAAAAAGCAAGCGCTAGTTACGACTTCTTTTTAGTGTCATGGGATAAGATTCCAATTTTTTTCGAACGGTGGCTGTGTAACAGTTGCTGTCTCACGAGTTAAAAAATTCCCTGCGATAGCTACTAACAAGACATCCACGTTAAGATAAAAAGCTCAGCTATAGCACTGGGTGTTGATTTGCATGCTAGATTGACCCACCCTTTGCAAAATATATTGACCCACTATGTTTGACGCAAGCAACTGTCAGACTATATCTTGTCATTCGATAATGTGGTTCATAATTCTATGCAAATAATCGGGTAAAATGGATCAATATTCGATGCAATTCAACAATTTTACTTCTTATCGTTTTTGCGCCATTGACTCCAGGGATCGGGCATATTAGTCGATGAACTTCCGGAAGCTTTTTTTTGGCTATTAGTATTGAGTTTATGCTTTCCCTTTGACACCTGCTGCTTTCCCTCTTGGGCACGGCCTTTAGTTTGTTTTCCATCACCCTGGTGGCGCGTCGATTTACCTACACTCTTTTTGACATAATTCAAAACAGAAACGGGCACCTCCTTCACGGTGGTAAATCCCTCGATCTCTTTACGCTCAATAATATGTCCCAGACGACGCTCGATAGCACAGAGCCTTTTAAAGTCATCTCTGGAGACTAAGGAGACTGCTTCACCGCAGGCACCCGCCCTGCCGGTACGACCAATCCGGTGAATATAGTCATCGGCGTCGTCGGGTAAGTCATAGTTGACTACGCGGGAAAGCTCATCAATGTCGATACCGCGCGCGGCAATACCGGTGGCCACCAGCAATGCGATCTCGCCCGATTTGAAATCGGCCAGTATTTGTGTGCGAACGGCCTGACTCCTACCACTATGAATAGCCTCCGCTTTGATACCGCGTTTTGCAAGCTGGCTGACTAACTTCGCGGCGCCATGTTTTGTGCGAATAAAAATAAGGGCCTGTGTCCATTGATGCTCTTTAATTAAATAGCTCAGCAGGGATGACTTACTGTCCTTATCGACGGTGGTTAACCATTGGGAAATCTGCGGCGTTGTCGCGCTATCGGCCGCAATCGATATCTCAACGGGATTATCGACAGCCGTTTTGGCTAACAACCGTACCTCGTCTGACATCGTGGCGGAAAACAGCAGGTTCTGCCTTTGCGTGGGTAAGCGTTCAATAATCTTATTGATGTCAGCAATAAAGCCCATGTCGAGCATTCTGTCGGCCTCATCCAAGACCAAAACTTCCAACGCATCAAAATACAGGGCTCTTTGGTGAGTCATGTCCAACAGCCTGCCTGGGGTGGCAACCAGGATATCGACGCCATCGATGAGCCCTTGCCTTTGCGGTTCCGAGTCAACGCCGCCAACCATCGCCATCGAGCTAAGGCTTAGGTGTCTCCCGTACTGGCAAATATTGCCCTCGACCTGCGCTGCTAGCTCGCGGGTAGGCACAAGGATCAGTGCACGGATACGCTTCGCGCGCCGCTTAGGTTCACCGCTAAGCGCCTCTACCTGTAGTGTTTCTAAGAGTGGCAATACAAAGCTAGCTGTTTTCCCCGTTCCCGTCTGCGCGGTAGCGACAAGATCCCTTCCCTCCAAAATTGCAGGAATCGCCTTCTCCTGAATAGCGGTGGGGGTTGCGTAACCCTGCTCACCTACGGCTTGTAAAATAGGGTCACTTAATCCAAGTTTGGAGAATGTCATTTGGAGTCTCAAGGCTATGATAAATTAACGGGCTGTACCGTCTAAGAGGTGTTAACAGCAAAAATGGACGAAGAATAGGGATAGACACTATAGCACGTTAACGCGAGAGACTGCCGTCCTCAGGCATTCGAGAAAGCATAATCCTAGAAAACTCAGTTGAATGTTCGCTTTTGTTAGTTTTTCGTTTTCCGGCAGGTCCGTTTGGGTGCGACAACAGCCGGATGAAACGAGCAATCCAGCAACATAATCGACTGACCGTTGTGGGTTGTGGGTTGTGGGTTGTGGGTTGTGGATTGTGGATTGCTCGTTGCTGTACGACTCAATACCAGCCTGATCAGTAGGATCGAACGGTAAGTTTGCGCCGTAAGCTGCGATACGACCATATGAATTTAAGGACTTATTTACGGCTAGAATTTAACATAACGGACACCCCATGTATTCCTAAGATCAGAGGAGTCCTTGACTGCGGATCTGACGTTCCTGTGACTGCTGACACGCGCTGCAGTCAAGGCAGGTCTCGACTGCAGCCCTACTCCAAGCTGGGCCGATTGTTTAATTGAGTTCACTGGGGTCTATGACAATTCCCAGAGAGCGCTTCTCAATAGCACTGCCCTTGTAGCGAAAGGTTACCTTCTTGCCGATGTCGATACCCAGCTCCTGGTCGTTAGACAAATAGCTGTATTCTTCGCCATCGATGCACAAGGTATGGATGTAGTAGGGCTGCATACCCAGCCACTCTGTGTGGGGGCCGTCCGTTGACGTCACCTCCAAAATTCCGCGACCAATATTCTTGGGTGATGCCTTATAACCACGTCGACCACCTCTAAACCCCGCCATAATTACCTCACAATCTGTACTGACAATATGTAGACACAGTTTACACGAACACAGCGCACTTGTGCGGCTTGGCGCAAGTGCTTTCTGAATCCGGCGCTAACTGTTACGCTGAACGATGCTCATCATTTTGTATGATAAGCAAAGATGCGACAAAATCATAGCTGTGGACTCGACGGCTAAAGCGAGTTTTTAATATCGACATTGAAGTATGTGACTCGAGCAGGTAAGGAGCAACAAAGCCTCCATATTCTTTCTTTTTTTCGTCTGGTAAATCTCTCCACCCCGTTATCTTACCTCGACATCTCTTAGAACCACACATGCACTGATCTGGAAAATAATCAACACCGTAATTTCTCATAGCATAATCGAAGGTTATTTCTTCATTAGCACTATTGTTTCCTATGGCTACCAAACAAACTAATCCCAACTATTTCAGTTGGAATTAAGGCGATCGAACGGGGACAAAGTGCGCTTTCCGGTCGGCCAAGTGCATAGAATTTGGTGGCCTGGAGAGTCCACTGTAGAGTTTTCAAATATCGTTAGTTACTCGAATGGCACTCCAAGTGGCCGGCTCCCCCAGCAAATAGTTTATTTTCTTTTACGCAAAACACTAAAGCCATCACGGTTATTCGTGCTGCCGCCATTAACCGCTTGAAAGGACTTCGAGCGCTTACCAGAAGAGGGTGGCTCCACATCTGAATGTTTCTTTGGCGCTTTTTGTTTTACCGAGACTTTCGCTGCAGATTTTTTCTTTGGGGCCTTATTTTTTGACGTTTTTTTATTGGTTTTTGTTTTAGAGTCAACATTCTTTTTCTTTTTGGGCCCAGCTGCCTTACCCGATTTCTTCACCTTTTTCGGGCCACTATAGCTGGATTCCAAACCCTTAACCTTGCGCTTTTCAAAACGAATTTTCAGATAACGCTCTATGCTTGACATCTGACTCCATTCCGTCGAGCTGACTAGCGTAATGGCTATACCCTCATGCCCAGCTCGCCCGGTACGGCCAATCCTGTGCACATGATCATCACCTGACTGTGCCACGGTAAAATTAATCACCAGTTCCACATCTTTTACATCCAAACCCCGCGCAGCAACATCAGTCGCCACCAATACATCAATATGCCCACTTCTAAAGCGATTCATGACTTGCTTTCGATCACTTTGAGCAATATCTCCGTGAATAAAATCCACTTTAAATTTTTTATATTTAAGGACATTACCTAGCTGCTGACACTGAACACGGGTATTACAAAAAACCAGGACTTTACGTACCTGCTCCTGGGTAATTAATGCGGCTACCAATTGTTCTTTGTGTTTTATATCATCAGCCAGGACCAACTGCTGTTTAATATTGACGTGCCCCTGGCGGTGGGTATCAAGCTCAATGGATTCGGGATTATTCAATATGGCATTAATACATTTTATGCTGCGATGGTTTAAGGTGGCTGAAAACAACATATTTTGTCGCTGCGTTTGACAGGCTTGGGCAATAGTATTCATATCCTCCGCAAAGCCCATATCCAGCATGCGATCAGCTTCGTCCAATACCAGGATTTCCAAATCCTGGAAATCAGGAGTCCCTCTACCGATATGCTCAACCAGCCGCCCAGGGGTGGCAATCAAGACTTCAGGATTTTTACGAATAGTGGCTACTTGATGCTTAAAGGCTTCACCGCCAATAATCAGGCCACATTTGATCGGTGTAAACGCAGCCAACTTTTCAAAGGCTTTTTGTGTTTGCAGCGCCAGCTCCCGGGTAGGCAGCAATATTAATGCCCGAGTGCTGCCATTCGGCGCAGAATTTCTTAAGAACCTATCAAGCAAAGGCAGTAAAAAGGCTGCCGTTTTGCCACTGCCTGTTTGCGCAGAGACCATAATATCCTTGCCAGCTAATGCTACGGGAATAGCTTTAGCCTGCACCTCTGTAGCGTCAGTGAATCCCAGTTTATCCAGGGCTTTAATAAGCTGTTTATGCAGGGGTAAATCGAGTAACAAAGACAATGGCTGGTTCCTGATTGATGGACTTTATAGGTTTCAAAACGGTCATATTAACAGGTTCAAGGCTAGCTGATCACGAATATACCGATTTATGGTAGCCCCAATCATATGCTGCCAGCGTTTCTTATAGTTTCATCTGAATTTGATTGCATACTAAATAAGCCTAAAACGGTCGTATCAGAGAAAACACCCAACAGAAACGACCCCTTCTCTTGTGGCAGTGGTAAAAAACACAAAAAATGTTGCGGCTAACTCGATCAAAAGACAAAAAGTCCTAGTATACTAGCCTGTATTACGTGTTGATCAATTTGCCAGGTAAATGATGTATCTCCAAGAAATCGCCATATCCCATAATCAAAAGAAGAAATTGCTAAAAGCCATAAAGGACGACAATGTACTGATTCAAGAAGAGAGTGGGGATATTGTCGTGAATGTCGAAGCTTATCTGAGTTTCAAAAAAGACCTAGACCCTGCGCCGATTGAAGCGATCGTGGGTGATGATATTCTGGATTTTAACATGCAGTATCTTGTATTTAGTGCCTGAAAGAAAACCTCAAATATTTGTCGCGGCCCAACCCGTTTTGGCGCTGAACCAGCCTCACTGGCCTGACGCCCAGCTAGATGCTCATATTAACTGCTGATAGTTAGTAGAAGCCAGAGCCTTTATGTGCCAGCCAAATCGTATGATGACTTCCTTTGCCCTTCCGGGCTCTTACCGAACGCATCGTGACGTTAAAACGGGCTTTTTTCAGGCGAATGGTAAAAAGCGGATCCGGTCCGGCCGACCATATGGCCAGGATACCTTTAGGACGGAGCGTTTTATAGATTGCATCTAATCCTTTCAAAGAGTAAAGCCAACGATTATCTTTGTGGGTAAGACCTTCGGGGCCGTTATCCACGTCGAGCAAAATTGCATCGAAAGCCTGTTTCTTCTTTATGAGCAATTCGGCCACATCACCTACATGGACATGTGTGCGGGTGTCCTGCAGTGGATGCCCTGCGCAGTTACCCAGTGGCCCCTGATTCCATTCCACAACAGCGGGTATCAGCTCTGCCACAGTGACTTGTGCCGTGGGCGAAACAGCTTTGAGGGCAGCAGCAAGCGTAAAACCCATACCCAAACCTCCCACCAACACCCGCGCATCAGCCACTAATTTGAGGCGAGCACAACCAAGTTCGGCAAGGGCTTCTTCAGAACCGTGCACGCGACTGTTCATTAGCTCGCCACGTATGCCGGAAAGGCGGATGGAAAACTCTTCTCCTCGTTGTGACAATTTGAGTTCCCCACCGTTGTTAGGGATTGTCGCTATACCTAATACTGTCCAGGGATTCATGGTACCTCGAAACAATGACTGCTTTTTTTGCGAGGCGCACTTTATCACAGATGGGCTTTAGGCATCGATTTGATTGCGATAGGACAATTGCAATAAATGACGCAAAACTTGACTTGTGAGAGTAGTACTTGTTAGCACTGCCATGCCACAGTCACTATTTTCGAAACAGCGCTGGCTTTTTGTTTTTTGATGCAGGCAGCTTTTAGATAACTGCTGCTTATGGTGCCTTGCAAAAAACCAGGATATTTTATTATTTGTATCCGACCGCTCATGGCACGTTTTTGTCGATGGCTTTATTGATTTAACAGTTCGTTGTTCCTCGAAAGCCGGAGTTAACACTTCAGGTACCAACAGTAGGCTGAGCTGCAGCTTACCTCTCCAGCCATAAGTTTTGTTTTCTAAGATGACCGCGCGGTATTGTGGAATAAGCAAGCCCACAAATAAATCAAAATCCTAGCAATAAGGTATTCAAACTCAAATAGGCATTGACTCACCGCCAGAGGTAACGATTGCGCGTGAAGAGTTGCTTGAGGGTGGTGACAAGGCTGCTTAGGTAGAGGGGAGGGTAATCCCTCCCTAAAAATTCCAAACAGGATTAAATAACAAATATTTCTTGCTTTTATTTTGATGGCCAGGAACTTTTCCTATTAAATCCTGCAATATAATAGCTTATTTTGTTTGTACCCTATAGCATTTGGCTGCAGCAAGATCTATAGCCTCCCTGTCAATTCGATTTAGCTTCAACATTTCCACTACCAGTGCACTGGGGTCTCTTAAAGCCTTTGCACACAGCTCATCTTGAGTAAACCCTAAAGCGTTTCTTTCGCAACTAGTTAAGCAGGATACAAAAAACATAATAGCCGCAACCGCAGTAAGTTTATTCATGACATCTCCTTATTCAAAAATTCAAATTAATTTTTGTTCAGAGTGATACGGCGAAAGCCGGGAATGCAGGACAGGACTTTTATTCACTTGTTATTATTGCATGCGTAGAATATACCCAGTTTCACCCATGTGTACAATAAACTTATGCGTGTAGTTGGTTACTATCACCACACTACCCGGCGGCTTAGTGTTGTTCGTAATGTCCGCCAATGGCGAAAATGTAAATGTAGTCATCATCAAATTTATAAATGAGTCGGTCTTTCTGGGAAATACGCTTAGAGCAAAGTCCCGACAAGTTATGTTTTAGTTGTTCTGGTTTTCCAAGGCCAGAAGCAGGGTCGGCGCACAGCATTTCCTTTAATAGCTTACAAAGTGCGTTGTGTAATTTTTTGTCCCTTTCTCGGAGTTGTTCGTATGCTGCCCAAGTATTACCTTCAAATACCGGTGATTTCATCCATTTGCTCTTTGTTGGGTTTATGTCCAGCGTCTTTGGCATGGGTTGCTAGGGAGCCAGCAATTTGCTGCATCAAGCCACTGTTCTGCAGTATATACAAAGTTTCTTGCTCTCTTTCCCAGTCTTCTGCACTCATAACGACAAAGTCTTCCCCTGAGCGTCGAGTCACTTTAATGGGCGCATGGTTTGCAACCACCTGTTCTACAAAGTTTTTTAAGTTATCTCTAAAACGGTTTACACTAATTGAGTCCATTTTATTCACCAAGTGTACGGCACTTCCGTGCAACTATAGTAAAAAATACCTTAACAAAGCAATGTACGATTTGCTAATTTCGCAATGAAAATTGCAGTTTATCGTGGTGAAATCAGCATTTGGCGTACCACCTGACAAACAGAACTAATCGTTTGGCTTCTATAGCAAAATCAAAAGTTAGTTAGCGAACTCTGTTTTTTCGTTCTATTGTGAGCGTTCATTATTAAAGTGACTCATGGAGAGTTATAGATCACAGAGCCGATCAATATTTGATTGTGCCAACAGGTGCTCAACCATTTGGCCCTTATGCTGGCATCTTGCGTCTCTTTGATATCCTGCCCACCAAAATTACCTTTGTCTGCGATAATAGTGATATCTTTTTTATCCAGAGCCGCCTAAGCAAGCTTCATCTTCTCGCAGAGTTGACCTCTGTCAGTGCAGTTGTTTGTTACTTGATAGAGATGCACTGCGCAGGGTGAGGCTTTAAGCGATGCCCGGATTGCTTATGCTAACTACTCCAATGGGCAATCCGGACAATACTGCTTCCTCCCACAAGGCTCACAATGCCCGCCAGCCCAAACCTGATCAAACTGATTCATAATGTTATTTACCATAACTGGATCAACAGTAAGAATACCAGATTCAAAATTTCTTCGATTCTCACTCTTTGCACCCATACCCGCGCCCGTGAGATTAGCACTTCCAGTATAAGCTCTTTTCCCGTCAACAATAACGCTCTTGAAGTGAACCCTTGGACAAAGCATACGCTCCAGCCCTTCGATCAATGGGGGAAATCTATCAAAGTCCTTCCTAAAATTGGGTCCTGGTTCTTTGGCATGCAGTAAACGCACTGATATCCCTTTCTCTATTATATCGGAAAGCACACTAAGGAAAGGAACCATCTTATTTCCTCTCTTCACATACAAGTCTTTAATGTCAGCCGTAGCAATCCACACATACTTGTCTGCTTCAATAACCATCTCCTGAATGACACGGTCGTAAATTGCTTTATCGGATATGAATTCAGTGGGCATATATACTAATCTTTATCATTGAAAAGTCGAACGCCCGCAACACCGGACAATTTGAAGCGTAGCGGAAAATTGTTCAGTATGCTTGCGCTTGATAAGTCATTATTTTACGAACCTATCTATCATTTTTAGTGAGGATTGAATCAGATAGTTTTTAATTCTATCTTAAATAGGTTGATAGAATTTACCTAGTGAGTAGCGACGAAAACTAAATGGATAAGCCCCCAAATAATCCCAAAGCTTGCAAACCCACACCCTCGCTCAACACAGGCAAATCCATAATAACTTCGCAGGTTTGCATTTTTGCATAATGTTAACGACACTTATTGTATGGAAATGCGGATTTGAGCTGAAAATAGCTAGCCGGAGAGCTAATAATGGACATTACCTACCATGTGGAAGGCAACAGGATGAGTGACATCTCAGATGCAGATCTTGAGAAATTCCAGAGATGGGCAAGAAATACAATTCAGACAGAGTTTCCAGGAGCAACGGTTTTTGTTCTACGCAAACCCACAACGCAACAGACAATAGTCCACGACGTCCTCACTTACCAGCAGCGGCTGCATGTTGTTGATTTTTGCTCCAATCTTCTGGATATCTGCCCTCTAGGCTTCATAAGTAATCCTCCGCAGATGGCCCATGGATGGACAGCGCGAACATAAACATTCAACTAAAGAAGTAATAGGTTGACCATCACATCCAATCTCATTCATTAACGTAAGGGCCGCGGAAAAAATAAATTTTCCAATTACGCTTGCTCCCTGCTCCCTCACCTTCGTTGTTCAAATGCTTACATATTCCAATATGCTCCCATTTGAACGCCTCGGTGAGAAAGC
>PIVM01001101.1 GCA_003353945.1 Gammaproteobacteria bacterium
GTCTCAGATAGCTGGGAGGAAGGAGTCGGCGCTTGGCACATTCGGCGGGCAGCCTTGAAGACCTTGTCGGCGAAGCAGAGGCCCCTCCTTAGGTTCTCGGTATCACTGACACTTTTGGTAAATATGTTTGATTTTCCTTTAGGGCGCCCTCAAATCTGAAAGCATAAGCAAGGAGTGACTCTTTAAGGGCAAGATGTCTGAACACATGGATGTAAGCATGGGCCTAGCTAGTAGCATCCTGAAAAAAGGGTATATAATACCAAAAAAAGGATGCAGGGCCTGGTCTACGGTGTACGGTTTCTAGCAAGTTAGCTACTTCTTTCAGTCTCTTGTGGGCTGGGGCTCCGGCAAGCTAACTACTTCTCTCTACTGAATCGTTCCACCCAGGGTGACCTCCTCTCAACTACTGTGACACCTCAAAATCGGCTCCAGCAGTCTCAGATAGCTGGGAGGAAGGAGTCGGCGCTTGGCACATTCGGCGGGCAGCCTTGAAGACCTTGTCGGCGAAGCAGAGGCCCCTCCTTAGGTTCTCGGTATCACTGACACTTTTGGT
>PIVM01001102.1 GCA_003353945.1 Gammaproteobacteria bacterium
GGTGGGGATGGCGTAGGAAGGGGCTACCTCAACCGTCCTGACCTTACACGCAAAGCCTTCATCGAGAATCCTTTCAGCTCCAGTGATAGAAGCCGCATCTACAAGACGGGTGATATGGTCAAGCTGCTTCCTGATGGATCGATTTTCTTCATTGGGCGGAATGACGGGCAAGTCAAAATCAGAGGCCAACGAGTAGAGCTGGGCGAAATTGAGATGGCTCTGCGATCTGTGAACTCATCTGTTACCCGGGCTGTGGTGTTGACACATGAAGAGAGCCTGGTGGGCTTTGTGACACCTGGGAGTGCGGACACTTCTGCTGTTAAGACCGGTGCTTCCAAGGTTCTGCCATCACACATGGTCCCTTCTGTGGTGCTTTCAGTGGACTTCATCCCAACCACACTCTCTGGTAAGGCAGATCGGCGTGCCCTTCTTAGTCTCTTGGTTGAGAGTAAAGCCGCACACAGAAATGGTGGAATCAAAAGCTCTCATGGACAGCACATGGTTCCCAATTCTCCACTGCAGGAAGCGGTACTTGCAATATATCGAAGAGAAT